>JACQZS010000279.1 GCA_016213725.1 Acidobacteriota bacterium | reverse complement strand
AGGACAGCGCCGGCGGGCAGTGGGCGCTGGCCATTGACGCCCGTGACGGCGCCGTGAGGCTCACTTTGTACGGGGAGGAGTTCACGGGCGGGAGCTTCCGCGGCGGTGTGCTGCGGCAGGATGTGCTGCTGGGCGGCACGCGCTACGCGGTACGAGGCGAATACAGGCAAGGCCGTATCGAAGGAGGCTGGCGGGAGGACGGAGGCGGGACGTTCAGCTGCGCGCGGCCCGAAGAGCGGTGGCGCACGGCGGAGACGCTGATCCCGCTCTATCAGACGAAGGCGGGATACGGCACGGAGGCGGTGGCAGGGGCGAAGATAGCTGGGCGCGTGTGGCGCAATCCGTCGAGCGTGCTTGCGCTGGACCGGGAGGCCCTGCGGGACGCGGCGGGACGATAGATGGCGCGTCAGAGCAGGCGCGCAACCGCTAAACTGTGGGAATGACTCTGAAGGGCAAGCGCATCGCCATTTTCGTGGACCAGCTCTACCAGGAAATGGAAGTCTGGTACCCGTATTACCGCTTGATCGAAGCCGGCGCCGAAGTGCATCTGGTGGGCGCCGAAGCAGGCAAGGCCTATCCGTCGAAGCTGGGCTACCCATGCACGGCGACGAAGACGTACGCGGATCTGAAGGCGAACGACTACGATGGCGTGATTGCGCCGGGCGGCTTTGCTCCGGACTTCATCCGGCGGCACCCGGCCTCTTCGCAGTTCATCGCGCAGATCGACGCGCAGGGCAAGCTGGTGGCGGCCATCTGCCACGGGTTGTGGTGCCTGTGCTCGGCGAACGTGCTGAAAGGCAAGCGCTGCACCTCGTTCTTCGCCATCAAGGATGACGTGGTGCACGCCGGCGGGCTCTGGGAAGATTCCGAAGTCGTGGTGGACCACAACCTGGTTTCCAGCCGCAAGCCGGACGATTTGCCGGCCTTCATGAAAGCCTGCATCTCGGTTTTGAACCGGTAGCCATGCCGGCTGAACTCGCAATCCAGGTGCGGGGCCTGAGGAAGGCCTACGGCGATTTCGAGGCGGTGCGCGGCATCGACTTCGAAGTGGCGCAAGGCGAAGTTTTCGGCCTGCTTGGGCCGAACGGGGCGGGGAAGACGACGACGGTGGAGATTCTGGAAGGCATTCGCGCGCGCTCCAGCGGCGAGGTGTCCGTGTTGGGATACGACCCGGCTTCGGAGACGAACGCGGTGAAGGACAGGATCGGGGTTTCACTGCAGTCCACGCGGCTGCCGGAGAAGATCCGGGTACATGAGGCGGTGGAGCTGTTCGCCGCGTTCTACTCGCGCTCGGCCGACACGAACGTCCTGCTGAAGCGGCTGCAACTCTGGGACAAGCGCACGGCGCTGTACAGCACGCTGAGCGGCGGCCAGAAGCAGCGGCTGGCGCTGGCGCTGGCGCTGGTGAACGAGCCGCAGCTGGTATTCCTGGATGAGCCGACGACGGGGCTGGACCCGCAGGTGCGGCTGGAGATCCATTCGCTGATCGAGGAGTTGCGAGACCAGAAGCGGACCATCCTGCTGACGACGCACTACATCGAGGAAGCTGAACGGCTGTGCGACCGGGTGGCGATTGTGGACGAGGGCCGCGTGGTGGCCATCGGCTCGCCGCAGGAGCTGCAGCGGGAGGTGATGGGTCATGCGCGAGTGGAGGTCTCCACCGTGCAACCCATGCCGCAGGAGGTGCCGGAAGAGTTGGGCGCGCACATTTCAGAGGACCGCCGCCGCCTGACGCTATCGGCGCCCAAGCCGGCGCGGGCGGTGGTGGAGATTGTGAAGTGGCTGGAGGCGGCCGGCGCCGAGATCGACGACCTGCACATCAAGCGGCCGACGCTGGAAGACGTATTCATTCAACTGACGGGCAAGTCCCTGCGCGACTGATACCTGGAACCGTTCATGCGACCCTATCTCGCTTACCTACGCACCACGCTCCGGCTGACGGCGCGCGACCGCGTCGTGGTGTTCTTCAATTACCTGATGCCGCTGATCTTCTTCGCGGCCTTCGGCGAGGGCTTTGGCGCCAAGACCAGCCAGGGGGCACTGACGCAGGTGCTCTCCATGGTGCTGATGTTCGGCGTGCTGGGCTCAGGCTTTTTCGGCGGCGGGCTGCGCGCGACCATCGACCGCGAGGCGGGCATCCTGCGGCGGTTCAAAGTGGCGCCCATCTCTCCGGCGCCCATCCTGCTGGCGTCCATCATTACGGGCTGGGTGTTGTTCATCCCGTCGCTGTTCCTGTTTGCCGGGCTGGCGAAGCTGCGCTACGGGATGGAGATTCCGCAGAATTTCCTGTCGCTGTTCATCATCGTCAGCGCCGGTGCGTGCGCTTTCCGGGCCGTGGGCCTGATTGTGGCGGCGGTGGCGAACTCGATGGCGGAGAGCCAGATCATCATTCAGCTGCTGTATCTGCCGATGCTGATGCTGTCCGGCGCGACGGTGCCGTTGAGCATCATGCCGGACTGGCTGCAGGCGGTGGCGCAGTTCCTGCCTTCGACGCATCTGTACCTGGGCATGCAGGGCGTGCTGGTGCGGGGCGAATCGATCGCGCAGAACCTGGATTCTCTGGGGGCGATGTTGTTGACTCTGGGGGTAGGGCTGTTTGTCTCGATCAAGCTCTTCCGCTGGGAGAAGGAAGAGAAGATCAAGCCGGCCTCGAAGCTGTGGGTGCTGGCCGTGCTGGCTCCCTTTATCGCCTCGGGCTCTTACCAGGCGTGGTCGAAGACGAACCTGACCAAGACGCAGACGATCACGCGGCAGATGCGGAGGTCGAACACCATCCTGATCCGCAATGCGCGGCTGTTTGTGGGGGACGGGCGGGTGATCGAGCAAGGCTCGCTGCTGGTGAAGAACGGCAAGATCGCGGCGATCTACGACGGGCCGGCGCCGGAGGCCGAATCGCTGCGGGCCGAGGCCGTGGAAGCGTCGGGGCGGACGGTGCTGCCGGCGCTGATCGACTCAGGCGTCATGCTCATGATGCCGGGCACCGGAGCGCCGCCGACGGAAGCGGGGCAGTTGCAGAAGAACATGGAGCGCGAGCTGGCGTCCTATCTCTACTGCGGCATCGGGGGGGTGCGCACGGCGCCGGATCCGATGGGGCTTTCCGTGCTGTTGGGCCGCAAGGTGGTGGTGGGCGAGATTCCGGGAGCGGAGGTGCTGGCGGCGCCGCCGGATCCTTCGACGCCCTCGCTGATTGCCGCGCACACGGCGGGCGGCGAGGCTCTGCTACTGAAAGACGCGCTGGCGCAGCAGGTGCTGGAGGCGCCGGAGATGGAGGCGTTTGCGGCGATGGCGGCGCAGGCGAAGCGGCAGCCCGGCGGGGAGGCGCAGGCGGCCGAGCAGGTGAAGTCGCGCATGACCTCCGGCGAGAGGCTGGCGCCGGTGACGCGATCGGGGATGCCGCTGTTGCCGCACGGTCCGGCGCTGCACCGCGAGATGCAGTTGTGGGTGCAGGCGGGCGTGCCGGCGGCGGAAGTGCTGCGGGCGGCCACGTTCACGGCGGCGCGGGCGGCCGGAGCGGCCGGCCGGCTGGGGCTGCTGGCGCCTGGCTACGAGGCCACGCTGATCATCGTGGACGGCAATCCGCTGGAGGATATTTCGGCCACCACGCGGCTGAGCTTCGTGATGTCGAAGGGCGAGCATGTTTCGCGGCAGGACATGTTGGACAAGATAAGGGAGAAGCAAAAGTGATCCTGATTCTGGCGGCCGCGGTGTGGATGGCTCCGGCGGAGTGGCAGGCGCAGCACGGGAGCGCGGCGCAGGATGCGGCGGTGCAGCGCGAGGGCCGCGCTTCGGTCCGGATTGAAGCGGGTGCGGCGGGGTCCGAAGCGTTGGTGCGCGGGCGCCAGATGAGCCTGAAAGTGGGACAGCGCTACAAGCTGGAAGGCTGGCTGAAGACGCAGGGGCTCACGGTGGGCACAGGAGACAGGAGCAGCGTGCCGACGGGCGCGGCGCTCTCCATGGCGTCGATGCCCTGGGACATGCACACCACGTCGCTGGCCGGCACGCGCGGCTGGACGCGGGTGTCGATGGAGTTCACGGCGACACGGGCGCTGGACACCCCGCAGGTGCGCATCGCGCCCGGCGCCAGCTTCACCGGAGCGGCCTGGGTGGAGGGCGTGAGCGTGGTGGAGAGCAAGTCGGCGCCGGCGTGGCCCAGCAAAGTGGCGGTGCGCGGATTTGGACCGGCCTACCGCTATCCGCGCGCGGGGTGGATCTATCTCCACACCGAGGGGCAACCCCACGAGCGAGGCTTCCAGCACGGATATCTGATGGCGGACGAGATCGCGGGTTACCTGGACCGCTGTGCGGCGCAGATGAACGCGAAAGACAGAGAACTGGGCTGGCGGCAGGGGCGGGCGATTGCCGATGCGGTGTTCCTGCGCGGATTCGACCAGGAGATTCTGTCGGAGATGCAGGGCATTGCGGAGGGCGCGGCCGCGGCCGGGGCCAAGTACAAGGGCCGCAAGTTGGATCTTACGGACATCGTTTTTGCGAACACCATCAAGGAGATCGGCCTGCTGTGGCCGGCGGCGAAGACTACGCAGACAGGCTTGGAGGGGCTGGGTTTGACGCCGCCCTCGTATTTCAAGCCGCAGCTCGATGCCGCGCCGACCGACCGCTGTTCCGCTTTCGCCGCCACGGGCAAGGCCACGCGCGACGGCAAGATGGTGATCGGCCACATCACGTTCTGGCCGCTGACGCTGGCCGAGCAGACGAACGTGCTGCTGGACGTGAAGCCGGCCCAGGGGCACCGTATGCTGATGCAATCCTACCCGGGCGGGATCCAGAGCGGCACGGACTGGTATCAGAACGACGCGGGCGTGGTGCTGACGGAGACGACCATCCGGCAGTCGCCATTCAACGTGAACGGGACTCCGGTGGCCTTCCGCGCGCGCAAGGCCATCCAGTACGGGAGCAACGTGGAGGAGGTAGTGCGGCATCTGGCGGAGCGCAACAACGGGCTGTACACGAACGAATGGATGATTGCCGACGCCAAGAACGACGAGATCGCCATGTTCGAGCTGGGCACGAACAAGACCAAGCTGTGGCGGAGTTCGCGCAACGAGTGGTTCGGCGGCACGGAGGGGTTCTATTGGGGCTGCAACAACGCGAAGGATCTGCAGGTGCGGTTGGAGCATGCCATCGACCCGCAGGGCCGTCCGGTGCATGTGCCCTTTCAGCCTTCGGCGCGGGACCTGAAGTGGCAGGAGATGTACCGCAAGCACAAAGGCTCCATCGACGAGGGCTTTGCGTTCGAATCTTTCCGGACTCCGCCGCTGGTGTCGGCTTCGGCGTTCGACGCGAAGGTGACATCGTCGGAGATGGCGCCGCGGATGATGATGTGGGCGCTGCTGGGCAAGCCGAATGAACGCGAGTGGGTGCCGTCGCGGTATCAGGTTGAACAGTACGCGGAGAACGAGGGGATTCACTCGTCGGGCTACCAGGTGTGGCAGGCGCATGCCTCGACTCCGGAGTCGGCTCAGGCGGCGGTTTCGAAGGCCGAGCCGAAGAAGAGCGCCGTGCCGAAGATGGCGCAGGAAAAGCTCTGGAAGGGCTGGATTCTGCCGGCCACGGAGCAGGAAGAGTGGATCTCGCTGGGCGCGGCGGCATGGTACCGGATCTACAGTTCGCAGAAGCCGGACGAGACTTTTGAAATTCTGGTGCGGCGCGCGCGAGAATCCGAAGTGGCCCGCAAGGAGGCCTTGGCGACACTCGAGTTCGACGCCATCCGGAGAGAGATGGGCGACGACGCGTTTGCGGCCATGCTGCGTGGATTCTTCGAACGGTACACGACGAAGACGATTCGAGAGGCGGATTTCCCGGCAGCGCGGAGGAAGATCGCCGCGCCGGCTCACCCGCCGCTGCTGCTGGCGCTGCTGGCGAAGCTGGATTCGGCCGTGATCGTCTATGGAACCGACCGCGAGGCGGGCGCCAACCGCCACACCGCGGAACTGCTCCAGTCGCAGTTCAACCGTTTCTTCGAACGGCAGGTGCCCGTACTGCGCGACTTCGAACTGACGCCGGAGATTGGCCAGAGCCGCACGATTGTCTTCGTTGGGCGTCCGGAGACCAATTCGGCCGTGCGTGGGGAGTTCCCGGCGAAATTCGACGGCGCGGCTTTTGCGCTGGACGGGAAGACGTACGCGCACGAGCGGGACGGGGTGGCCTGCGCGGCTGAGAATCCGCTGAATTCGGAGCAGATGGTGGTGCTGGTGGCCGGCAACTCCGCGGTGGAGACGGTGCGGCACGGCGAGTTCGATCCGGAGCCGTTTACCTGCCAGGTGAGCCGCCGGGGCAAGACGGTGCTATCGATCTTCTAGGCGGCCGTAAGCCAGAGCACCAGGCGCAGGAAGGAGTATCCGGTGAGGGCGATGGTGGCGGCGGCCAGGATGCTCCAGACGCGCTCGCGGGCGACATCGAACTCGCGCGGGGTGCCGGCGAAGTAGGCTACGGCGAAGCCGGTCATCAGGCCGCCGATGTGGGCGGCGTTATCCACGCGGAAGAACGGCAGCAGGCCCCAGAGCAGACCGTAGATGGCCCAGCGTAGATAAAACGCCTTAATGGCGGAGGCTTCGGCGGACCATTTGTGCCGGACGCCTAAGGCAATCATGGCGCCGATCAGGCCAAACAGGCCGGCCGAGGCGCCGACGGTGAGCTGGGTGCCGCGCAGCATGCTGAGCAGGAAGCCGCCGATGGTGGAGAAGACGTAGATTACCGCCATGCGCTTCTCGCCGTAAATCTCTTCGGCATGCCGGCCGACATCCATGAGGGCCCACATGTTGAATCCGATGTGCATCAGGTTGCCGTGCAGGAATCCGGCGGTGATCAGGCGCCACCACTGGCCGTGGAAGACGCCTTCCGGCAGCGCTGCGCCGTAACGGATGAGGGCGTTGACCTCGCCGATCTTCATGCTGGCCAGCATCGTCACCAGGTACATGGCGACACACATGGTGAGGATGATGACCGTGCCGAACTGCGAGGTTGGGATGAGGCCCCCGATCAGGTTTCCGGCGCCGCGCAGCTCCACGGCACGGGGTCCCACGGGGGTATCGCAATAAGGGCAGACCTTGTCGCTGGTGGTGATAAACGCCCGGCAATGCGGGCACATTCGGCGGGTATCCACTGATTCCATTGTACCTGCCCGTGGGGGCTAA
This sequence comes from Acidobacteriota bacterium, assembly GCA_016213725.1. Classification (GTDB taxonomy): domain Bacteria; phylum Acidobacteriota; class Terriglobia; order Bryobacterales; family Bryobacteraceae; genus Paludibaculum. Next base: position 15,526 of record JACQZS010000279.1, on the reverse strand, counting down.
ACTTCTCAGGCGGTTCCTCCGAAGTACTAAGGTGAGCGTCTGATGTTTGGTCCTCCCATCCCATGATGTACTGAGGCAGGGCCACTATGGATGGTCCATTGGCCCCAGTGAGGTATAGCGATGAAAAGAAACCTGATGCCCCTGCTCGCGGTGGCGTTCGTGGCTGCCGTGGTAGCCACCGGCATCTTCTATGGGCTGCTGATTCCGAAGTTGCGGAATACGGCTTCCGCCGACAATGCGGGCGCAATCGTGGTGGCGGCGAGGGCCGTTGACCGCGGAGCGACGCTGCGGCCGGAGGATCTGCGTCTGGCGGAGCCAGGCGCGCAGCGTCCGGCACAGGCGTTGACCTCGCTGGACCAGGCCGCGGGCGCGACAGTGCTGGAGCCGCTGGCGGCGAACCAGCCTCTGACGTTGCCGCTGATTGTGCGCCGTGGGGCCAGCGGGCCTTCGCTGGCGATTCCGAACGGGCGCCGCGCGGTGAGCATTCATCCGATGGAATCCAGCGGTGTGGTGGCGATGCTGCGGTCGGGCAGCCGCGTGGATATTCAGGTGATCGACACGAAGCAGGCGGCCAAGCTGAGCCGTCTCATGGAAGACGTGGAAGTCCTTAGCGTGATGGACGCCGACCGTGCCCGGCCGGTGGTGACGCTGCTGGTGAAACCTGAAGATGCCGACCGCCTGAGCCTGGCCGATGCGCTGCAGCAGGTGCGCGTGGTGGCGCGAAATCCCAATGACAGGGTAGGCGGCAACAGGTCATAGATATCCCATGCTCAGCCTCATTCTCTTTGTCCTGATGTTCGTCGGGGCGTTTCTGACGGCGCTGCTGGCGGCCTCGTTCCAATGGGCCTATCTCTATGTGCGCGAGCGCCGCTCGGGCGTGCCGCTGGACGACGGTCTGGAGGAGCCGGGCGCCAACGTCCTGAAGGACGACGACCTGAGCACGATCAGAGTGTGGGCCGATCTGCTGGAACGCTTCAGCCACATGGAGGAGTTGAGGCGGCTGATTTCGGAAGCGAATCTGAACTGGACGGTAGGCCGGGCGACGCTGATGATGCTGCTGGCGGCCTCATCCACGGCGTTGTTGCTCTCGCAGGTGCCGTTCGTGCCCAGTCTGATGGCGGCCGCCCTCGCGCTGATGGCAGGCTCCATCCCCTATTTCTACATCCGGCACTTGAGGAACCGCCGCTTCCGCGCGTTTGCATCACAATTTCCCGAAGCCCTGGATTCGCTGACGCGCGCATTGAAAGCCGGGTACCCGATTTCGTCCGCGATGGAGCTGCTGGCGATGGAACAGCCGGAGCCTCTGGCGACCGAGATGCGGCGCACCCGCGACCAATGGAACCTGGGGACGGGTTGGGACCAGGCCCTGGATCAGCTTGCGGCGAGGATTCCGCTGATTGAAGTCGCCGTTTTCGTGGCCGCCGTGAAGATGCAGAACAAGGCGGGCGGCAGGCTGAACGACGTGCTGGCCCGGCTGGGTGAGACGATGCGGGACAACTCGGCGCTGGAGTCAGAGATCCGCTCCGTTTCCGCGCACAGCCGGATTTCCGGGCTGATCCTCAGCGTGTTGCCGGTGGTCATCGGGGTGCTGATGTTTCTAGTGGCGCCCGAGTACATGGGCATCATGTTCCGCCGGCCCGAGGGGCGGACGATTCTCATGGTGGCTGTGGTGGCCAACATCACCGCTCACTTCGTGATCAAGCGCCTGTCGCAAGTCCGAACCTGAGGAACGATCATGGGAGAAATCTTACTCACGCTGTGCTTCTTCCTGTTCGTGATGGCATCCACCGGGGCCATTCTGATGCTGTTCCGCTGGACGGCGGAACCGCGTCTGCGGGATGGCAGCATCGCGCTGCCTGAAAAGAAGGGGCGCAACACGCTGGCCAGTGGCCTGGCCGAAGGGATGTTCGTGCTTGGGGCGCTGATCCCCGGTGACCGGGGTGGCCGGGATCCATTCCGGAATCGCCTGCAGGCGGCCGGCTTCCGCTCTCCGCACGCTTCTGCGATCTTCCAGGGGACTAAGATTGCGACGGCGCTCGCTCTGGCGCTGACGCTTGGATGGATCGGCCTGCTGGACAAGGAGAGCCTGCCGCTTGGCCTGCTGCTGGCCGTTTGCGGAGCCGGCTTTGGCTTCCTGCTGCCGGACCGCGTGCTGGAGAGCATGGTGAGACGGCGCACCCGCGAGCTGGAACGCGCGTTGCCGAATGCGCTGGACCTGCTGGTGCTGGGCGTGGAAGCCGGGCAATCGCTCGACAGCGCCCTGGCCGACACCAGCCGGGAGCTGCGCGCCGTTTACCCCGAGCTGTCGAGCGAATTCGCGCAGGTGCAGGTGGAGGCGCGCGCAGGGCGCTCTAAAGCGGAGGTCCTGCACGCTTTGGGCCAGCGGACGCAATCCAAGGAGATCAGAAAGCTGGCGACGGTGCTGGCGGATACGGAACGCTTCGGCACCAGCCTGGGGCCGACGCTGCGCACGCATGCCCGCTACCTGAGGACAAGGCGCCGGTTGGAGGCCCAGGAATCAGCCAGGAAATTGAGCGCCAAGCTGGTGTTTCCGGTCTTCTTTCTCATCATGCCCTCGGTGTTCATTGTCACCCTGGGGCCGGCGGTGCTCACCTTCTTCGAATCCATCTCCACCTCCATGGGGATCTAGTCCGAAATTCTCGTCGGCGCACTGCTGCGGCTGGCGCGAATTCTGCGTCTGCCCCGCTGCACCAGGCTGGTGGGTTCGACATACTGTCGAGGCACGCCCGCGCGCGCCTCTGCCGCGCGCGTAGTATCCACAGGCTTCGCACTGCGGCTCGCGGCGGGCGGGGTGAGAAATCCGGGCTCAGTCAGGGCCAGAGGCGGTCCCACACCATGGCCTCAAACTCGTAGATCGCGCGAAGGCCGAAGCGCTCATAAAGCCGGATGGCGGGCTGGTTGGAGGAAGTGGCGGTGAGGGAGACCTCGACGGCGCCCGCCTCCGCCAGCGCCACGATTCCGCGGCGCAGGAGTTCGTAACCTCCACCGAGCCCCCGCAGTTCCGGACCGAGGCAGATCTGTGCGATATGGCCCGTCGTGCGGTGAACCATGCTGGAGAGGCACAGGCCGCGCATCTGGCCCATGCCGTTCACGGCGACCCAGGAGCACTCGGCGGCGAACTGGCCGCAGCCAGGGTACTGCACAATGTTCTGGAGAAAGCGCCTCGCGCCGTTGGGGGTGTGGTACTGGTCGTTGATCTGGCTGTCGATGTGGTCCGCGTAGACTTCAGCGATCAGTTCGGCGGCATCGTTGAGCCAGCGCATCGACCAGGGCTCGAAGCGCAGCGAGCAACTGCAGTTCCAGGCACGGAGGCCCGCGGCCGCAGAGACGCCGCCCATCATGAAGTGGCGAGGATAGGATTGCGGCCGTAGGCCGGCCGGAGTCACCTGAGAGCCCTTGGCGGCGAGATGCATCAGTTGCGCCTCGACGCGCCGGATCCAGGGATTGCGCCGCATCTCGCCGATGGCGCCGGCCAGGAGGACGTTCTCGTTCTCGGGCGAGCGCCAGGCATTGCGCACATAGAGGTCGCCGATGAGGCCTTTATGCTCTTCAAGCACCCAATAAACGTAGCCGACGGCCTCCGGGCCATCCATGAGGGCGAAGCCCTCCATGGCCTGCATGGATGCGTACCGCAGCACGAGTTCCGAAGAAGCGGTGAAGTCCCAGTGCAGCAGGCCCAGCCAGCGCGCCTTCTCTTCCTCGAGCAGAGGCATCAGCGCCGCTGCCTCGACGTGACGCAACGGAACCAGCCCTGCGGCCATCGCCTGCTGCCTTGCGGCCATAGCCGGATGATATCAGGCGCCGCGGTAGTCGCGGAGAAATTGCTTGATGGAGCGGAGCGCCTGCCGGGAGCGGTGGTGGTTCTCGATGAGCGCGAAGCGAACGTGGCCGTCGCCGGCGGGGCCGAAGCCGATACCGGGTGAGACGGCGACCAGGGCTTTCTCGAGCAGCATGCTGGCAAAGTCCAGCGAGCCGACGCCGCGGAACTGCTCAGGAATGGGCGCCCAGACGAACATCGACCCCTTGGGCTTTTCCACGGGCCAGCCGGCGGCGTTCAGGCCGTCGATGAGCAGGTCGCGGCGGCGCTCGTAGAGGTGGCAGATCTTGTGCACTTCTTCTTCGCAGTCGCGCAGGCCGATAATCGCGGCGATCTGGATGGGCTGGAAGTTGCCGTAGTCCAGGTAGCTCTTGATGCGCGCCAGCGCCTTGATCATCTTGGGGTTGCCCAGGCAGAAGCCCACACGCCAGCCGGCCATGTTGTAACTCTTCGTCATCGAGAAGATCTCGACGGCCACTTCCTTGGCGCCCTCCACCTGCAGGATGCTGGGGGCTTTGTAGCCGTCAAAGCAAAGGTCGGCGTAGGCGAAGTCGTGCAGCACCATGGTGCCGTGGAAGCGCGCGATGCGGATGATCTCCTGGAAGAAGCTCAGATCCACGCAGGTGGTGGTGGGATTGTGCGGGAAGTTCAGGAGAATGAGCTTCGGCGGCTTCACGGACTTCCGATACAGCGCTTCGAGGTCGTTCAGGTAAGCCGCCGGGCTGGTGACCGGCAGCGGAATGGCCTGCCCTTCCGCCATGATGACGCCCCACTGATGGATGGGGTAGCAAGGCATGGGCGTCACCACCTGGTCGCCCGGGCCGATGACGGCAAACATCAGGTGCGCCAAGGCGTCCTTGGCGCCGATTGTGACGATGGCTTCGGTCTCCGCGTCGAGTTCCACTCCGTAATTGCGCGAGTAACGCTTGGTCACTTCATGCCGCAGGTTCGGGATGCCGCGGGAGACGGAGTAACGGTGGTTCTTCGGATTGCGTGCAGCTTCGGCCAGCTTGCTGACGATGGAGCGGGGCGTGGCTCCGTCCGGGTTGCCCATGCCGAAATCGACGACGTCGTACTGCGCGGCGCGCAGCTTTGCCTTCATTTCGTTGACGACGGCGAAGACATACGGAGGCAACTTGGAGATCCGATAGAACTCTTCAGGCAATGAACCCATCTCTTCATGCTACACTGCCGAATCATGAGAGCCTATTGCTGGGCGTGCGTGCTCACCGGGATGCTGGCCTTCGGCCTTGCTTGAGGGCAAAGCACGAAAGCGCCCAAAGAGATTGATTACGATGAGCTTTCCAAGCTCTTGGAGCAGCCTGGGAAAGTCTTCTTCCTCGATGTGCGCGAGCCCTCTGAGATTGAAAAACTCGGCTCAGTGAAGGGGTATGTGAACATCCCCATGAGCCAGCTGGCTGGGCGCCTCGGCGAGGTGCCGAAGGACAAGCTGATCGTCACCCTTTGAAGCCAGGGAGGACGGGCCGCCCGTGCGGCGGCCATTCTCGAGGAGAAGGGCTTCAAGACCCTTGGTTCCTGCGGGCTGGAGAAGATGAAAGCCAAAAGCGGCGGAAAGCTGCCGGAAGGGAAACAGAAATAGAGCGATTGGCGAAGTTTATTCCATTGCAGTTTGAGCGGCTCGCAGCGAGCGAGCAGACTGCCCGCGTGGAGGCGTTCGCCGCAAGCATGGGTGCGCGCAGATCAGTGCGGGCGTTCAGCGACGAACCCGTGCCGTTTGAATTGATCGAGGCCGCCATCCGCGCCGCGGCTACGGCGCCCTCCGGCGCCAACCTGCAGCCGTGGACCTTCGCGGCGGTGGGAGATGCCGCGACCAAGCGGCGGATCCGCCAGGCGGCGGAGGCGGAAGAGAAGCTGAACTACGAACAACGCATGCCGGAGGAGTGGCTGGAGGCGCTGGAGCCGTTCGGCACCGACTGGCACAAGCCTTTTCTCGAAACGGCGCCATGGCTGATCGTCGTATTCCGGCAGGACTACGGGCTCGCCGGCGAAAGCAGGCGGAAGCACTACTACGTGCAGGAGTCCGTGGGGATCGCCACGGGCCTGCTGCTGGCCGCACTGCAGATGGCCGGGCTGGCCACGCTCGTGCATACGCCCAGCCCCATGGGATTTCTGGCCGAGATTCTGGAGCGGCCGAAGAATGAAAAGGCGTTTCTCCTGATTCCGGTAGGCTATCCGGCCGAGGGGGCGGAGGTGCCGGCGATCGGGAAGAAGCCGCTGCAGGACGTTCTGGTGGTGCGTTAGCCGGCGGCGATGGCGGCGGCGATCTGCACGCCGTGGAAGCGGCCGTTCTCGATGAAGATCTCGTTGGTGTGCATCCCCGCCACAAGCACGCCGGCCAGATACACGCCCTTCCGCTCGCTCTCCAACGTCTCGGCGTTTAGCCGCGGCCGCCCCGTCTCACGGTCGAACTCGATGCCGTGCGCCGTCAGGAACTGCGTGTCGGGATGGTAGCCGGTCATGGCGAAGACGAAGTCGTTGCGGATCGTCTTCTCGCCCTCCGGCGTGGCGATGGTGACCGTGGTCTCCTCAATCCGCGTCAGGCTGCTCTCGAAGCACGCCTGTACTTCTCCCGCCTTGATGCGGTTCTCGATGTTCGGCAGAATCCAGTACTTGATGCGCTGCGAGAGCTGGGGCTTGCGGTGCACCAGCGTGACGCGGGCGCCGGCCCAGTGCAGTTCCAGCGCGGCAATGGCGGCCGAGTTCTTCCCGCCCACCACGACGACATCGTGATTGAAGTACGGGTGCGCTTCCTTGTAGTAGTGAATAACCTTCGGCAGGGACTCGCCCGGGATGTTCAGCAGATTCGGGCGGTCATAGTAGCCGGTGGCGAGGATGACCTTGCGGGCCTGATAGGCGTGGGCCGTGCCGTAGCGGTCTTCCGTCCGCACGGTGAAGTTGCCGTCCTCGCCTTCAAAGCCGGTCACCCGCTCGTACTGGTAAACCTCCAGGCCGTAGTGGTCTGCCACGCGCCGGTAATACTTCAGCGCCTCGCCCCGCACGGGCTTCTCGCCCAGGCTGGTCATCGGGATGTCGCCGATCTCCAGCAACTCCGGCGTGGTGAAGAACACCATGTTGGTGGGGTAGTGGTAGAGCGAATTGGTCAGGCAGCCTTTCTCGATGAGAATGGCGTTGAGGCCGCGCTTTTTGAGTTCGATGCCGCAGGCGAGGCCGGTGGGGCCAGCGCCGACAATCACGGCGTCGAGCATGGTTAGAGCATTCCTTCGACGCTCGCATAGACGGCGTCGAGCGCACCGCTCAAAGCGGCGGCGTCCTTGCCGCCGGCTTCGGCCAGATCCGGCCGCCCGCCGCCCTTGCCGCCCACGGCCTGCGCCACGCTGCCCACCAGTTTGCCGGCGTGTACCTTGGCGGTGAGGTCCTTGGTGACGGCGCCGACGATGGAAACGCTGCCCTCTTCGCCCGAGGCCAGCACGATGACGGCGGTCTTCCACTTGTTGCGCAGAGCGTCGGCGAGGTTGCGCATCTGCGCGCGGTCCATGCCGTCGAGCCGGCCGGCCAGCACCTTCACGCCTTTGATCTCGCGCGCCTGGGACTCCAGCGTGGCGGCGGCCGAGTAAGCCACCTTCTCCTTGAGCTGTTCCACCTGGCGCTCCAGCATCTTGGCCTGCGCGGAGAGCTTCTCGATCTGCGTGAGCATCTCCGTTTCGGAGGTGTGGAGCACGCCGGCGGCCTTTTGCACCAGCCCGGAAGTCTCCTGAAAACGTTTCAGCGCGCCGATGCCGGTGACGGCTTCGATGCGGCGGACGCCAGCGGACATGGAGCCTTCGTAAACGATTTTCACCAGGCCGATCTCCCCGGTGCGCTGCACGTGGGTGCCGCCGCACAGCTCCTTGCTGAAGTCGCCCACCGTGATCACGCGCACCTTCTCGCCGTACTTCTCGCCGAACAGCGCCATGGCGCCGGTTTCCAACGCCTTGTCCAGCTCCATCTGGTTTGTGTTCACCGGCGAGTCTGCCAGGATCTGCGTGTTGGCCATGCGCTCGATCTCGCTGACCTCCTCCGCATCCAGCGCGGCGTAGTGCGAGAAGTCGAAGCGTAGCCGCGTCGGCTCCACCACGCTGCCGGCCTGCTTCACGTGCGTGCCCAGCACCTTGCGCAGCGCGGCGTGCAGCAGGTGCGTACCCGTGTGGTTGCGCATGGTGGCCTGGCGCCCCACGGTGTTTACCGTGGCGCGAACCAGTTCGTTCACCTTCAGCGTGCCCATAGTGCGCGCCTTGTGCACGATGAGCCCCGGCACGGCGTTGAAAGTCGCCGTGACGTGAGCCAGCGGTTCGCCGGTCTCGCTGTTGATCAGCACGCCCGTGTCGCCCACCTGGCCGCCCGATTCGGCGTACAGCGGTGTGCGGTCCAGCACGATCTCACACTCCGCGCCTGCCTCGACAGAGTGCTGCCGCTGCTGGTCCACGAGGATCGCCAGCACCTGGCACGGGCCGTAGGTGAGATGGTCGTAGCCAAAGAACTGCGTGCGGCCGTGGCCGAGCAGTTCCTGGTAGACCGGCGCCACCTGCGCTTTTTCAGCGCCTTTCCAGCTGGCCCGGGCGCGCGAGCGCTGGTTTTCCATGGACTCTTCGAAGCCCTGGACGTCGATGGTGAGGCCCTGCTCGCGGGCCATGTCCAGCTGTTCGTCCAGCGCCATGCCGTAGGTGTCGTAGAGCTTGAATGCGGCCGCGCCGGGCAGCACGCCGCCGGCGGCCGCCTTGGCCTCGTCGTGGAAGATCTTTTCGGCCACCTGGAAGGTGGTGGCATAGCGGTGCTCTTCGTCCTTCACCACGCGGGCCACGCGCTGCACGCTCTCCAGCATGTCGGGGTAGGGGCCCTTCATCCAGTCGGCGACGAAGCCGGTGAGCTTGTAGAGGAACGGATCGCCGGCGCCGATCATGCGGGCATTGCGCATGGCGCGGCGCATGATCTTGCGCAGCACGTAGCCGCGGCCCTCATTGGACGGCACCACGCCGTCGTTGATCAGAAACGCCGTGGAGCGGGCGTGGTCGGCGCAGATGCGCAGGACGGTATCTGAACGGGGATCGGAGCCGTAGGGCTTGCCCAGCAGGCGGCCGGCCTCTTCGACGATGGCCAGCAGGAGGTCGCAATCGTAGTTGGAGAGCTTGCCCTGCATGATGGCGGCCACGCGCTCCAGGCCCATGCCCGTGTCGATGGACGGCTTGGGCAGCGGCGTGAACTTGCCGGAGGCGTCGCGGTCGTACTGCATGAAGACGAGGTTCCAGATTTCCACGAAGCGGCCGCCGCCATCGAGGGGGAACTGCTCGTGCTCGCGGCCGGGTTCGGCGGTTTCGGGGCCCAGGTCGTAGTGGATCTCGGAGCACGGTCCGCAGGGGCCGGTCTCGCCCATCTGCCAGAAATTGTCCTTCTCGTCGAGCCGGAATATGCGGTCCCTGGAGACGCCGGCCACCTTCTGCCAAAGCACTTCGGCCTCATCGTCTTCGCGGAACACGGTAACGTAGAGCCGGTCTTTCGGCAGGCCGTAGCCGTTGGTGACGAGATCCCAGGCAAAGTCGATGGCGTCGGTCTTGAAGTAATCGCCGAACGAAAAGTTGCCCATCATTTCGAAGAACGTATGATGGCGGCGCGTGTAGCCGACGTTCTCCAGATCGTTGTGCTTGCCGCCGGCGCGTACGCATTTCTGGGCCGTGGTGGCGCGCGTGTAGTCGCGCTTCTCCATGCCCAGGAAAACGTCCTTGAACTGATTCATGCCCGCGTTAGTGAACAACAGCGTCGGGTCGTTGGCGGGAACCAGCGAGGAGGAGCGCACCACCCGGTGGTTTCGGGCGGCAAAGAAATCAAGGAACTTCTGGCGAATCTCGTGTCCGGTCACGTTCTCTATTTTCGCACAGCCATCCCGGCGGGAAGTGGCCGGAAGGCCCGTAAAATGTGGCGATTGAAGCATCCTCAGACGGAAAAACGGCGGAGCCGGTGGGCTCCGCCGCTTTCGGGTATCAGTTGCCGGCTGCGTCTAGAATTCGTAGCGCAGGCCGAACTGCATCACGCGGGGCTGCGTGAGCATCGTGCTGTACTTGCCGAACGTGCCGGCCGAGGAGATGTCCAGCGAAAGGCTGTTCACGTCGAAGCGGGCGGTGTTGGTGAGATTGAAGGTCTCCCAGCGGAACTGCACGGAGTGCTTCTCGCTGTAAGGCATGACGAACCGCTTGGCGACGTTCAGGTCGATATTGAAGACGCCGTCGCCGCGCAGCCCGTTCCGGGTGCCGATGCCACCGGGCAACTCGTAGTCAAACGAGTTGACGGCGGCCTGGGGATCGGCGAACAGGCCCGGGCCGGAGCTGCCCGCGATCGCCTTCATGTTGTCGTAGTGTCCGGAAACCACGGGAACGCCGGTCCAGCGCGCCCAGTTGTTGTTGTTCCAGTTGGTCGGCCAGACGCCGGTCTCAAAGACGCTGATCGGGAAGCCCGAAGACCAGCGCCACAAGCCCGAGATCTGCCAGCCGCCGACGATGGCGTCGGCCCAGCCCGGCATGGACGAGCCGTACTTCTTGCCCTTGCCGACGGGCAGGTTGTAGACGCCCATCATCGAGAACAGGTGCGTGTTGTCGTAATCGGAAACGCCCTTCATGAGGCCCGGCTGCCACGGGTTCCAAAGCACGCCCGTGGCGGAACCCACGCGCTCCGTATTGGAGCGGAGGTCGATCGACTTCGAGATCGTGTAGTTCATATCGATCGTGTCGCCGTTGCCGAAGCGCTTCCTCACGTTGAGCTGTCCGCCGTGATAGTTGCCGCCGCCCACGGAACTGAACACCGAGAGGTAGCTGAACTGCGGGTTATAGAAGGCGTAGGATCCCAGGTCTGAGCAGCGGTTGGCGGCTGCGCAGTTGCCCAGAGTCGTGTCCAGCTGATAGAGCGCATAGGTCCAGTCGTACTGATTGGCCCGGAAGCGGTTGTATACCACCTGCGTTGCCGACAGCGTGGAAGTGGCGGCCTTGGAATAGAGATTCTCCCAGTAGGGAACCTTCTGAACGTTTGCGGTGGGGACGCCCGCGTTGACCTGTTTGGCAAGGACAGTGGCGGCCTCGAAGTAGGTCACGCCGGACTTGGGGTCTTTGAGGTCGGTCGGCATCGCCGCATCGCGGCGGATGAGCGAACGGCGCGACAGGCGGCCCACATAGGAGCCCTGCACGAACCAGCCGCTGCCGAACTCGCGGCCCCAGCTGAAGTTGAGGTTCATGTTGTACGGCGCCCGCAGCGTGTCGTCCAGGCCGTTCGTGATCGCGAAGGCGTTCGGGTAGGTTGCGGGGAAGCTGGCCGGCGGCGCCGGCGGCAGGATGCTGCCCGGCACCTGATCGATCGCGGTGAAGCGCGGAGCGGATTGAATGGTCAGCACGGCCGCGGGATTCGTGAGCGAGTTCGAAAGTCCGAATGCCGTAGCGTCAAAGGACCGCATCAGGCCCGATCCGAACAGGTCGTAGTACATGCCCCAACCGGCGCGGATCGACGTCTTTCCGGGGCCCCCGAACAGAGCCTTGCTGAAACCCTCGCTGCCCTGCGGAGAGTAGGCGACCGAGATGCGCGGAGCGATGTTGTCTTTGTGGAAACCGTACAGCGGGCGTCCACCCTTGTCTTTCGGAATGAACGAGATCACTCCGGCTTCACGCTGGCTCTTGCCCTGCTGGGCGAGGCTGCCCCGCATGTTGAACCAGTCCCCGATGGGGATGTTCGGCGAAACCTGCTGGCCGTTGGCCTCATAGATGGGCGGCATCAGGGAGTAGCGCAGGCCGGCCGTGACGGTCAGGGCGCGATTCACGCGCCACGTGTCCTGCACGTACATCTCGTATTCCTGGTTCTTGAAGTTGCGGGCCACCGGCGCGCCGCTGGGCAGCACGGTGCCGTCCACCAGGTAGTTGTACTTAGCGGTGCCCTGGGTGACGAGGCCCAGGACGTCGGTCATCGCGTAGCGGAACTGGTTGATCTGGCCGGAGGCCATGTCGGTGAACGGCGAGCTGAGATCGGAACCGCTATTCACCAGCCAGGAGGCGTTCGCGTAGCCGTTGGAGTAGGAGTTCGCGTAGTTGTTGCGGCGATTCTGGTTGAGGCGGATCACGCCGCCAAACTGGACGTTGTGGCTGCCATGAATCCAGTTCATGTCCTCGGCGATTGTGTGCACCGGAATGATGGCGGAGAATCCTCGCGTCACGCCGAAGTTCGGGTCCATGCCGCGGAACGTCACATCGGTGAAGTTGGCGATGCCCGTGGATTCGCCGCCCTGGCGCGTGAGGCCATAGCGGAAATTCGAGACCAGGGTCGGGCTGAATGCGCTGGTAAGACCCACTGCGATGCCCTTGTTGTTGCGGAGCGACACGCTGTTGGCGGGTTGTCCGGGCAACTGAGGCAGGCCCTGCTCGTTGTCGTTCTGGAGGTTTCCGCGAACAAACAGCGTGTGCTTGCTGGCCGAGTCCAGAATGTAGTCGGCACGGGCGATGTATGTGTTCCACCGCAGCGGCGTCGGAGCTGTAAAGCGGTATCCCAGGAAGTTCAGGCCGTCTCCGACGGAGGCGTCGTTTGGAGTGGGATATTTCTGGAAAATACCGAGCGCCGCCTGACTCACGCCCCGCGGGTCCATGAGCCGGGCGATGTCGGCCGGACTCACCGTGGCAACCGAACCGCTGGTGGTGCGGTACTGCAGCGTGCCCGCGCGCATGCTCATCGAAGGCACGGTGCGCAGCGCCTGGCCGTCCTTCGCATCGCGCCGGCCCTCATAGTTGCCGAAGAGGAACAGGCGGTTTTTGATGATCGGCCCGCCCAGCGATGCGCCGAAGAGGTTCCGGATCAGCTTAGGCCGGGGCAAGCCAGCCTGGTTCAGAAAGAAATCGTTGGCCGTCGTCACCGTGTTGCGGTGATACCAGTACGCGGTGCCGTGTAGATCATTCGTGCCGCCCTTGGTCACCAGGGTCACCTGCGCCCCGGAGGAGCGCCCCTGATCCGCGTTCGCGTTCAGGGTTGTCACGCGAAACTCCTGCACCGAGTCCGGCGTCATGCGCAGCACGCTGGTGAAGGCGTTGCGGTCCATCTGGTCGTTGACGTCCACGCCATCCAGCGTCACGTTGGCCTGGTCGCTCTTGCCGCCGTTCACAGCGCCATTGCGCGAGTCTGTGTCGTCCTCTTTGGTGAAGACGACGCCCGGCTGCAGCGCCAGCAGGCCCACGATGTTCCGGGCGTTCAACGGCAACTGCACAATCGGCTTGTTGCCGATCGCATTGCCGATCGAGGCGTCCGTTGTATTCACCTGCTCCACGTCCGCCGTGACCGCCACCGTCTCTGTCAGTTGCCCGACCTCCAGCTTCACGTTCACCGTCGCCGGGTTGTTAACGAGCAATTGCAGGCTGTGGACCGTCGAAGACCGGAATCCGTTCGCTTTGATGCTCATCCGGTAGGTGCCGGGAACCACTTGAAAGAATCCATATGCCCCGCTGGCGTCCGATGCGCCCGTACGCTTGAGCCCGGTGGCCGTGTTCTCAAGTTCGATACTCGCGTTGGGGATCACGCCGCCCGACGGGTCGGTGACGATGCCGCTGACTTGGGTGGTCGCCTGCGCCCAAACGGACAGGTGCATGGCGGCGAGTAACAGAGAGGTGAACAGTAATCTTTGCATTCCTTCTCCCGAAGCGGGCCAGATGGCCTCGCGAAATACTACATGGGCTGCGCCACTGGCGGTTCCCGGCTGCAACCGGCCTCAGATGCCTGGAAGGACACGTTCACGGTGTGCCCGATGATTGTCAGTGTGGAGCAGCGAGCGGGCGAACACGAACCGCATGCTGCCCAGGTCAACACGCCAACCCCAATAGTTCTTACAAGTTATAACGGCCCCGTTACAAGGGTGTCAATCACATTCTTTTATGGCAGCGATTCGTTCCCTGGATGCCTGCCCGCTCACCCTAAGTCATTAACAATTCTTAGGGATGCAGCTGCTGGGTCGCCCGCCCGCGTAATCTCTCTACCTATCACAAGATAGGTCGATCCGTCCGCCATCGCCTGCGCCGGAGTCGCCACTCTTTTCTGGTCCCCGTGCCCCTCACCCAACGACCGCACGCCCGGCGTCACCAGCACTGCCTCCGGTCCCGTCAGCGCCCGTAAACGTTTGACCTCCAAAGGGGAACAGACCAGCCCGTGCGCCCCCGCCTGCAGCGACTTCGCCGCCAGAAACTCCACCTGTTCCGCCACCGTTCGCCCCGTTACCCCCACCGCCTCCAGATCTGCCTGGTCGCACGACGTCAGCACCGTCACTGCCAGGATTTTCAACTGCGACCCCGCCGCTCCCTCCACCGCCGCGCGCACCACCTGCGGCGAAGCATGCACCGTCAGCAGCGAGGCTCCCAGCGCCGCCACGCGCGCCGCCGCCCGCTTCACCGTTTCGCTGATGTCGTACATCTTAAGGTCCACAAACACCCGTTTGCCTTGCCCCACCAGTTCCCGCACGATCGCCGGCCCCTCGGCCGTGAACAGCTCCAGGCCGACCTTGTAGAACCCGACATGCTCTCCGCATGCGGCCACAATCGCCCGCGCCTCCGCGGCATTCGGTACGTCCAGTGCAACGATAATCGGATTCACTTTCACCTCACGACAATAGGATGCGCGCCGCGTTCCACCACGCGGCCGATCACCCGGCCGCGCGCCGCTTCCGGCGACTGCGACAGCAGCAGGCCCCCGGAAGTCTGCGGATCGTAGAGCAGCGCTTCAATCTCCGGCGCCACGTCGCCGGCCACCTGCACGGCGCAACCGGCGAAGCTGCGGTTGTTGGTCAATCCGCCCGGAATCGCGCCCGCGGCGGAATATTCCAGGGCGCCGGGCAGGAACTCAAGATGCTTCGATTCGATCTCCAGCGTCACCCCGGATGCCAGCGCCATCTCGCGGGCGTGGCCCAGCAATCCGAATCCCGTCACGTCCGTGCAGCCGTGGGCCGTAGCCTCCGTCCGGTTCAGCGTCGTCATCGACGCCACCGCCGCCTCCACATGCTCCGCCTTCGCCAGCCCGCGCTTCAGCGCCGTGCCGATCACTCCCGTGCCTAGCGCCTTCGTCAGTACCAGCACGTCTCCCACCCGCGCTCCCGCGTTCGTCCATACCCGCCCCGGGTGCACCAGCCCCGTCACCGCGTAGCCGAACTTGATCTCTTCATCGTTCACCGAGTGGCCGCCGATCACCACGCAGCCGGCCTCGATCATCGTATCCGCCCCGCCCCGCAGAATCGCCTGCAGGTCGTCCAGGTCCCCTTTGCCCGGGTAGCAAAGCACGGAGAGCGCCGTTAGCGGCCGCCCGCCCATCGCGTAGACGTCCGACAGCGCGTTCGCCGCCGCGATGCGCCCAAAGGTGTACGGATCGTCCACGATCGGCGTGAAAAAGTCCACCGTCTGCACCAGGGCACACTCCGGGCTCAGGCGGTAGACGCCGGCGTCGTCCGCCGTGTCGAAACCCACCAGCACGTTCTCGTCTTTAAGCCGCGGGATCAGCGGCAGCACCGTGTCCAAAACCTTTGGACTGAGCTTCGACGCTCAACCGGCGGCTTTGACATGGGCTGTCAGCTTACGCTCAGACACGCGCGTCCGTACCTCCTTTCTTCGACTTCTGATTGTCTCACGCGACACCCCTGCCGGGCCGCCTCCGGCATTGCTAAGTTTAAGGAAGATGAGT
>JACQZS010000276.1 GCA_016213725.1 Acidobacteriota bacterium | reverse complement strand
GAAGAACACGCAGAAGCCGGACTATGAGGCGGAGTTTGCGTTTGTGATCGGGGTAGGCGGGCGGCACATGGCCGCGGCGGAGTGGCGCGAGCACGTCTACGGGTACATGTGCCTGAACGATGTGAGCGCGCGGGATTTCCAAATGGCGACGTCGCAGTGGCTGATGGGCAAGACGTTCGACACGTTCGCGCCGATGGGGCCATGGCTGACGACGGCGGACGAGATTGAAGATCCGCACAATTTGGCGATCCGGATGGAGATCAACGGCGAGGTGATGCAGGATTCGAATACGCGAGAGCTGATCTTCGGGATTCCTGCGCTGATCGAGTTCCTGTCGAGTGTCATGACGCTGGAGCCGGGGGACGTGGTGACGACGGGGACGCCGGCGGGAGTGGGTTTCTCGAAGAAGCCGCCGCGGTGGCTGCGGGACGGGGACGAGATGGTGGTGCGGATAGAAGGATTGGGCGAATTGCGCAACCCCGTGGTGGCGGAAGGGTGAGCCGGTTTTCCTCGAGAACGCCGGCGAACTACGAACCAAACCGGCTGACGATGGCAGCGGAGAGGTTGCGGGCGGCGGGAGCGCGGGTCTTGGATTTGACGTTATCGAATCCGACGCGGGCGGGGCTGGCATACCCGGAAGCGGAGATTCTGGCGGCGCTGGGAGATGCGCGGAGCCTGCGGTATGAGCCGACGGCGAAGGGTTTGCTGGAAGCGCGCGAGGCGGTGGCGGCGTGGCACGCGCGGCAAGGCGCGGTGGCGCATCCAGAGCAGATGCTGCTGGCGGCGAGCACAAGCGAGGCGTATGGGTGGCTGTTCAAGCTGCTGTGCGAGCCGGGCGATGCGGTGATGGCGCCGCGGCCATCGTATCCGTTGTTCGAGTGCCTGGCGACGCTGGACGGGGTGCGGACGGTGCAGTATCCGCTGCTGGAAGAGCTGCGCTGGGGGGTGGATGTGGCGGAATTGGAGCGGCACCTGGACGAGCGGGCGCGGGCGGTGATTCTGGTAAACCCGAACAACCCAACGGGGACCTATGTGAAGCGCGGAGAGTGGCTGAAGCTGCAGGAGTTTGCAGCGATGCGGGGGCTGGCGCTGATTGTGGACGAGGTGTTCTTCGATTACGCCTGGGGAGAGGATGGGCGGCGGGTATCGTCGCTGGAGGGTCCGCACCTGGCGCTGACGTTCACGCTGAGCGGGTTGTCGAAGATCGCGGCGCTGCCGCAGATGAAGCTGGGGTGGGTGCATGTAGCGGGACCGGAGGAGCTGAGGAGAGAGGCGCTGGAGCGGCTGGAGTGGATTGCGGACAGCTATCTGCCGGTGAGCGCACCGGTGCTGCACGCGGCGGAGCGGTGGCTGGAGTGGACGCCGGCAGTGCAGGAGGCGATTCAGGAGAGAGTGTGGCGGAACCGGCAGGTGCTGGGAGAGGTAGTGCAGGAGGGTTCGGCGTGGCGGGTGATGCCGGCGGAGGGGGGGTGGATGGCGCTGCTGGACGCGCCGCGGATCCACTCGGAAGAGGAGTGGGCGCTGGAGTTTCTGGAGCAGTACCAGGTGCTGGTGCAGCCGGGCTATTTCTTCGATTTTCAGCGGGAAGCGCTGGTGGCCGTGAGTTTGTTGACCGGAGAAGAGGAGTTCCGGGAAGGGCTGGGGCGGCTCAGTAGGATATTCAGACCGGTTTGACCGGAAACCGGACGAATCGATACACTGAGCTTAGCCATGACCAGCGCAACCGAAACGACTTCCCAGGCCCCGGCCACGACGCGAATTTTGCTGCTGCTCGGCCCTCCGGGCTGCGGGAAAGGAACTCAGGCGGAGCGGTTGGCCCGCCACTATGCAATTCCGGCGATTTCGACGGGCGAGATGATCCGGGCGGAGATCAAGGCCGGTTCAGAACTCGGCAAGATCGCGGCGGGGGTTACGATCACGGGCGGGCTGTTGAGCGACGACCTGGTGAACGAGATTGTGAAGTCGCGGCTGAGCAAGGACGACTGCAAGGGCGGCTTCATGCTGGACGGTTACCCGCGGACGGTGGACCAGGCGAAGTACCTGGGGGTGCTGATGGCGGAGCTGCAGTTGCCGCAGCCGACGGTGGTGCACATTGACGTGCCGCTGGATCTGCTGATCGCGCGGACGTGCAACCGGCGATACTGCCCGCAGTGCGGATCGATCTACAACCTGGCGAGCCATCCGCCGAAGCGAGCGGGGGTGTGTGACACGTGCGTGATCGAGTTGCAGCAGCGGGCGGACGACTGCGAGGAGACGGTCAAGAACCGGTTGGCGGCATATGAGCGAAGCACGTCGCCGTTGATTGGGCACTACCAGGGAGAGAATTACCAGCGGATCGACGGGACGGGCAGTCCGGAGGGAGTGTTCGGGGCGATTCTGGACGCGCTCAAGTAGAGCAGGCCTGAGCCTGGAGAGTAAAGAAGAGGCGCTGCCGCCGGGTGCGGCAGCGCCTCTTTTCCGTTTTCCGGGGCGAGGCCCCCCCCATTTGCGGGGGGTGGGAGACCCGCAAAGGACCGCCGGCCACCCCCGCCTCTGAAGTCTAGGAAAGAATTGTCGAATCCGGCATAACTAAAGAGTCCCGCAAGGCAAGAAAAAGCGAGGACGGAGTTGATAGCCCGGCGACAGATCGGGCAATCGAATCAAAGAGTTTGGGGGAGAGGTCAATGCCCGCAGGTCGTCCGCGTTCGGACCGTCAACTGGAACACTGCCGCGAGGTTGGGATGAGCTGTCAGGAGTGCATCACGAACTCGGCGATGAGTTTGAGGCAGATTGTGGCGCACCTCACGCCGCAGATGGCCCGCCAGTTGTTCACCTCAATGTATCCCGAATCCGCGTGTCTGCCGATGGGGCAGATGTTCGTGCACATCACCCGCTCCGGCGAGGAGCGGAAGCCGTCCCGCCTGCAGCCCGAATACGCACCGGCTGTGTATGCGGAGCCGCTCTATCACGCGGCGGTGGCGTAAGAGTTTCCTTGAGCAAAAATGGGTCTACTCAGGAAGGCCTCCCTTCGGGGAGGCCTCTTTTTATTAGGGTTTCGGCAGCTTCTTGGCGGCCTCGTCCATTTTCTTCTGCAGTTTGGCCCGATCAGGGGACTGGGGCACTTCGGCCAGGGCTTCCTTGGCTTCTTCGAGGAGGACTCTGGCGCGGCCGGCGTGGTCGAGCTTCTTAGGGCCGAAGACCGCTGAGAGTTCAGTGAGTTCTCCGGCAACATAGGCGAGGAAAGAGGTGCGGGCTACCTTGGCGTCGGCAGCGGAGAGGGCGGCGGTGGCTTTGGCGAGATCGCCGGAGGGATCGCCGAAGCGGGCGACGCTCAAGAGGACGCCGCGGTTCTGGTACTTGGCGCGCATGGCGTCGAGTTCGGCTTCGGGGGGCAGGACGCCTTTGAGGAGTTTTTCGGCCTCGACGGGTTTGTCCTTGTTGACGGCCGGGACGCCGAAGGCGACGGGGATCTGCGAGTCCTTGAGGGTGGGGAGGAGTTTGTGGCAGATATCGACGGTGCGCATGGCGGCCTGGCTGGCCTCCGTGCGGGCCGTATTGACGAGCTTGCGGAACTCAAGCTGGCGGGTGCGGGCGGCCTTGCTCCCGGTTTCGAGCTGATCGGCCCACTCCATATCCCCGCGGGCCAGGCCCGAGTTGATGACGATGAGCGAGACCTGGGCCTTCAGTTTGTATTCGTTCTCCGAGGCGGCGATGTTGCCCAGGTTCTTCACGACGGCGGCGAAGTCGCCTTTCTTGTAGCCGTCGTTCGCGGCCGCCCAGAAGAAGGCGGGTGTGCCTGGCTTGGCGGCCTGAGGTCCTTTCTGTTCTGAACTGCAAGAAACCAGCCCGGCACATAACACGGCAGACAGGGCCAGCGAGAGACGGTAAGATGCCCGCATCAAAAACCTCCAGCTGAGAATATGAAAGAGTCTCCAATCAGAGTCAAGGGTCTGAAAGGGTTTAGGCGAAGATACAGTGTCCTGGGGGCCGGTTGGACGGCGGGAGGGATGCGCGGACCGTTGGGGGTTAACTGCCGGCTTTGAGGAGGACGACACCGAGCAGGATGAGGGCGATGCCGCCTGCCTTGCGGCGGGTGAAAGGCTCGCCGAAGAAGAGGCGCGACCAGACCATGGTCCAGATGTAGCCGAGGGCGACCATTGGATAGAGGACGCTCAGCTCGCCGACGCGGAGGCCGAGGTAGTAGAAGACGAAGGAGAGCAGATAGAGGCTGACGCCGGCGGCGAGGCGCCAATTGAGCAAGAGCGAAGAGAGGTCGCGGTGGAGGCGTCCGGCACCCATCTTGAGGAAGACGGCGCCGAAGCTGCCGATGAAGCTGGCGGCGAAGACGAGGAGGATGGACGAAAGCGGGGTGTTCATTCGCTCTTGCCCTTTCCGAGCAGAGCAACGCCGGAGCAGATGACGCCGATGCCTATGATCTTGAAGGCGTTGAGGGTTTCGTTGAAGACGAGCACGGAGAGGATGGTGACCCAGACGTAGGTAAGCGAGATGACAGGGTAGAGCAGCGAGAGTTCGCCGTCCCGGAGGGCGAGAATGAGCAGGCCGGTAGAGATGCCGTAGAGGCTGAGGCCGGCCCAAAGGTGGAGATTGGCAAGCAGGGCGGAAACGGTGATGGCAGCCATCTGAGTGCCGCTGGTCTTGATGAAATACTGAGCCGCCACACCGAAGATGGTGCAGAGAAAGACAAGCCCGACAGACTGGCGGTGTGAGAATCGGTAGGATTGCTGGGACACGAAGTTCTTATTCTAGCTTGGAGAACTCAGTTTTGTGGCGGAGGCTCCGGCCTGGGGGCGGGTTTGCAGGCGCCGCCGGAGACGGGGAAGGCGGAGAGGGGCTCCCAGGCTTTCTCGGTGCGGCGCTCGATGCGCTGAAGCCTGGCGGCGGAATCGACGCGGATGCGGTAGTCGGCGGCACGAGTCCTGGGCAAAGCGATGGCGGAGGGAGAGACCTCGCGCAGCATCCAGGAGTCGGCGCCGGACTGGGTCTCCATCTTCTGGTAGCGCTGATTCCTGGCGCCGCGGCGGTTGATGACGAGCAGTCCGTGGGATTTGGAATCGAAGACGAAGTTTTCGACGACGCCGTAAGAGGAGTCTTCGAAGACGGGGATGCGGCGCCAGGAGTCGCCGTTGTCGGAGGTGCGAAGGAAGAAGGGATCGCGGGGCAGTTCGCCGGCGATGTGGCCGGCGGCCCAGCCGGTATCGGTGCCGGAGAACTGGATGAGATCGAGAGCGGCGCCGCGAATGCGGGAGGCGGGTTCGCGCCAGGTTTTGCCGTCATCGTCGCTGACGGCGAGCAGGGACCAGAGGGTGGCGGTGGAGGTGTGGAAGTTGCCGGTAGCGAAGAGCCGTCCGCCGGCGGAGGCGAGGCCGGCGATCTCGAGGTAGACGGGGCAGGGATCCTCGGCAGAGCATTCGAGGCCGAACTCGGCGATTTCCGAATCGGCGCAGACGGCGGGAGCGAGCGCGGGTTGGGCGGAGGGCTTGCGGGGGGGCTCCTGGGCGAGCAGAACGGTTCCGAGCAGGAGAGCTCCAAGAGATCTCATGACACGCCGATTGTAGCGTCCCGGCGCGTCATCCCGCATGATAGGAGTCATGAAGCGATTCGTGACGTGGCTGGTGATTGCCGCCGGAGTGTGCGGAGCGGAGCCGGTGGCTCCGGTGAAGAAGGTGAAGCTGTTCAATGGGAGGGACCTGACGGGGTTCTACGTGTTTCTGAAGGAATCCGGGCGGACGGATCCGAAGGGCGTGTTTACGGTGAAGGATGGCGCGATCAGGATATCCGGGGAAGAGTGGGGCGCGCTCAGCACGAAGGAAGAGTACAGGAATTACCGGCTGACGGTGGAGTGGAAGTGGGGCGTCAAGGCGTGGCCGCCGCGCGCGGAGAAGGCGCGGGACAGCGGAATTCTGCTGCACGGCGTGGGCGCGGATGGAGCGGCGGGGAACGGGTGGCTGGAATCGATTGAATACCAGATGATCGAAGGCGGAACGGGGGACATGCTGATGGTAAAAGGCGCCGCGAAGCCGAAGGTGACGGTGGAGGCGGAGAAGCGGACGGACGGGCAGTATTACTGGAAAGCGGGCGCTCCGCGGGTAACGCGGGACTCAGGCCGCGTGAACTGGTATGGGCGGGACATGAAATGGACTGACACGCTGGGCTATCGCGGACCGGTGGATGTGGAGAAGCCGCTGGGACAGTGGAACAAGAGCGAGATTGTGGCCGAGGGCGGGCATCTGGTGTATTACCTGAACGGCAAGAAGGTGAACGAAGGTTTTGACGGCGACCACACGTTCGGCCGGATTCAGTTCCAGAGCGAAGCGGCGGAGGTGTACATCCGGAAGATCGAACTGCGGCCGTCGGGGCAGAAGAGGTAACGCGGGGTGAACTGGTTGGACAAGGTGCTGGGCGGTGGCGGGCCGCCGGCGCTGGAGGGGGCTCCGGCGGTGCGGCGGCAGAAGAACTACGCCGGAGAGAGCGGGTATGCCTACGAGTATTTCTACGAGGGGAAGCGGGAGTGGAAGCAGGCGAGCCAGTACTGTTTCACGGTGAGCGGAGACCGCAAGACGTGGTTTGAAACGGTGGTGGAGGTGGGACACGAGGTGTGGGCCAGCTGGGGGGCGGCGCACGGGAGAGAGCTGGAGTCCAATGAGCGGTACGCGGTGGCGAAGCTGGCGCTGTTCGAGGCGTTTGACGGGCGGGAGACGCCGGACGCGCTGCGCCGGCCAGTGGTGGTCAGCGCAGCGCAGGCGGAAGCGATCCTCGAAAAGCTGGGGCGCGATTAGTCGCCGGAGCGCGGGAGCGGATTGAGGCCCTGGGCCTCGACGACGGCGAGGGCGGCCATGTGGACGATGTCGTTGACCTCGCAGCCGCGCTGGAGCACGTGGACGGGCTTGGAGAAGCCCATGAGGATGGGACCGATGGCCTCGCAGCCGCCGAGGCGCCAGAGGAGCTTGTAGGCGATGTTGCCGGCCTCGAGGCTAGGTGCGATTAGGACGTTGGCGGCGGTGGTGAGGCGGGAGAAGGGGTAGTCGCCGAGCATCTCGGGGGAGACAGCGGCGTCGGCCATCACTTCGCCTTCGATGACGAGATCCGGGCGGCGTTCCCGGACGATTTCCGTGGCGCGGGCCACCTTGGCGGCCAGCGGGTGGCGGGAGGAGCCGAAGCTGGAGAAGGACAGCATGGCGATGTGCGGCTCGATGTCGAAGCTGCGCACGGTGTCGGCCGACATGATGGCGATTTCGGCGAGGTCCTCGGCATCGGGGGTGATGTTCACGGTGGTGTCGGCGAGGAAGCACATCTGCCCCTTGGGGGTCAGCATCATGTACATGCCGGCGACCTTGCGGATGCCCTGCTTCTTGGCGATGACTTCGAGGGCGGGGCGAATGGTGTCGGGGTAGTGCTGGGTGAGGCCGGCGATGACGGCATCGGCGTCGCCGATGCGCACCATCATGGCGCCGAAGCGGGTGGGGTTCATCATGAGCTGAGGCGCTTCGGTGTGAGTGACGCCCTTGCGGTGGCGCAGGCGCAGGAACTCCTCGATGTAGTTATCGAAGGTGTCGTTGGTGGAGGGATCGACGATATCGACCTGACCTTCGATGTGGAGATGGAGCGCCTTGGCCCGGGCGAGGATGCGATCCTCGGGGCCGATGAGGACCGGGCGGGCGATCTCCTCGTCGACCAGGATCTGCGCAGCTCGGAGGATCTTATCCTCCGTGCCTTCGGGGAAGACCACGCGGCGCGGGCTGCGCTGCGCCTTGTGGATGATCATCCGCATGACTTCCTGGCTCTTGCCGAGGCGGCGTTCGAGGGCTTCGCGGTATTCGTCGAGATCGAGCTGGATCTGGGCGACGCCGGTCTCCATGGCGGCCCTGGCAACGGCTGGGGCGACGAAAGTGAGGACGCGGGAATCAAACGGTTTGGGAATGATGTACTCGCGGCCGAACTCCATGCTCTCGACCCCGTAGGCGCGGCGGACGGAGTCTGGCACGTCCATGCGGGCGAGTTCGGCGAGGGCGTGAGTGGCGGCGAGTTTCATCTCGTCGTTGATGGCGGTGGCGCGAACGTCGAGGGCGCCGCGGAAGATGAAGGGGAAGCCGAGGACGTTGTTGACCTGGTTGGGATAGTCCGAGCGGCCGGTGGCCATGATGAGATCGCTGCGGGTCTCCATGGCGAGTTCGTATTTGATCTCGGGGTTGGGGTTGGCGAGCGCGAAGACGATGGGGTTCGGCGCCATGGAGAGGACCATGGCGGGGGTGACGCAATCGGCGGAAGAGAGGCCGATGAAGACGTCGGAGCCCTGCATGGCGTCGGCGAGGGAGCGGGCCTATGTCTTTCGGACGAACTTCGCCTTGTACTTGTTCATACCCTCGGCGCGCCCTTCGTACAGGACGCCCTTGGTGTCGCACATCAGGATGTTCTCGAGGCGGGCGCCGAGACGGATGTAATGATTGGCGCAGGAGATTGCGCTGGCGCCGGCGCCGGAGAAGACAATGCGGACGTCCTGGATCTTCTTGTCGACGACGGAGAGCGCGTTGACTAGGGCGGCGCCGGAGATGATGGCAGTGCCGTGCTGATCGTCGTGGAAGACGGGGATCTTCATGGTGCGCTTGAGTTCTTCTTCGATTTCGAAGCACTCCGGCGCTTTGATGTCCTCGAGGTTGATGCCGCCAAAGGTCGGCTCAAGCAACTGGCAGGCGCGGATGACCTCCTTGGGGTCCTCCGTGTCCAGTTCGATGTCGAAGACGTCAACGTCGGCGAATCTTTTGAACAGAACGCCCTTGCCTTCCATGACCGGTTTCCCCGCGGCGGGCCCGATATTGCCCAGGCCGAGCACGGCGGTGCCGTTGGAAACGACGCCCACCAGATTGCCCTTGGCGGTATAGCTGTAGACAAGAGCGGGGTCGCGGTGAATTTCGAGGCAGGGCACCGCCACCCCTGGGCTGTAAGCAAGCGAGAGGTCTCTTTGAGTGCGGCAGGGCTTGGTCGGAACGACGGAGACTTTGCCCGCAGGTTGTGAAGAATGGTATTCGAGAGCTTCTTGATCCCGGATCGACATGGCCGGTTTCCTTTCCTTTACCTTCATACACCACTTTGACGTGGATCGGCAGCTATATTCAGTATGGGTAACCAACCGGATGCCGTAAACCGTTATTCTTGTTGAGTACTCATGAGCACCCCTCCGGCTCCACCACAAGCGGAACTGGCCGACAGGCCATTTTCTTTCTATCCGCCCATCCACGGGGTGGAGAACAACGAATGGCGGCTGACGGAAGCCACGTGGAGCGAGATGGTGGTGCGCAACACGCGGGAAGCGATGGAGGTGGCGATTCCGCGGCGGTATTTCGGGGCGGTGTCAGAGACGGACAAGCCGGTGATGATTGTGGGGCTGAAGCAGGAGCTGGAATACCGGATGGGCACGGTGTGGCCGGTGAAGCGGACGGTATTGTCCATGCCTTCACCGACATTGAAGCCGCCTCCGGGACAGCACACGGAGCCCGCGCCCGGGGAACCGACAGGGCTGGGTGCGATTCTGGGGATCAGCTCACAAGGCACGGATTCACGGATCACGCGCCTGATCGGGATGACATTTCTGGGCCTGGTGGGGCTGGTGTTTGTGGTGTGGGCGGTGATGAAGCTGACACCGCAGACGAAGCCGACGTTTATTGCGAAAGATCAGAGTTATCTGGAGCTGAACAAGGACGACGACTACTTCGCGATCGTGCGAAAGCTGGGTAAGCCGGCGGAAGACCACTGGAAGCCGAATTCGGGGGAGATTCAATATCAGGCGCTGTACTATCCGCAGCGCGGCTACGCGGTGATTCTGATGGGCGGGAAGCGGGAAGACGTGCGGTATATCGGGGCGATGGGGCTGGGTCCGGACGGGAAGGGCTGGGCGCCGCTGCACTCGGTGGACTTCTCGCATGGCGCGAACACGATGAGCATGCTGCGGACGATGCCGAGGTTCTGAGCGTCGATCCCCGGCGGGCGCGGATTTCTGTCATATTGTCTCTCGAGAGGTATCCATGTCTCAGATCAAAGGTCCAGCCATTTTCCTGGCCCAATTCATGGGCGACGAAGCTCCGTTCAACAGCCTGCCGAACATTACGGCCTGGGCGAAAGAGCTGGGTTACAAGGGCGTGCAGATCCCGGCTTGGGACAAGCGCGTCATCGACATCAAGAGGGCCGCGGAGTCCAAGACGTACTGCGACGAGCTGAAGGGCCAGACGAACGGATTGGAGATCACGGAACTGGCTTCGCACCTGTTCGGGCAGCTTGTTGCGTCGCACCCGGCCTACGACGAACTATTCGACGTCTTCGCGGTGCCGGAAGTAGCGGGCAATCCGAAGGCGCGCGCCAAGTGGGCGACGGAGCAGATGAAGCTGGTGCTGAGAGCTTCGAAGAACCTGGGCCTGAGCGTGACGCCGTCGTTTTCGGGCGCGCTGGCCTGGCCGTTCATGTATCCGTGGCCGCAGCGGCCGGCGGGCCTGGTGGAGGACGCCTTCAAGGAGTTGGCCAGGCGCTGGAAGCCGATCTTCGACTACGCCGAGAAGATGGGCGTGGACATCGCCTACGAGCTGCATCCGGGTGAGGATCTGCACGATGGATTGACGTTCGAGCGGTTCCTGGAAGCGATGGGGAATCATCCGAAGGTGGCGATCAACTACGACCCGTCCCACTTCATTCTGCAGTGCATGGACTATGTGGGCTTTATCGACGCCTACGGGCCGCGCATCAAGGCATTTCACGTGAAGGACGCCGAGTACCGGCCTTCGGCGAAGGCGGGCGTCTACGGCGGGTATGCCGGCTGGACGGAGCGTCCGGGGCGGTTCCGCTCACTGGGCGACGGCCAGGTGGACTTCAAGCAGATATTTTCGCGGCTGACGGCGGTGGGCTATTCGAGCTGGGCGGTGCTGGAGTGGGAGTGCTGCTTCAAGGACGCGGCGCAGGGCGCGGCGGAAGGCGCACCGTTCATCGCCAGCATGCTGATCGACGTGCCGAAGAAGGCATTCGACGATTTCGCCGGAGCGGCTTCGGACACGAAGCGCAACCAGCGGATTCTCGGCTTGAAGTAGAGCCTGGAACGCGATCTTTCGAGTAGAGGCCGGAAGTCATGAAATATTTGGCCCTGTTTCTATTTGCCATGAGCAGCTTTGCCGCCAGCCCGCAGGTGATCCCGCTATACCAGGGGCCGGCGCCAGGCTCAGAGAAATGGGACTGGCCGGAGACGATGACTTTCGGACCGAATGACACCATCCTCCGCATCGGGAACGTGACCAAGCCCACGCTGACCGTCTTCCTTCCGGACAAGGGGAAGGCGAACGGCACGGGCGTGGTCATATGCCCGGGCGGAGGATGGCGCATTTTAGCGTTCAACCACGAGGGCACGGAAGTGGCGGAGTGGCTGAACTCGTTGGGCGTGGCGGCGTTCGTACTGAAATACCGGGTGGCGCGCCCGGGAGACGACGGCGAGAAGGACAAGACGGTAGCGGCGGCGCGCAGGAAAGAGGCGCAGGCGATGGGGATCGCCGACGCGGTGGCGGCGATGAAGCTGGTGAAGGCGAGAGCCGCGGAATGGGGTGTTGCGCCTGAGCGGATCGGAATCATGGGATTTTCGGCGGGCGGCTACACGACGGTGGGTGTGGCGCTGAACCCGGACGCGGCGAGCCGGCCGGCCTTTGCCGCCCCGATCTATCCGGCGATGCCGGACGACCTGAAGGCCCCGCCGGACCCGCCGGCGCTGTTCATGGCGCACGCCGACAACGACAAGGGCGTGCCGCCGGCGAAGACCAGCGTGCGGCTCTACACAGTGTGGAAGGAAGCGGGCGGGGCGGCCGAACTGCACATCTACTCGGCGGGCGGGCATGGCTTCGGGATGCGCAAGAAGGGCCTGCCCGTGGATGGATGGACGGACCGGCTGAAGGAGTGGCTGGAAGTTCAGGGGCTGCTGGCCGCGGCGCGGCGCTAGCAGGCGCGCGCGGGCGGGATGCCGCTACTCGGTGCTGTAGTTGATTTCGAGCCGCTTCACGGCCTGAGCGGCGGCCCAGAGCACGAGCACGGTAACAACGAGGAGGCCGGGCACGGCAAGCCAGGGCGAGGCCGGGGCGGCCGGAGCGAGTATCAGCTTCAGCAAGGCGGGGGTGTCGCTTTCGAGCGGAGCGGGGACGGGGCAGAGCGACTGCAGGTAGTAGAGCACGCTGAGCTTCTGCAGGATGTCCGGGAGAAAGCCGTTGATGCCTTCCCAGACGAGGAGCACGGCGGCGGGAATGATGGGATTGCGCAGCAGCAGACCGGCGGCGAGGAAGACGCTGCCATAGCCGACGCAGCCGAGAGCCGCGGCGAGCGCGTAGCGTAGCATGTGTTCGACGCCGGGACCTTGCCAGAAGGCCTGCACTTCCATACCGGAGTGGGGCCACAGAACGGCAAAAAAGCTGAGCAGAGCTCCTGAAGTGAAGATGACGCTGGAGGCGGTGAGGCCGGCTAGGTATTTGCCGACGAGGAGGACTTCACGGCGGGCCGGGGCGAGGAACCAGAAATGGAGGGTCTTGTCGAGCATCTCGCCGCGGAAGAGGTTCATGAAGATGCCCAGGCACCCGAAGAAGATAGCGAGGCGGAGGTAGAAGAGCTGGAAGACGCCGGCGTAGACGGAGCGGTCTTCCTGGAAGTCGAAGGGATTGCGGGTACGGGCGCTCTTGAGCACACCGTTTTCGAAGCGCAGGTAGCTGCGGCGATTGCCGTCCCAGTATTCGAGGAAGCGGATGTGGAGAGTCTTTTCGACGATGACACGCTTGCCGGTGGACTCGTCCTCGTCATCATCCTCGCGCTGGCGGCGCGTGTATTCGTGGTCGGACTGCGGATTGCCGGCGAGGGCGATGATTTCCCGCTCGGTCATGCCGGGCTTGAAGGAGTCGATGATGGCCGGCGCGACTTTTCCGCGCGCATTGAAGCGTTTGATCTGCCACTGAAGGCTCACGCCGTGGCCGATGAAGATGAACGCCGGAAAGAAGGCGAGAAGGTAGACCCAGAAGGCGCGCTTGGAGAAGAACGCGCGGCGCATTTCGAGCGTGGCGATGGTCCAGGCCTGGCGGGCCCGGAAGCGGGTGGTCATCGTGCGCCTCCAATCAGGTATTCGTAGAGTGCATCCACGTTTTCGTCGGCGGGGATGACGCCGTCGATGTCGTGGCCGGCGAGGGCGATGCGGGACAGCGCGCGGGAGAACTCCTCGCGGTTGCGGGTGAGGACGAGCAGACCGAGGCGATCGTCGTTGAGCCGGACCTCGGTGACGTGCTCCTCGTTGAAGAGGAGCGAGGCGATGCGGGAAGCGTCGCGGCAGCGGATGATGAACTGGCTGGGATGCTCGCTGATCTCGTCGCGGACGCCGCGGATCTCGCCTTCGGCGACAATCATGCCGTTGGCGATGAGGATGACCTGATCGCTGATGACGTCGACTTCCTGGAGAACGTGACTGGAGAGGATGACGTGGCGGCCCTCGGCGGCGAACTGGCGGAAGAGGGCGATGGTTTCGGCGCGGACGAGGGGATCCAGGCCGTTCAGCGGCTCGTCGAGGACGAGCACCTGGGGATCGTGCGCGATGGCCTGGGCGAGGCGGATGCGTTGGCGCATGCCTTTGGAGTAGCCGGCGACTTTGCGGGTGGCGGCGTCGGTGAGGTTGACCTGTTCGATGGCCTTCCAGGCTTTGCGTTCGGCTTCCTTGCGGGAGTAGCCGAAGAGGAGGAGGGCGGTGGTGACGAAGTCGAAGCCGGTAGCCCAGCGCGGGGCCGCGTCGAACTGGGTGGCGTAGCCGGTGATGCGCATCATGTGTTCGGGGTCGCGGGGCGAGAGGCCGCGAACGGAGATGGCGCCGCGATCGGGGTGGATGAGGCCGCACATGAGATTCATGAGCGTGGTTTTGCCGGAGCCGTTGGGGCCGACGAGGCTGGTGATGCCGGGCGGGACGTTGAGGTTGACGCGGTTGACACCAAGCACTTCGCCGTAGAACTTGGAGACGTCTTCGAAGACGATTTCGTAGCCGCTCACGAGATCACCTCCACGGGGCGGAGCTTGCGCTCGAGAATGAGGCCGAGGGCGGCGATGAGTCCGCCGAGGCAGAGGAGGCTGGTGGAGATGTCCATGCCTTCGGGGATCTCCTTGCCGAGCAGCGCGCACCAGACGGTGTAAGCGGCCATGGCCGGATTGATGACGGAGCCCCACTCGACGCGGAAGATGCCGTTGATCATTCTGGCGGCGCCGGCCAGGACGAAGAAGAAGCCGAGGATGAGGGCGCCGGCGATGAGGCGCCACTTGACGTAGGCGGAGGAGGCGAGAGCGACCATGCTGACGATGAGGATCCAGATGAAGAAGCCGGCGATGAGGCCGGCGCCGTAGTGCCAGTGGGCAGCGAACCAGCCGGAATTGGCCATGCCGATCTGCATGCCGAAGAGGATGAGGCCGGGGAGCCAGGTGACGAGGGACAACATGCCGATGAGGGTCATCATGCGGGCGGCGACGTAGTCAAGGCGGGAGAGCGGGCGGCTGAAGTAGAGGGGCAGAGCGTTATTGGAGAGGTCCGGGGCGATGAGGCCCGGCCCGGCGAGAGCGGCGAGAAGGATACAGAAGGCGGACTGGACGTTCATATAGACGAGGAAGAAAGCGGCATCGATGGCGAGCATCTTCTTGAGGCCGCCGCCCAGCCCGGCCCAGAGTTCGGAGTGATTGGAGATGTAGATAAAGACGGCGCAAAGCAGCGGCCAGAGGCAGCTCACGGCGGTGAGGACGATCATGAGCCGCTGCTGGAAGAGGCGCTCCCAGGCGTAGCGGGGCATGGCCATGAGACGCGTGTAGTGGCCGGTGACGGGGCCCTGGTAGCGCTGATATCCACGTTTATAGACTGCCATGGGCGCTCACCTCCTCTTCTGCGGCGGTTTCGCCGGGGGTTTGACGGATATGGCCGACAGCCTTGAGGAAGATCTCTTCCAGGGTGTCGCGGCGGTGGGTGAGTTTGCGGACGTTGAGCCCTTCCGCGGCCAGGACTTTCCACAGCCCGGCGATCTCGAAATCGAGGGGCAGGACGATGCGCCAGCGGCCGCCGCCTTCGCTGACGCCGTCGGCGCCGTGTTGATGGAGGGTGGAGGCGAGATTGAGGTCGTTGCCGGAGACTTCGAGTTCGACGAAGCGGCGGTTGGAGCGGCGTTCGGCTTCGAGGTCGGCGTGGTGGACGATGAGGCCCTCTTTCATGATGACCACTTCGTCGCAGACCTCCTCAACGTCGGGCAGGAGGTGGGAGCAGAGGACGATGTTCATGCCGTGCTGCTCCTTCATTTCGCGGATGAGCCTGAGCATGCGCTGGCGGGCGGCGGGGTCCAGGCCGTTGGTGGGCTCGTCGAGGATGACGAGTTCGGGGCCGTGGACGATGGCCTGAGCGAGTTTGGCCATCTGCTTCATGCCGAGCGAGTAGGTGCCGACGGGGCGGTAGCGCGCTTCGCCGAGGCCGACATGAAAGAGGGTTTCGTGGGCCTTTTCGAGAGCGGCCTCCGCGGGCAGTCCGCTGAGCTCGCCCATGAGGCGGAGGAAGCTGACGGCGGTCATGCTGGCGATGAAGGAATCGCTCTCCGGCATGTAGCCGACGCGCTCGCGGACGGCGCGCGGATTGCGATGGCAGTCAAAGCCCAGCACGCGGGCCGAGCCCGAGAGAGGCAGGTGAAAGCCGAGCAGGGTCTGGATGAGCGTGGCCTTGCCGGCTCCGTGTGGGCCGACGAGCCCGATGGCTTTCCCGGAGCCGGAAAGGCCGAGCCGGCAGGAGATACCGAGGAGGATCTCCCGCCGGCCCAGCTTCACTCGCAGTTTGTCTAGTTCAATGACTGGCGCTGGCATGCTGGGCCTTTAGGGTCTTTTTCAGTTGGGCCTTACCCGGGCTGCCGGCAGACGCACCCGCCAGCATGGCATCGAGGACAAGGCTCGTTAAACGAGTACGACTCGCGGCTTGAATTCGTTCCGTTTCACCGTTAAATGCGATGAGAACGGGATCGCGGCGGTCGGCCAACTGCTTCAGAGCGGGGTAAGGGAGCATGTTGAGGAGATCAGAGAGCGCGCCCTTCATGTTCACCCAGAGGAAACCGGAAGGGTGGACGCCGGTGGCGCTGGGCAACTGCTGGGTGAAGGTAGCGGTGCGGACGAGGGGGAAGCCGCCTTCGCGAGTGGCGATGGCGCGTTCCACCAGGCCGCGGTCGGCGCCGGCCACCATGTAACCGGAGTGGTGGGTCCAGGTGAAATTGAGGTTGAGCACGCTGAGGCTGATGGTGCTCCAGGAGCGGCCGTTGACGGTCTCCTGGGTGAAAGCCAGCTTCTTCACATCCTGGCCGGCGGGGATGGTGGAGTTGTAGGTATCCACCAGCTTGCGCAGCGCACCGTCCAGCGTGGAGGGCTTGTAGACCTCGACAGCGGCCACCCAACCCGGGATGGGGATGGTGGGGCGCTCGATGGCGAGGGCGAAGTCGGTGCCCAGCGCGGAAGCGATCTCATTGCCGAAATCGACGCCGAGCTTCGATTCGGCCTGATGAATTTCTTCCGCGGCGCCGGGTTTCATCTTGGAGATCTGGGCGAGCAACTCATCGAAGATCTGGCGCGGCTCGCGCACTGTGGCAGCGAAGACAACGGAGGCATCGCTGCTGATGTACTGCGAGGCGCCGGAGGCGCCGGCCGAAGCCAGCCAGGAGGCGAAGCCGGTACGGGCGCCGTTGAAGAGCAGCGTGGCTTCGTTCTCTTCCCCGCCCTGAGTCTGGCGTTGTTCGAAGAAGACGTAGCGGGCATTGGCGGGGTCGGGACGGGCGGCGGCAAGCGCGGCGGTCTGCACGTCGAGGGCGATGAGCCAGCCGGCGCCGCGCTGGTAGTGTTTGGCGATCTCAACGGCGAAGGGCGAGGACGAGCCCTTGCCGGCGTTGGCGAGCGCCCACTCCAGGTGCGCGGCGGAGTCAGAGAAGGTCAGCAGCGATTCCGTCACGCGGTAGAAGCCGGGCAGTTCCTGCCCCGGCAGGAGGCGGGTGAGCGCCTGCTTGAGGTCGGCCTGCGAGCCAGGCTTCACGGTTGCCAGGAGGACGGGGACCCGGTTGTTTCCGGCACCGCAGTGCACGAAGACCATTTCGTCGCCGAGCAGCGGCGTCACGCTCTGGATCTGCTCCACGGCGGCGCGCAACTGGCGGGCGCTCTCCGAGGTCCACCATTCCTTGAAAGAAGCGCTTTCGGAGGCCCGCTGCTCAGCCAGGCGCGAAGCCTGGCGAATGGTATCGGAGAGGTTCGGCGCAGCGGCATAGACGCTGACGTCGGGAGGCAGAGAGGCCAGCAGGGCGGCAGCCGTGCGAAGCGGAGCGCCGGGGATGGCGGCGAGCTGTTTCTCGATAGCGGCCATGTCTCCGAGCAGAGTGAAGTACTTGTCGGAGTCCTTGCTCCAGGCGACGCTCTGCTTGGCGGAGACGCCATCCAGAGCAGGCGTTGAGGCGGCGGACTGGCCGCGCGTGAGCAGCGCGGTTCCGGCCGGGCGGGAAACTTCCACCGAGCCTTCGAGCACGGAAACGACGGAGCCGGCGAGACCGGTGGAAACCGAGAATACCGTGCCCTTCACCGTGGCGGAGGCGTCGCGGGTCTCGACGACGAGATGGCCGCGCTTCTGCTTGGCGGCCTGGACGATGACGTCGCCGCGGTTGAGGTGGATGGTCTGTCCGCTCCAGGCGGCGTGGACGTAGAGTTCAGAGCGCTCATTGACTTCCACGGCAGAGCCGTCGGCCAGGCGCAGGATGGCACGGGAGCCGGGCGAGGTGCGGACCACTTCGCCCTCGTTGAGCGGCTGGCCCACCTTGATCATGCCTTCGGGGAGGCGATGCAACTCACCGGCGACCATCTCGACGGTGGCGCGCGGACCGGAAGGGGCGAACGCATCGTCGATGCGGCCCCGGCCGGCGTAGAGTGCGACCAGCGCGATGCCGGCGGCGATGGCCCAGCCGCGGTAGCGCTGGATGACACCGGAGCGGCGCTCGGGCATGGCGACCACCTTGCGTTCCCCGCGCAACTCGGCGAAGGCCTTGCGGCATTCGGGGCAGCGGGCCAAGTGGTCTTCCAGCAGCATGCGCCGGTTGGCATCCAGGCGGCCTTCGGCGTAAGCGGCCAGCTCGCCGCGGAAGGCCTGGCAGTTGGCACCAGTGGATGCCATGAGTTTCTCCCAGACGCGGGCACGAGCGGCTTCAAAGTCCTGCGCGGAGGCGGCCTCGCCATTCAACGCTTCAAGGGCTTGATCCAGACGATCTTCGTTGTTCATGGGAATCTCCTTACTTCTCCAGTTCGTGCTGCAACCACTGGCGGATGCGGTGCAGGCGGACACCGATGGTGGAACGTTCCAGGCCGTACATATCCGCGATCTCGGTGTTCGAGATGCCGGCCACGTAGCGGAGAGCGAATAGTTCGGAATCCTTAGCCTCAAGGGTGGCAATGGCACGGCGCAACCGCTCTTTGAGGTATGGAGAGGAATCAGGAGCCGCGTGGGGCAGGGACTCGTCCAGCTGCGATTCGGCGCGGTGGGTGCGGCTGCGAAGGACGTCCAGGCCGGCATTGGTAGCGGCCCGGCGGAAGTACCGCTCCGGCATCTGCCCCAGGTCCAGGCGGTCACCCTGGTTCAAAATGCGGGCGAAGACGGTTTGCAGGGCGTCTTCGGCGTCGGCCGGGTTTCCGGTGACGCGCAGGGCGGTCCGGTAGACGACCTCGGAAAACCTCTGATAGAGTTCGGCGAAGCCGGGTGGTGGGCTATTCATGGGAGTGGGTGCCGAGGACGGCACCAGGCTGAGTGTTGCCATTTTCAATCGCCTCAACCTGCTATACGCTCCGGCACGCCGATTATTACACAGGCCCGCAAATTGACTGAAACAAAGAAAGGGAGAAGACGCGTTCGCGCCGCAGAGGATTTGGGCGGAAAGCCCTAAGCGCGGCCGGCGCGCAGCAGGAGCGTGCAGGCGTTGCCGTTCCAGGACGGGGCCTGGGCGACCAGGGTGAAGTCACAGCTTTCGCACCATGCGGCCAGGGCGCGGGGAGTGGGCAGCCACCACCAGGGGCCAAAGTCGCGGGCGTCCCA
The DNA here is from genome assembly GCA_016213725.1 of Acidobacteriota bacterium. GTDB lineage: Bacteria > Acidobacteriota > Terriglobia > Bryobacterales > Bryobacteraceae > Paludibaculum. Next base: position 5,419 of record JACQZS010000276.1, on the reverse strand, counting down.
GGGCACGGGTTCCGAGATGCCCAGACAGGACTCGACGCCGGCGTTTTCCCGCCAATAGGTGGAGAGAATCAGCCGTTCCTCGGGGTTCAACGCAGGCACGAAGAGCACTCCGCTGGGCGGCATGGTGAAGTGGCCGTGGCGGTTCTCGATCTCCTCCTGTTGAACGGCGGAGGTGAGCACGAGGAATTCACGTGTCAGCTTCCGCATGGCCAAGAGCAGGACCAGGGGAGAGGGATGGTGGTAGACGACGCCGCTGCAATGGAGAACGTCGAAGGTGGGGCCATCCGGCTCCTGCGCCAGTGAACAGACGTCGCGTGCGATTTCAGCGGCGGGCGGCAGCCCGAATTCTGCAATGCGCTGTCGAAAAGCCACCCAGAGTTCGGCGTCGGGCAAGGTGACATCGATCATGGTTGCCGACGCGGCGCCGGCCTGCAGCGCGACTGAGACCTTTTCGTTGACGATCCCCCACAGCCCGCCCACCTCGGCAAAACTCCGCCCATGGACGATTCTGCCGAGAAATTCATCCCGAATATCCACGCAATTACTCCTGGCGAGGAGAGATTTCAGACCCGCCTACTCCTCTGAATTCAGGGTATCGGGAATTGAGCTGTAGTTCAACGCCCGGAAGGCCGTGAAAGGCCACCGTCATGTACGGCTTTCCAGAGCAGCGGATTTACTCCGTTGCGGCGCAACTCGGGCCAACGGCGGAAGCAGGGGGCCAGGTCGAAGGATTCAGAAGGGCGGCGATGCTCCGCATGTCCGAAAAGGCTGTAATGAAGCAGCGGATCGATGCCCGCTCGTGCGACGTCGGAGTTGTGGCGGAAGTAATAGCCCTGGTCGAACGAAGAGGCGACGATTTCCGCCGCGCCGGGATGGGCCAGCACGTCGCCAAGCAGCCGGAGATTCCGGCGGGCTGCTCCGCGGGCGAAGGAAGCGAGCAACGAACAACGCAGTGCGGCGAACGGGCTGGAGCCGCGCAGCCTGGAGAGCTTCCACCAGGCGGCCAAGCTGCCGCGAACGGCGGAGGCGAGCAAGGGAACCAGTTCATCCCACTGGACAGGGCGCGGGGAGTCCGGCAGAGGAGAATCCGGGAAGCCCGGCGAGGCCTGCGGGCGCTGCGACCACAAGTCGTCGGCGAGGATTTCCAGCCTGCGCTGCTCTACGCATTCAGTAGCGAGCAGCGCGGAGGAGCGGAGGAACATGGATGCGACGTCTGCAGGCGAAGCGGGCAGGGCGGCGAGAATAGCGGCCATCCGGTCGCCCATGGCGTCGAGGTCAAAAGCCTCGGCGACGCGCCGGCGCGCCGCTTTCGACATTGCCGCGCGGCGTTGAGCGTCGAGGAGAAGGCCGCTGATCGCCTCAACATAGGCCGCAGCCTCGTCCCCTCCGCGGCGGATGAGGATGCCGGTTTCCGGGGTTACCAGCTCACGCTGGCCGCCGACGTCCGCGCCCACGGGCACGGCACCCATTGCCATGGCTTCAAACATGGAAAGGGCAATACCCTCCATTTTTGATGGCAGGAAAAAGATATCGCTAATGCTGAGAATGCCCCGGATTTCGTCATTTGAGCGGCTCCCCAGCAGCCGCACCTGCGTGAGCCTGGCGTCCTGGACCCCGGCGCGCAGCGCGGGGCCGTCTTCGCCGTCGCCGGCGACGAGCGCGACGAACTGGTAGCCCCGGTCACGCAGGCCCAGCAGCGTCGCCAGCAGGATATTGGGTTGTTTCTGGTCGCACAGACGGCCGGCAAAGGAGATCACCGGCACGCCGGGTTCGACGCCGTAGCAGGCGCGCAAGGAAGCCTTGTCATAGGCGGATGGATCCCAGGAGCTGGTATCGATGTTGGTGTAGCAGACCTGCACCTTCTGCGCATCGGCCCCGCGTTCCACCACCCAATTGCGCAGGTGCTCGGAGCTGGCAACCGTCGCATCGAGGAAGTTTTTGTAGTTGATGGCAAAGCGGGGATAGCCCCCATTCTTCCAGTGCTCTTCCTCGATGTGGATGTAGTCGAGGCAGCGCAAATGGGGGAAGCGCGTCCGTAGGTAGGGCAGCAACTGGTATGCGAACTGGCTGTGGGTGACAAGAACGGTATCGATGGACCGGCTCTCCACCAGGTAGGCGAGGAAGCGGGGATAGTCGGAGAGCTTCAGGAACGTTTCCAGGGTGAAGACATCCGGGGTGAGCTCCTCGTACTGGCAGCGCCAGGTATGCTGCGCCCGCGAGGTGGCAGCCACCGTGATGTGGAAGGAGTGCCGGCGGGAGAGCTGGCCGATGAGGTCCAGCGTGAACTTGTCCGACCCGCCGAGTTCCAGGTGCGGCACCAGGATCAGCAGCCGCTTCCCGGGTGGAGCGGGGGCCAGCGGGTTGGCGAACGGCATACCCAGCGGCAGCACCGGATTCGGCATGACGTAGCTCTGCGGCGGCACGGGAATCCCGTGCTCGAAGACCTCCACATACTTCTCGCGCAGCTGAGCGAGAAAGGCGGCCTGGCGGCCGGAATCGTCCCAATCGCTCCAGCGGTCCTGATGGCTCGCTCGGCGGCGGTACCAGTCGAGATACTCCGGAACCGTACCGCCCCACCAGCCCTTGCTGGCGCAGCGCAGCCAGAAGTCCCAGTCCTCCATGCCGCCGCGAATCTCTTCATCCATGCCGCCGGCCAGTTCCCACACCTCGCGGCGGATCATGCTGGCGGTTTGGATGGGATTCCGCTCCAGCACGGCGCCAGCGCTGTGGAAGCCGTCGGTCCAGAGGTAGTTCTGGGCGCCGAAGCCGACCTGGAAACCTTTGACGAGGCCGTACTGTGGATGGGCTTCGAGAAACCAGCGCCACTTCTCGAGCGCGGTGGGCTCCAGCAGGTCGTCGCTATCAACGAATGCCAGGAAAGGAGCTTTGGCGAGGCTGGCGGCAAGGTTGCGGGCACGGGCCGGGCCGCCATTGGACTCCGCGCGGACGACGCGCACGCGCGGATCCTGCGCTACTTCCACCAGCAGGGCCAGGCTTCCCGGCCGGCTGGAGCAGTCGTCCACGATGATCCATTCGAAGTTCTGCAGCGATTGCCGCCGGACGCTGGCGACGGTCTCCCGGAATACCTCGCCTTCGTTGAAGAACGGGGTGATGAGGGTGACGGCCGGAACCTCCGGCAGCCGCTCCGGCGCGTAGGGGTAGGCCGCCCGGTCAGGCGAAGCCGGCGTGTTCGAATAGTCGGGCTGCGCGGGGTTGATCATACGAACAGAATCAGGCCAGCAACGTCCCTGCCCAGGCTGAACACCTGCGGACCACAGTCCAGTATCGCAGAGGGTATGGACGCACACCTAACGATAGAATGGGAGGGCCCGCAAACAAGGACGACCACCCGTGGTTCTGCTGTTGTTGCTGGACGCCTTCCGGCCCGACTACCTGGCTTACGCGCCCTTCCTGACGGGGCTGGCCCGCCAATCGTGGACGGGCGCCTATCAGGAAACCTTCGGCTTCACGCCGCGCGACTCCTATTTCCGCGGCGCCACGCCGGCCGAATCCGGCTACACCCACATGTTCCGGTTCGACCCCGTGGCCTCGCCGTTCTTCGCCGCGCGGCATTTCCCGCCGGAAGGGGCGATTTCGGCAGAGCTGCGATGGCGGTTGCGGTCGAAGCTGCACGATCTGGCGGGCAAGAGCACAAGCAGCTTCGCCGCCTCCTACCTGCACTCTTTCGAGATCCCCTTCCGGCTTCTGCCCTGCTTCGACCTGGCGGAGAAGACGCCCCCCTGGCAGCGGGCCGCGGGACGAACCTCCGTCTTCGAGGAATTGGACCGGCAGGGCCGCCGCTGGGAGTACCTGGCCTGGCCGGCGCTGAGCGAACTGGGGGCTGGAAATGACAGCCAGGTGGTGGAGCTTGCGCTGGAGCGGATCACCACAGATACCGAATTCGCCTTCGTGCAATTCTCTGAACTCGATGCGGCCGGCCACGAGCACGGCCCCGGTTCGCGGGAAGTGGTGGAATGCATCCGGCGGCTGGACGAACTCACGGGGCGGCTGCTGACGGGCCTGCAGGAGCGAGCCACGGCAGTGCAGACGGTGGTGTTCGGCGATCACGGCATGGTGAACGTGGTGCGCTGCTGCGATGTCGAGCGTCTCATCAAGTCAACGGGGCTGGATGCGCCCTTCGACTTCACCTACTTCCTGGATTCGACCTGCGCCCGCTTCTGGTACCGGCATCCGGAAGCCAGGCGGAGGGTTCACGAAGCCCTGGAAGGCTGCGACGGGGGGGAGTGGCTGGACTCCGGCGCCCTGGCCCGGTACGGCATGACCTCCATCGACCGGGCGAACGGCGAGGATTACTTCCTGGCACACCCTGGCGTCCTGTTGGTGCCTAACTTCTTCCATTCCTCCGGCCGGCCGCCGAAAGGCATGCACGGCTACGCGCCGGAATGCGAGGACAACCACGGGCTGTTTCTGGTGGCGGGGCCGCAGCGGGGATTGCACCGGGAGGTGGGCACGGTCCTGCCCGGCCGGTTTCACAGTGTGCTGCGATCTCTGCTCTTCAACGAGGGCACGCTGAGCGATCTGCTGCCGGCCGTGGAGCCACGCGAGGGCGGCGCCGAGGCATGCGCCATGCAGGGGGTGGTGGAAACCGGATTGTCCGCGATTCTGGAGAAGATCCGAAGCGGCCTGGGACCGGAGGATTGCGTGGTGGTCACCGGCGGCTTTGGACGGGGAGAAGGTACGATGGCGAAGGAGAACGGCCGCTATCGCCCCATGAACGACTACGACGTGATTGTGGCCGGCCCCGATCCGGAGCCCGCCATCGACTGGAAGCCGACCGCGCGCGTTCTGGCCGATCAACTGGGCCTTCCTTACGTGGACCTGAGCTGGCGGCACAAATCGCTGATGGAGACGCCGCCCCGCACGCTGTTCTTCTTCGATTTCCTGCACGGCAGCCGGGTGATCCACGGCAGGCGCGATCTGTTGAACGCGTCAAACCGATTCGCCGCCGCGGAAGTCCGCGCGGAAGAGGGTCTCATCTGCATTCTCAACAGGCTGATGGGGCTGTTCATCGGGCTGCGGCCGGAGTGCCTGCCGCCCGCGGCGCTGGATGAGGCGGACCGCGAGTTCCTCTGGATCCAGCACAGCAAGCTGGGCATCGCGCTGGCGGACCGCCGGTTACTGGAGTGGCAGGCCTACGACACCAGTTACCGCGTGCGCCTGCGGCGCTTCCGGGAGTTGGGCTCCGCCGCCGGCCTTTCTCCGGCGGCGCTGGAACTACTGTGTGGCTGCTACACGTGGAAGCTATCCGCACACGCTGCGCTTCGATCAGAACGGCATCTGCTGGTACACCGACGCCGCGACGAACGCCGTCTTCCGGCTCGATCCGAAGACACTCCAGATCAAACAGTATCAATTGCTCAAACCCGAGCAGGCCGTGAACGTCCCGACGATGGGTGAG
>JACQZS010000275.1 GCA_016213725.1 Acidobacteriota bacterium | reverse complement strand
CTCCAACTTCGAAGAGGCCGTCGAAGTTCTCCGGCAGTACCACCGGGAGTGGCTCAAGGCCGGAGAATAGTCCCCTTCAATCGGCCGCCTGCCCGGATCTACAATGAAACCGGCAGGCACCAACATGACTCTCGCCGCTGAGTTGACCCGGCTCTCGAGTCCCACCTCGCTTTGTGAGTCCCTGCCGGATCATCACCTCCGTTGCCTCGCCTGCGCGCACCGATGTCACATCGCTCCAGGCCAGTCCGGAATCTGCAAAGTCCGCACCAACCGAGACGGCGCTCTTCTCGTCCCGCACGGCTACGTCAACGCACTTCACTCCGATCCCATCGAGAAGAAACCCTTCTTCCACGCCTTGCCCGGTTCCCGCGCCATGAGCTTCGGCATGCTCGGGTGCGACCTGCACTGCGCCTACTGCCAGAATTGGCTCTCCTCTCAGGCGCTCCGCGATCCCAGCTCCATCGGCGATGTCCATGAAATCGAACCCGCTCAACTAGTGCAGTCCGCGCTCCGCGCCGGCGCTTCCTCCGTCATCAGTACATACAACGAGCCCATGATCACCGCCGAGTGGGCCATCGAAATCTTCCGATGCGCCCGCGCCGCCGGCCTCGCCACCGGCTTCGTCTCCAACGGTTACGCCACCCCCAACGTCCTCCGCGCCCTGCACCCTCACCTTGACCTCCTGAAGATCGACTTGAAGTCCTTCGACGACCGGCGTTACCGCGAACTCGGCGGCAAGCTCCAGCCCGTTTTAGACACCATCCGCCATGCCCGCTCACTCGGGCTCTGGATGGAGGTCGTCACCCTCCTCGTGCCCGGCTTGAATGACTCGCTCGCCGAGCTTCGGTCTCTCACCGCATTCCTCGCCAGCGTCTCGCCGGAAATTCCCTGGCACGTCACCGCCTTCCATCCCGACTACAAAATGCTCGCCTCGCCGCCCACCACCACCGCGGCCCTCGTTCAGGCCGTAGCCATCGGCCGCCAAGCCGGTCTCCGCTTCGTCTACGCGGGCAACCTCACGGGCCATACAGATGGCCTCGAACACACCCGCTGCCCCGTCTGTTCCACGCTCATCATCGAGCGTCATGGATTCCAGGTCCTCCACAACCGCGTCACCTCCGCCGGCACCTGTCCGTCCTGCCATCATCCGCTGCCGGGCTTCTGGCGCATCGCCCGCAGGGAGCACTCATGACCGCCACGCACTTCTCCACCTACGCCGGTTCCTGGTATCCAGGTCAGGCCGCCGAACTCCGTTCTCTGCTGCACACCATCGAGGAGCGGTCCCAGGCCCGCACCGGTCCGGCCATTCTCCCTCACCCCCTCGCCTTCATCGTGCCCCACGCCGGCCTTACCTACTCCGGCACGGTTGCCACCGCCGCCTACCACCAACTGAAGGCGGCTAACCCCAGCCGCGTCGTCCTGCTCGGCTTCCTCCACTCCGGTGCTGCCTCCGGCGTCATCACCCCCGATCTCGGCGCCTACGCCACCCCTCTCGGTCGCACGCCTGTCGATCTCACCGGCTTCGACTTCCCTCGCCTCCCTCTCGCCATCGCCACCGATCACAGCGCCGAAATCCAACTCCCCCTCCTCCAGTCCGCCGTGCCCGATGTCCCCGTTGCGCCCCTCTACGTCGGCTGCCTCACCGCGCAGCAGCGTTCCGCCGCCGCCCGCGCCATCGCGGCTGCCCTGCGCCCCGGCGACATCCTCCTCGCCTCCACGGACCTCACCCACTATGGCCGTTCCTTTCACTACGAGCCCTTCCCCCTCGACTACGAAACCCCAAACAACCTCCACCAGCTCGACCACTCCGTCATCGATGCCGCCGGCAGTCTGGACGACTCCCGATTCCTCGATGAACTCCGCCGCAGCGGCTCCACCACCTGCGGCGCCGCGCCCGTGGCCCTGCTTCTGAGGACGCTCACCGAACTCGGCGGCGAAGAGGTCTTCCAGGAACTGCTGGACTATCAGACCTCCGGCGATATCACCGGCGACTATCGAACCTCTGTCGGCTACGCCGCCCTCGGCTATTTCCGCACCTCTGCCTTCCAGCTCTCACTCGAGGACCAGCGCGAACTCCTCGCAAGCGCTCACGACACTCTCCGTCTGGTGCGCGAAGGCGGCATCGAGCGCCCGCTTTCCCGCGAAAACCCCTCCCCCGCGCTGCAGCGCAAGTCCTCCGTCTTCGTCAGCCTACATCACCATGCGGATCTTCTCGGCTGCATCGGCCGCCTGGCGCCCGTTCAGCCGCTTGCCCAATCCATTCCCGAACTCACCCTCGACGCGCTACACGATCCCCGCTTCCCAACCCGCCGCCACGCGCCGCCCGATGTCGAGGTCGAGATCTCCATCCTCACGCCCATGAAGCCGATCGCGGATGCAGCTGCCTTCCGCATCCGCGAGCACGGCGCCCTGCTTGAATGCTGGGGCCACCGTGGCCTGCTCCTCCCGCAGGTCGCCCGAAAACCGGAGCACACTTCCGAATGGTTCCTGAATGCCCTTTCGCTGAAGGCCGGCCTCCCGCCCGCCGCTTGGCGCGGCCGCGAAGCGCGCCTCTCCGTTTTCCGTGCCCAGGTCTTCTCCGCCTGAGCGTGTTTACTTCTTTTCCGCCTCGATCCGCAGCAGCATGCCTGCCCCGGGCCCCAGCCAGACATCCTCCATGCCCAGCCGGCCCTCCTTACCAGTCACGGCGGACACCTTGTAGATACGCGCCCCTTCGGCCCGCGGCTGCAGTTTGAAGTTGGTGGATTCTGTCAGACTCTTGTTCACCAGCATCACGTAGGGCCGCCCCTGCTCGTCTTCAAACTCCCCGATCAACGCCTTCCCCGTCGTCCCCGGAGACGCCAGCAGCGGTGTCCCCGACGCCGTCGATACCGGCCAGTGATACACGCCCTTGCTCTTCAGCTTCACCATGATCGGAGCCAGTGCGTGGATCTGGTTCGTTGCCCTCCGCAGGATGTCCCATGTCGCCGTCCTGTTGCCCCACTGGTCCACCGGCGCCAGCCTGAAGTTGCCCACATCCGGCGTGAAGTAGGTAAAGAACTGGATCCCGCGCCCGCCGTATGCCAGCGTTGCATAGACCTGCAGGCTGTACGTCGCATCCGACGGCTCCATATAGCGGAACAGCGCCTCCGCCAGGATGCAGTTCCAGAATGGCACCCCGGCCTGCGATGACGCCCGCCGCACCTGCTCCAGGTTGTCGTAAAAGCTCTGCTGCATCTCGCCGTCCCGCAGCGAGTAGTTGTCCCAGCTGATGTAAGGCAGCCGCACCTGTTTCAGGTACTGCTGCAGATACTCGTTATAGGAAGCCGTCGCCAATTGCTTCGCATTCGCGTAGTTCGGGAACAGATTCACGTAGGGCAGCTTCCCCGGTATCGTCTTCTGGATCTCGGCCGCCAGCCGGCCCAGAATCGCCATCTCCGCCGCGCTCGGCTCGTCCCGCAGGTTCACTCCGAAAGCCGCCGGATGCGCGCTGATCTTCGGCGCCAAAGCCGCCACCGCCGACTGGATCTCCGCATCCGTTCCGCCATTGGCTACCACCAGTTTATGGATCGCGTCGTCTCTCACGAAACAGTGCAATCCCGCGTCCCGAACTGCATCCAGATCAGCCACTTTGCAGAAGCCCGTCAGATTGAGCCCCGCCTCTTTCATGAGCTTCAGCTCCGCCGGCGACGACGGCGAAAGCCCCCACGCCATGATCGGGAACACCTCAGGTTCCACTCTCGGCGGCAGGTTGCTCTGTCCGGCCGCCAGCCCCACCATCAATCCGAATACAATTGCAGTTCTCCACATAACGCATTTGAAGTTATCACACCTCATATGCTGCGGATCAGGCCTCAATCTCTGCATGGTTTACCACGCGGTTCTGCCGGCGGCATTGCTCACTCTGCCCATCGAGATCCGAATCCTCGGCCTTGCCTCGGGAATGCAAGCGGCTGTCCTGTGTCTAGTGCTCTCCCTGGTTCTGATGGAGATCCTGTTGTGCCAGGCCAAGAAGATTCCGTTCACGTCCTCCTATCTCCCCGGGCGGAGGCCTGTGATCCAAACACTCTTGATCTATGGGGCGGCGGTCTCCGTGTACGTTTCGGCTTCCGCTGCCTTGATTGAAAGCTGCCTGCAGAAGCCCCGTGCGGTGGCCTTGCTAGCCGCGCTCCTGGCCCTATGGTTGGGCACCCACCGATTTCGCATTCAACGCTGGGATGCTGAGTCGCTGACGTTCGAAGAACAGGACGAACCAATGGTCTTCAGCCTCGATCTGAAGCGGGAATAGGTCCAACAAAATACTTGCTACCCTGGAAAAACCCCCGAAAGAGTCCACCATGGAAAACCCAATCGTCTTCCTCCAGGGACCGCGGGTTTACCTGCGGCCCGTCGAAGAATCCGACGTGCCTCGCATGACGCGCTGGATCAACGATCCTGAGATCCGTCCGTACATCACCGTCGGCCACTTGTCTTTCTCCACGATCCTCGAGCGCGAGTGGTTGGCCCAACAGGCCGCTAAGGGCGTCGAGGCCGCGCTCGCCATCTGCGTCAACGACGGCAACCGCCACATCGGCAACATCGCCCTCGAGGGCATCAACTGGATGTCGCGCGTTGCCACCACAGGCACCATCATCGGAGAGGCTGATTACCGGAATCGCGGCTACGGCACAGAGGCGAAAATGCTTCTGCTCCATCACGCCTTCCACCGCCTCAATCTCCGCAAGATCTGCTCCCCCGTCTTCGCCAACAACGCCCGCAGCCTCCGCTACAGCCAAAAGTGCGGTTATCGCGAAGAGGCCCGCCTCAAAGACCAGCACTACGTAGACGGCCAGTACGTGGACGAAATCCGCCTCGCCGTCTTCAAGGAAGACTGGCTCCCCCTCTGGCGCCAGTTCCAGCAAGCCCGGACGTAGGCGGGGTCCTGCGCCACACCTGCCTCCCGAAGTTCAACTCGGCCGATTCCCGGCTTGCGACGGCCGCGCGCAGCCTGAGTTTCCGTGCTTCCCAGGACTGCGCGGCCGCCGCTTCGCGGTTCCCCTCGCGCGGCAGTCGATGCGCCGAGAGTTGCCGCATGGGCGTCGGCTCCATCCGCTTGGCGAAAATCGCCGGCGCCAAACACCATCTCACTCTTCACAGATGCGGATCATTCCCGCTGGTCCGCGGCCTCCGTGCACGCCTTGCCGGTGCGCACGGAAGCCGCGGATCGGAGTCCCTCTGCTCAGAAGGAGAACCGGGCCCCCAACTGGACCGTCCGTCCGGAGACCGTGGTCGAGGTTATCTGTCTCACCCCGGCTCCGCGCAATCCGCCGGCCGGATTGCCAAAGCTGGGATGATTGACCACGTTCGAGGCATCGAAGCGCAGATGGAGCCTCGCGCTTTCCCAAGAGGGGAAGCGGAAAGCCTTGCCCATCGAGAAATCGACCTCGCTGAGCCCCGGCCCGCGCATGGCGTTGCGGCCCAGGTTGCCGAAGGTGTACGCCGCCGGCTGCGCGAAGGCCGCCGGGTTGTACCACTGGTCGATGTTCTGGTGATCCGGCTTCCAGTTCCCCACAACATTGGGGAACCACTGGCCGGCGAGCGCGCCGGAGTTGTTGTTGCCCGACCAGGTGAGGGTAAAGGGAGCACCCGCCTGGGCGATGAAGATGGTCGAGGCCTGCCAGCCGCCGATGAGCGCATCCACGAGGCCGCCCTGGTTAAGGTAGGTGCGGCCCTTGCCGAACGGCAACTCGTAGACCACGTCACCCTTGAACATGTGCGGAACATCGAAATTGGAGCGGGCGTAGTTGGCCGCGGGGTTGTAGGAGGACTGGTAGGGCTGCGTGCCGCCGCGGCTGCCCCAGCCTGCCGAGTCCTGATTGTCCATGAACTTCTCCCACGTGTAGTTGACGTCGAAGCTGAGCCCGCGGGTCAGCCGCTTACGCAACTGCAATTGCAGGGAGTTGAAGTTCGATATTCCGTTGTAGTTGTTGCCGTTGATGGCGTTGTACTGAGGGAACGGACGCGCGCTTTGACCCGCGCCGGGCCCAATCCGGGCAGCCGGAATCTGATTGATGTCCACAGGGAAGCTCAGGCCGGTTCCGTGGCTGGCAACGTAGGCGGCTTCCGCCAGCATGGAGTTGCCGATCTGGTGCTGGACGCTGACTGACCACTGGTAGTTGCGCGCGACCGGCGTGTTGTAGGGCATGTAGCTCACGCCCTGCCCGTTGTAGCCGTCAGGAGCGCGTGAGGCGACAATCCAGGGCAGGTTGGCATTCGCGCCGGACAGCGTGGCCACGGGAGCCACCTGGCTGCCATCCCACGCATTGCCCGAGGAGGCGCTGCCGTATCCCATTGCTCCATTCGTGTAGGTGTCCAGGCTCCAGTTGTAGGAGTAGGTTCCGAAGCCGCCGCGCACGGTCCAGTTCTTCTTCGGCGAGTAGGCGAAGCCGAGGCGGGGCAGGAAGATGTTGTAAACCGAGGCTTGCAGCCTGTCGCGGCCGCTGGCGGGAGCAAACCACATCGCTCCGGCGGTCTTCGTGGCGGGATTGATCAGCGTGGGGTCGAAAGTGCCAACGTGGTTGTCCACTTCGCTCCAGCCTCCCTGGATCTGATACCGCAGGCCGATATTCAGCGTGAGGTTCGGACGCAGCTTGATGTCGTCCTGGAAGAAGAACTGCGGGCTCTTTTGGCGAGCGCCTGCCATCGGCGCCACCAGCGCGTTCCAGCCCGTAGACTGCCCCAGGAGGAAGTCGGCGTAGCCCAGTCCCCCACTGCCGAACGGCGCGGCCTGCGTGTAGGCGCCGGAGAACACGTAATCGCCCGAGACCAGGTTGCCCCACGGCGTGGAGTTGTCCCGGTAGATCAGCACTTCGCCGCCGAAGTGCAGAATGTGCCGGCCGCGGATCATCGTGACGACGTCGGACGGCGTGAAACTGTGCTCGATATAGATGGCGTTGGTCGTATCCCAGATGCCGGTCCAACCCGAGGGGCCGCCCCACATCTGCATGCCGGGGAAGATGTCGGCCTTGGAGTTCTTGATGCCGATCTTCTCGGGATAACCCTTGCCGGTCGGATAGCCCGAGAACCAGTTGCCCTGCCGCGTGTAGCCAAAACGAAACTCGTTGACTATGGACGGGGATACGGTCCAGACGTCGGAAATCTGAGCGTTGGTGCTCGAAACGTCACCGGCTTCCTGGAGGATGTCGGCGATGGGACCCCACCAGTACTGCGCCGGGTTGTCGCGCTGGGTGATCGAGAAGGTCAGCCGGTTGTTGTCGCGCACATCATAGTCGAGGCGCCCGAAGTGCCGGATGAACGGCTGCTGCGTCTGGGTCCGGTTGGTGTAGTTGTTGCTGTAGCCGGAGAGGTTTGCCAAGGGGAAGTACTGCTGGTAGTTCAGCGCCACCTGGTCCATGCGGTTCAAGGGGACTCTGTTGCCCGCGAACGGGTCGCTCACCGGTTTGCCGTCGGCCCCGTTGTGCCGCGTGGCTGGGTCAAAGATGCGCGAGAACTCCTGTCCGGAGAAATCGCCGACGCGCATGGCGTTTGTCGGCACATTCATGAACGAGTAAGCCCCGCTGTTGTTGATGGTCTTGTCGAAGTCGTAGAAGAAGAACATCTTGTTCTTCACAATCGGCCCGCCGATGGAACCGCCGAACTGGTTGTAGCGCAGCTCCGCGACTTTCGGAGCAAAGAAGTCGCGGGCGTTCAAGGCGTTGTTCTTGAAGTACTCGTAGGCGGCGCCATGCCACTGGTTTGTGCCGCCCTTGCTGATCTGGTTGAAGACGATGCCGCCGATGCCGTACTGCGCGGAGAAGGTCGAGGTGTTGATCTGCAACTCGGAGACGGTCTCAAAGATCGACACGTCGGTGTTGGCGCTATGCGGCAGCGAGGTGGAGGCGCCGTCGGCGAGGAAGTTGGCGTAGAACGGCAGGTTGCCGTTCACAGAGACTCCGGCTCCGGGATTCGCGGCGCCCTGGCTGGCGGAAGGAGCGCCGCTGGCGCCGGGCAGGAGCTTGGTGAAGTTCTGCCAGTCCTGTCCGACGTTCGGCAGGCCCGACATGCTCTCGGCCTTGAGCGTCATGGACTGCTCCGCCGTTTCGGTGCGCAGCAGCGGAGCGTCGGTGGTGACTTCAATCTGCTGCTGCGTGGTGCCGACGCCCAGTTGAGCGTCAACCGAAATGACGGCGACATCCAAGGTGAGGGGCCCGCGAACGAGCTGGCTGAAACCTTCCTTGGAGAAGGTGAGCTGGTAGCGGCCCGGCACCAGCGAGACCGCGTCGTAGATGCCCGCCTCGTTGGTGGTCAGCGCTTTCTTTACGCCGGTGTTCACGTTCAGGATCGTCACCGAAACGCCGGGCACCACGGCCCCGGTCGCGTCGGTCACTGTCCCGCGGATGTCAGCGGAGTTGGTATTCTGCGCCAGGCCGGTGACGGCCAGGCTGATCAGGCATAGCAGAACCAGAAGCAGCCGGACGGCTAACCTCTCGCCGATGCGTGAGCCTTGTAAAACAGACCCCAGTTTCATTTCTTGCATTCCTTTCACTTATCTCCAGGTCAAAGTCGTCACCGAGTTGCCATTGAGCGCAACCTCGGCTTCCATCCCCGAAATTCTTAAGACAATAGAACGAGGTCCGGCGGAGTTCGTGAGCACGACAGCTCTGGTTCCGTCCAGATTCTCGAAAGCGACTTGCGCCAGGCCATCCAGCGTGGTGCTGGACTCGAGGCGCCGCGCGCCTCTGGCGATTGCGCGCGAATGGTGAGCCATGGCCCAGTACAATCCGCTACGTTTGATCTCTTTGGTCTTCGAATCGATCGTCACCATCCCGCCGCAGTGGAAGGGGCCGATGTTCGGCATTCCGGCTTCGTCCAGGGCCAGGTTCCATCCGACTACGCATCGTGACCAGTTGTTCAGGATCGCGGCAAAAGTGGCGCCCCACTTTGCCCAGTTGGTCTCGTATTGCGGATCGTCGAAATCCGACCCGCCCTCGGTCCAGTAGGCGTGCTTGTCCGGATGCGCGTCGTGCACGCGCGTCATCGACGCGGCATTACCCACATACCCATGCCACGCGACGCCGTCGACGTACTTCGCCACACGCGGATCGTCGAGTTCGCAGATGGCCCTGCCCCACAGGCTGTAGTTATGGTCCAGAATCCAGATGCGCGTGCCGGGATGCTCACGCTCGAGGAGCGGACCGAGATGATCCGCCACGAAACCCATCTCGTACTCCTGCGCCCAGAGGCAGGAAGGCATGCGGCCGTCCTGCTCGGTGTCCACTTCATTCTGGATGGTCACCGCATTCACGGGCACGCCCGCCGCGGCATACGCATCGAGGAACCGCGAGAAGTACTTCGCGTAGACCGCAAAGTGCCTGGGCTGGATACAGCCGCCGAGCATCGAACCGTTTGCCTTCATCCAGGCGGGAGGACTCCAGGGAGAACCCAGCAGGAATAGCCCGGGATTCATCGCCCGGGCCTCTCTCAGAACGGGGAGGATGTACTCCCTGTCGTGATCGATCGAGAACCGTTTCAATCCGGGATCGGGCCCGTCTTCCGAATAGCTGTAGGTTTTGCGTGCATAGTCGCTCGATCCGATTGGCACGCGTCCTACGCTCAGGCCCATCCCGGAAGGATGAAACAGCTCCCGCATCAGGCTCTCCCTGGCGCCGGCCTCGAGTTGGTGCAGCATGTAGCACGCCGAGTCTGTCAGCGACGCGCCGAAGCCAAGAACTTCCTGGCACTTGCGACTCGGGTCCACAAGCACGACGTTCCTGGTGGATTCGCTGGCTTCACGCCATCGCAGGCTAGGTCCCTCTGCGTACCTCTTCTCTCCTGCAGTCAGGCGCACTCGAATCTCCCCGGTAGGCCGATCTGCCTCGCGCTTCATAGGTAATGAAGCGGCTGATGCCGGCAACATGGCGGAGGCGAAACTGAGCAACGTTCGGCGAGTAGGTGCTGCAATCATCTTCTTCTTCATTCTTGGAAGCCGACTTTTCAGTGGGTCGGACGAGCGGTTTTCAGAAGATTGCAGCCGATTGGTGGGGGGCCGCAAGCATGCTACTGCAGCATGCACGTATAGTTCATTGCAGATCAATGAGTTAAGAAGCCTTGGAGGGAGGCGCCCCAGGGACGTATTAAACGGTGCTAAGTTGGTGCCACACCGTTAAGTCGGCGTTACAATACGTGAAGAAGCCTGCTCCTTCGGGAGCAGATGCGAGGCTTGCCGATGTCAGGCAACGGGACCGACTCGTTTACGGACACTCAGCGCGACGTCATCTCCAATCAACTGGAAAGGATGCTTGCGAATCCTCTTTTCAGACACAGCAAGCGCTATCCCGCCCTGCTCCGCTATCTGGTCGAGCAGACCTTGGAGGGCGGAGCCTCGGAGCTGAAAGAGCGAACACTCGGCATTGCCGTCTTCGGCCGGAAGCCCGACTACGACACCAACGCCGATCCGGTGGTGCGCACCACGGCGGGCGAGATCCGCCGGCGAATCGCGCAGTACTACCATGAGCCGGGGCATGAACACGAATTACGCATTGAACTGGAGCCGGGTTCCTATGTGCCCGAGTTCCGGCCGCCCGCCGAGGAGATCCCGGTGCCGCCGCGTCCGGCGCGCGTGGGGCGGATGGCGGCCTTTGCGGCCGTACTTCTGGTTTTGGCCGGGTGTATCGTCGCGGTGTTGGTGCGGTGGCCGTGGACGGCGCTGGACCGGTTCTGGCAGCCGATTGTCTCTTCCCAGAACAGTGTGCTGATCTGCGTGGGACAACGGCAATTCCTGGGCAGTAATCCCGAGTCCGCCCAGCAGCCCACCTTTGACCTGCCCCATCCCATCACGCCCTCGCAGGAAGCTTCCGGCGGCGCCACTTTGTTCCAGTTGTATTACCTGGGCAGCCAGAATATCGCTCTCCACGACGTTCTCACCTTAGGCCGGTTAGCCGGCCTGCTCCAGGCACACGGCAAAGAGTTCCAGATCCGCAGCCAGAGTTCGACTAACTTCACTGACCTGCGTAGCGGCTCGGTGATCCTCGTTGGCGCACTAAATAATGACTGGACGATGCGTCTGGCGGGCCAGATGCGCTTCAACTTCGACCGCAAAGGCTCCATCTACTCGATCGTCGATCAGAAGAACCCCGCAGGTAGGGGCTGGACCGTGGATTACTCGATGCCCTACCGCAGGTTGACGCAGGATTACGCCCTGATCTCGCGCGTCTTGGATCCCACCACCGAGCGCGTCGTCGTGTTCGTCGGCGGCCTGACCGGATTCGGCACCATCTCGGCCGGCGAGTTCCTCTCTTCGCAAGCCCATATGCAGGAGCTGGCGCGGAGATTGCCCGCCGATTGGGGTTCGAGGAACCTGCAGGTGGTCATCGCAACCAAAGTGATCGACGGCATCTCCGGTCCCCCGCGACTCGTGGACTGCCACCTCTGGTAATCCCAGCCTGACCCTTCGTTTCCCCCCCCCCAATGCCAGTTGGAATGGAGTGCCCACGCCTTCCGGTGAGAGCCACTCCTAGCCTTGGCTGCGGGCTTCATGTCTTCGGCATACCAGCGCAATTCTGCTTTCCAGCCGGCAGCGGCAGGCTCATAGGCGACGAGCCACCCGAACCGGACGGATCTCGGCTCGCTCGGCCGTGCCCGCCCTCAGCTCCTGTCATCCACTTTGGCTCGGCATAGGATTCCTGATAGGATATTAGTGCCTCTTACTGCCATGTCAGAACAACTATCCGATATCGGGCTCGTCGGCCTCGCCGTCATGGGCCAAAACCTTGCACTTAATATCGCTGACCACGGCTTCCGCATCTCCGTCTACAACCGTACGACGGCGACCATGGAGAAGTTCGTGGCGGAAAACCCGAACACTCCCGGCGGCCTGGCTGGCCATGCCTCGCTTGCTGATTTCGTCGCTTCGCTGAAGCGCCCGCGCCGCGTGATCATCCTGGTCAAGGCCGGCGCCGGCACCGACGCCGTCATCGATCAACTCGTGCCCCTCATGGAGCAGGGCGACATTGTCATCGACGGCGGCAACGCCAATTGGAACGACACCATCCGCCGCGAGAAGGACCTCAAGGCCAAGGGGCTCCGCTTCATCGGCTCCGGCGTCTCCGGTGGCGAAGAAGGCGCCCGTTTCGGCCCCGCCCTCATGCCCGGCGGCGACCCCGCGGCCTACAAGGAAATCGAAGCCATCTGGAACGCCATCGCCGCCAAGGTCGATGCCGAAACCGGCAAGCCCCTCGAAGGCGCCGCGCCCGGTAAGCCGGTCGTCGGCGGCGTTCCCTGCGCCACCTTCATCGGCCCCGACGGCGCCGGCCACTACGTCAAAATGTGCCACAACGGCATCGAGTACGGCGATATGCAGATGATCTGCGAAGCCTACTGGATGATGTCCAGCCTCCTCGGCATGTCCGCCGACGAGTGCGGCAAGGTCTTCGCCAAGTGGAACACCGGGGTCCTCGATAGCTTCCTCATCGAGATCACCGCCGACATTCTCCAGCAGAAAGACCCCATGACCGGCGGCTCCATCGTCGACTACATCCTCGACACCGCCGGCCAGAAGGGCACCGGCAAGTGGACCTCCGTCTCCGCCCTCGACATGGGTGTCCCCGCCGCCACCATCGCCGAGAGCGTCTTCGCCCGCTACCTCTCCGCCATCAAGGCCGAGCGCGTGGCAGCCGCCAAGATCCTCACCGGCCCCACCCCCGCCTTCACCGGCGATAAGGAAGCCTGCATCCAGGCAATCCACGACGCCCTCTACTGCTCCAAGATCTGCTCCTACGCTCAGGGCTTCCAGCTCATGCGCGAAGCGCAGAAGGAGTACAAGTGGAAGCTCAACTTCGGCGAAATCTCCATGATCTGGCGCGGCGGCTGCATCATCCGTGCCCGCTTCCTCCAGAAGATCAAGGAGGCCTTCGACCGCAACGGCGAACTCGCCAACCTCCTGCTCGACCCCTATTTCAAGAGCGAGATCGACCGCACTCAGTCCAACTGGCGCACCGTCGTCGCCGAGGCCTCGCTGAACGGCATCCCCGTGCCCACCTTCGCCTCCGCGCTCGCTTACTACGACAGCTACCGCTCCTTGCGCCTCCCCGCTAACCTTCTGCAGGGCCAGCGCGACTTCTTCGGCGCCCACACCTACGAGCGCACCGATCAGCCCCGCGGCAAGTTCTATCACATCGACTGGCCCGAGCCCGGCCGGCCGCAGCTCGAAATGTAATCCCTCCTCAAACCCAGCACGGGCCGGCGCGCGCAAGCCGCCGGCCCGTGCTGCGTCTGCCTGCGATACAGTGATCGCTGGACCATGCCCACGCCCTCTCCCGCTGAACTGCTCCTCCTCGCCCTCTCGATTGCCGCCTCCGCCGCCATCTTCTGGAAACGCTTCGGCATCGTCCTCCGCACCATCCGCGCCTCCCGTCCCGACTCGGACTTCTCCCTCTCGCCGCTCGCCCCCCGCCTCCGCCACCTCTTCCTCGATGTCCTTTGCCAGGCCAAGGTCATCCGCGGCCGCCCGCTGCCCGGCCTTGCGCACGCCTTCGTCTTCTGGGGCTTCTGCGCCTTCGCTCTCATCACCCTCAACCACTTCGCCCAGGCCGTCGGCCTCGCCTTCCTCAATCCCCGCCAGGGCCTCTTCGGGCCCATTTACTATTTCCTGGCCGCCGCCTTCGCCATCGCCGTCTCTCTCTCCATCACCGGCCTCGCCATCCGCCGCTTCCTGATCCGCCCCAAATGGCTCGGCGACCATGTCAGTCTCGAGTCGGGCCTCATCGCCTTCCTTATCCTCCTACTCATGCTCACCTTCCTGGCGGACTACCTCTCTCAACCCTCTCCCGCCATATCGAAGGCGCTCTGGTGGACCCACACCCTGCCCCTCCTCGTCTTCCTCCCCCTGCTGCCCCACACCAAGCACCTCCACCTCATCCTCAGCCCGGCCGCCGTCTTCCTCTCCCGCGGCCAGTTCTCAAAGATTCCCCCGCTCGTCGGCGACGAAGACTTCGGACTCGACACCGGCCGGGACGTCACCCAACTACTCGCCCTCCAGGCCTACTCCTGCGTCGAATGCGGCCGCTGCCAACAGCACTGCCCCGCCCACAACACCGGGAAAGAACTGAATCCAAAGCAGCTAGCCCTCGGCCTCCGCGCCTATCTCAACGAGAATGGCGCCAACTCCGAATCCCAGCTCCTAGGCAATCACCTCTCCGAAACCGCCGTTTTTCAGTGCACCACCTGCGGCGCCTGTGAAACCCAGTGCCCCGTGGGCGTCCAGCATCTGCCGCTCATCGTCGGCCTCCGCCGCGGGGCCGTCAACACCGGCCGTTGGGAGGATGAATTCGGCGGCGAACTCTTCCTCAAGCTCGAACGCAGCGGGAACCCCCTCGGAATGGCCGCCATCGAGCGCGATCGCTTCATTCAGAAGAACGCGCTGCCCCTCTTTGACGGCACGCAGGAGTACTGCCTCTGGCTCGGCTGCATGGGCTCTTACGATCCCCACGGCCGCGAAACCGTCCTGGCACTCGTCCAGCTCCTCCGCCACGCCGGCATCACTTTTGGTGTCCTCAGGAAGGAGAAATGCACCGGCGACTCCGCCCGCCGCCTTGGCAACGATCTCGCCTTTCAGCAGCTCGCCGAATTCAACATCCAGCAGCTCCAAGCGGTCCAGGCCGCCAAGCTGCTTTCCATCTGCCCCCACTGCGTGCGCACCATCCGCGAAGACTGGCGCGAGTTCGGTGTCCATTTCGAAATTGAGCACCACTCCGTGCTCCTCGCCCGCCTGAACTCAACCCTGCCCGCCTCTCAGTCCCAGGAGAAAATCGTCTACCACGACCCCTGCTATCTGGGCCGCTACCAGGACGTCTATCAGGCGCCACGCGACGTCGTCCGCGCCTCCGGCGAACTCCTCGAAGCCCCCCGCCACGGCCAAACCAGCTTCTGCTGTGGCGCCGGCGGCGGCTTGGTCTATCTGGGGGAAGAGCAGGGAACTCGCATCAGCCAGGTTCGCGCCAGGGAACTCACAGACACCGGCGCAGCCACCATCGCCGCCGCCTGCCCCTTCTGCCACACCATGTTCCGCGATGCCCTGGCGGGCACGGAAACCACCATCCTCGACATCGCCCAGTTGACCGCCAACCGCATCCCCAAGCCCTGAGCGGGGCGGACGGCTACCCGGACGGCCAGCCTTCAGGCCGGTTCGTTGCTCTTTTCAGTCTTCTTCTCTTCAGGACGTCGAAACTCGACGTTGCAACTGTTGTTCATTCAAGTCGGTACCCCCATCTTGGGCAGCACCCACTTCATCAGGGCGACATATCCGCCCAGAAACAGAATCATCGTCAGCCACTCTGGCATCGTTTAGCGCCTCATGTTCAGCATACCGATTTGTCCGGCGGAATTGCCAATACCGGTACCTTGGCCTGTTCGATCGTCCGTGTCGTGACCGAGCCCATCCAAACCTGGCGCCAGCCCGTCCGCCCATGCGTTCCCATCACCACCCACGCGTTGCCCCGGTGTGCGGCGGCGATAATCGCCTCCACTGGAGGCGCGTCACTCACTTCGTAAACCACGTCCAAGCCAACTGGCAGGTTCGGCGCTGACCATTCTCTCAGGTGCTGCTCCGCATGTTCACGCACCGCTGCCCACTGCGTCAAAATCCCGTCTCTTTGCTGTTCTGTCAGGTATGCAGGCATGTCGACATGGACGGCGTGCAGCAGCCGTAAAGGCTTGCTGGCTGCCTGCGCTAGCCATGCCGCCCATTTCAGGGCATTGGCCGAGCAATCGCTGAAGTCGATCGGGCAAACGACGGATTCAAAAGGAGGTGAAATCATGTCTCTCACTTGCCTCCGCTTCTGAAGATGCACCTTCTCCTTCCCCGTGACAAGCCCCGCCCTTCCTACGAGGAAAAGCCGCGGATCCCACTCGGGAACCCGCGGCGTTTTTTGAGTTGGAAGCCTGTTACCAGGCCAGTTTCAGCGATAGCTGCCACGAACGAGGCGTGTCCTGGCCCGTGATCGTTCCCCAGCTCGCGCTGGTCGGATCCGAGTTCGGATCATACAGGTTCGGGTGATTCATCGCATTGAACGTCTCTGCTCGGAACTGCAGGTTCAGCCGTTCCGTGATCCGGAAGTACTTGATCATCGAGAAGTCCCAGCGATCCTGGTTCGGGCCGCGCACCGAGCTGAACCGCAACGAGAAGCGCCGCAGGTTCGAAGCGAGCTGCTTCGCGCCCGACGTCTCAAAACCGGCCGCCGCTGCAGGCGTGTACCAGTGATCCACGCTGCGCTGGTCTTTCGGCAGCACGATCGACTTCAGGTCGCCGTTGAAGATGCGGTTGCCGAAGCCGAGCGGTGCGCCGCTCTGGTGCTGGTACATCGCGTTCAACTGCCAGCCGCCCAGGAACAGATCGGTCGCGCGGTTCCAGTGCGAACCCCACTTCCGCTTCTGCCCGAAGGGCAGTTCCCACTGTCCGCTGCCCGCCAGGCGGTGCGTCCGGTCCAGAGATGCCAGGCTCTCATACGGCATCGGATCGGCCGAGTTCATGAACTCGGTCGCTTCCATTGCCTTCGACCACGTGTAGGATGCCTGCGCCGTCCAGCCTCTGGCGAACCGGCGCTCCACGCGGTTCTGCAACGAGTGATACCAGGAGTAGCCCGCCGGGTCGCCGCTGATCTGAACGCTCGAGAACTGCGTGTAGTTCCGCAGCAGGCTGCCCCGCGACATCGTTGTGCCGTAGATCGAGTTCAGTCCGTAGTACGGGTTCGGGAAGTTCGCACCCAGGTAGTCGATCGTAGCCTGGTCGCGCACCGGAGACTTACTCAGGTATTGGCCCGGAGTGTAGCTCAGCTCGCGGTTGACGTTCAGCCGTGTGTTGCGGTTGCCAACGTAAGAGACTTCCAGCAACGTCTGCATCGGTAGTTCCTGTTGGATGCCGAAGCTCCAGCGCTGGCTGTACGGATGCTGGCGCTGGTCTCTAAAGAACGTCACCCCCTGGCCGATGTTCGTCAGCAGGCCGTTCGCCGCGCCCGCCG
>JACQZS010000272.1 GCA_016213725.1 Acidobacteriota bacterium | reverse complement strand
TTTGAAAGTACTCCCCAGGGGAAATTCATGCTCTCAATCGCTTTTGGCCAGAGTAAGTATTATGTGGACAATTTGAGTGAGAAGGCTGGCGCCTGAAGATCGGATTGTCCGCGCTCATCGACCGGTCCCGGTTCTGGTAGAACGCGCCGCCGTGCACTTCGTTGGTGCCGCTCTTGGTGATCACGTTGAGCACGCCACCCGTCGAGCGCCCATACTCGGCCGCATAGCCGCCGCTCACCGCCTGAAACTCCTGGATCGAGCCCTGCGGGATGGTGAAATTGAAATTCGAACGCTCGCCGCCGCGAATGCCGCCAAAGAACGGCTGGTTGTAGTCCGCGCCATCCACCATGATGTTGCCGTTGATGCCCCTCTGGCCGGAGAACGACAGCTGTCCACGCGAGGGTTCCACTTGCACCGTCGGCGTCAGAGTCGCGAAGTCGTGGAAGCGCCGCCCGTTGATGGGCAGGTCTTGAATGGCGCGGTTCGTGATCATCGCCGAGGGCGCGGGCAGCTCTACATTGATCATCGATTCGGCGACATCGATGCTCTGCGTGGTGGCCTGCACCTGCAGGGTGATGTCTATGCTCAGTGCCGCGCCCACGGAGAGCTGGAGCCCTGTCACGGTGGTGGCCGCAAAACCCGGGCTCTCCACCACCATCTGGTACTCCCCCGGGTCCAGTTGGACGGCCCGATACTGGCCCTCGCCTCCCGACCTGACTTCCCGGATCGAACCGGTTGCCGTGTTGGTTAGCTTGATGGCCGCGTGGGGCACTACGGCCCCTTTCGGGTCCAGCACAGTGCCGGATAGCTGCGATTTGTTGGCGTCTGCCTGCCCCCAAACGGCGAGGGCCCAAGTGATGAAAAGCGTGGCGAGGCGGAGATTCGACCGCATATGTATACTTCACCTCTCAGTGGTTGCTGGACTGTAGAACAAGACCCCGGTGCAAACTCACTCAAGCATAGCCCAGGATTTTGAAATCCCCGTTACAAAATTCACTAACCCTCTGTGGACTCTCCAGGCTCATCTTGGCTTGATGTTCCATCCACCCCTCCGATACCATTAAAGTT
This sequence comes from Acidobacteriota bacterium, assembly GCA_016213725.1. Classification (GTDB taxonomy): domain Bacteria; phylum Acidobacteriota; class Terriglobia; order Bryobacterales; family Bryobacteraceae; genus Paludibaculum. The sequence goes on along the minus strand of JACQZS010000272.1, from coordinate 41,749 downwards.
CACTCTCATGTTGCGTTTTGAGACAGCCGGCGAGTCGCACGGCGAATGTCTGGTTGCGACTCTGACCGGTCTTCCCTCCGGTGTTCCTATCTCTATCGACGCCATCAGCCGCGAGCTGTGGCGCCGCCAGCAGGGCTATGGCCGCGGCGGCCGCATGAAGATCGAGACCGATACCGCCGAAATCGTCACCGGCGTGCGCCACTCCAAATCCACCGGCGCTCCCATCGCGGTGATCATCCAGAACCGGGACTGGAAGAACTGGACGGAAGTTCTTCCCGTGGAGTCGTTTCCCGGGGATGCCGAGAAGAAGAAACCGCTCACCCGGCCGCGCCCCGGCCACGCCGACCTCGCCGGTGCCATCAAGTACAACCTGCCTGAAGCCCGCTACATCCTGGAGCGCGCCTCGGCCCGCGAAACCACCGCCCGCGTCGCCCTCGGCGGGCTGGCGAAGCAATACCTCGCCCAATTCGGGATCGAGGTCCTCAGCCATGTGATCCAGACCGGCACCGCCCAGCTCGGCCGGCCCGCCTCCTGGGAAGAGATTGCCGCCCATGCCCAGCGCGAAGAGATCACCCTGGGCTGCGTGGACGCCGAAGCGGAGGCCCGCATGAAGGCCGTGGTCGACGAAGCCTACCGCACCGGCGACACCGTCGGCGGCGTCTTCGAGGTCCGGGCCAAAGGGCTGCCCATCGGCCTCGGCTCCCACATCGCCTGGGACACGCGCCTCGACGGCCGTCTCGCCCAGGCCATCCTCTCGATTCAGGCCGTCAAAGGCGTAGAGATCGGCGAAGCCACCGAGGCAGCCACCGTCTTTGGCTCCAAAGTCCAGGACACTATCCACTACGACAAGGCCCAACGCAGTTTCCACCGCGGCGCCAACAAGGCTGGCGGCCTGGAAGGCGGGATTACCAATGGCCAGGAACTGCTCGTCCGGGGCCTGCTGAAGCCCATCTCCACCCTCCGCAAACCCTTGGAAAGCGTAGACCTGGAGACCCGCGAGCCGGCCTCTGCCGCCTACGAGCGAAGCGACGTCTGCGTGGTGCCTGCCGCCGGTGTGGTGGCCGAAGCCATGGTGGCCCTCATCCTCGCCCAGGCGGTGGTAGAAAAATTTGGCGGCGATTCCCTCAAAGAGGCGCGTCGAAACTACGACGGCTACATCCAACAAGTTAAGGAGTTTTGACGTTTCAGTATGGTTTTGCGCATTGTAAAGTACGGTGATCCGGTCCTCGAGACTAAGGCCGCCCCGGTGACCCAGTTCGGCACCCCCGAGCTGCGCAGTCTCGTCGACAACATGTTCGAAACCATGTACGCCAACAAGGGTGTCGGCCTGGCCGCTCCGCAGGTGGCCGTCTCTCAGCGTCTGACCGTCATCGACCCCTCCGCCGGCGAGGACCCCAACGCCAAACTGGTCCTCATCAACCCTGAGTTCATCGTCAAGGAAGGCGCTCAGGTGGGCGAAGAGGGTTGCCTCTCCATCCCCGGTTTCCGCGAAGACGTCAAACGCGCCGCCAAGGTCCGCCTGCGTGCCCAGAACGTCGAGGGCGGCACCTTCGAAGTCGACGGTGAAGAGCTGCTCGCGCGCGCCATGCAGCACGAAATCGACCACCTCGACGGCGTTCTGTTCCTGAATCACCTCTCGCTGCTCAAGCGCGACCTCATCCGCCGCAAGATCCGCAAGCTGGTAAAAGCCGGCGAATGGCAGTAACCTTCCTTCCATGAAGTTGGCTTTCCTCGGCACGCCCCAATTCGCAGTTCCCACGTTGGAGGCGCTGGTCGAAGCCGGCCACAGTGTCGCCGCCGTCTACACCCAGCCGGACCGCCCCAAAGGCCGCGGCCAGTCGTTTGCTTCCCCCCCGGTGAAGGATGCCGCGCTCCGGCTGGAGCTTGAAGTTCGCCAACCTGAGCGCGTCCGCCACTGCCTCGAAGAACTCGCCGCGCTCCAGACGGACGCCATGGTCGTCGTCGGCTACGGCCAGATCATTCCGCAATCGATCATCGATCTACCCCGCTACGGCATCGTCAACGTCCACGCGTCCCTGCTGCCGACGTACCGCGGCGCGGCCCCCATCCAGTGGGCCATCGCCAGCGGCGAGACAGTCACCGGCGTCACCACCATGCAGATCAACGCCGGGCTGGACACGGGCGACATGCTCCTCAAAGCCGAGACCCCCATTGGACCCGAGGAGACCGCGCTCGAACTCGGTCCCCGCCTGGCCGCCATTGGCGCCCCGCTGCTCATCGAGACCCTGGCGGGCCTCGAATCCGGCACCGTGAAGCCCACGCCCCAAGACAACGCCGAAGCCACGCTCGCCCCCATCCTCACTCGCGAGCATGGCCTCATCGACTGGAATCAGCCCGCCTCGCTCATCCACAGCCGGGCCCGCGGCTTCCTCCCCTGGCCCGGCGCCTGGACCACCTTCCGCGGCCAGCGCTTCCACGTCTGGCGCTGCCGCATTGCCGAAGCCGAATCGCCGGCCATCCCCGGCACGCTGTTCTCGCATGCCCGCCGCCTCTTCGCCGCCTGCGGCGCCGGCAGCGCGCTCGAACTCATCGAAATCCAGCTCGAAGGCCGCAAGCGCGTCGACGCCGCCGCCTTCCTCAACGGACAGCGTCTGTCCGGCAACGACCTCTTGGGAGATCATTAAGAAGTGAACCTGCCTCTCGGTTTCCGTTACTCCGCCTTGTACGCGGGCATCCGCAAAGTGGCCAAACCCGACCTGGCCCTGATCCTCGCCGATCAGCCCGCCTCCGCCGCCGCCGTCTTCACCACCAACAAAGTGCAGGCCGCGCCCGTCCGCCTCTCGCGCGCTCATCTCGCCGAAACCGGCGGCATCGCCCGCGCCGTGCTGGTCAACGCCGGCAACGCCAACTGCGCCACGCGCACCGGCGACCGCGTCGCCCTCGCCACGGCCCGCGCCGCCGCCAAGACGCTCCAGTGCAAGCCCGCCGAAGTCTTATCCTCTTCCACCGGCGTCATCGGCGTCGAACTCAATCCCAAGCTCATCACTGACGCGCTGCCGGACCTCGCCGCCGGCCTCAGCCCGGACCGGTTTCTCGACGCCGCCGATGCGATTCTCACCACCGACCTGGTCCGCAAGGTGGCTTTCGCCGAAAGTGGCGGCATCCGCATCGCCGGCATGACCAAGGGCTCCGGTATGATCCACCCCGGCATGGCCACCACGCTCGCTTATGTAATGACCGACGCCGCCATGCCGCCCGCCGCCCTCCGCGCCCATCTCAAAGCCGCCGTCGCGCGCAGTTACAACCGCCTCAGCGTGGACGGCGATATGTCCACCAACGACACCCTGCTCGTGCTCGCCTCCGGCGCCTCCGGCATCCAGCCGAAGAAAGCCGCTTTCCAGGCCGCGCTCGACGAGGTCTGCCAGTCTCTCGCCAAACAGATCGCCCGCGACGGCGAGGGCGCCCAGAAGTTCGTCGAAATCCAGGTCTCCGGCGCCGCCAGCGAAGCCGCCGCCGCGCGCATCGCCCGCGCCATCGCCAACTCTCCGCTGGTGAAGACCGCCATCGCCGGCAGCGATCCCAACTGGGGCCGCATCCTCTGCGCCGCCGGCTACTCCGGCGTGGACTTCGATCCCACCCTGGTGGACATCTGGCTGCAAGGCGTGAAGGTCTGCCGGAAGGGCCTGGCGGCTCCCATGGACGAAGCCGCGCTCACCAGGAAGCTCGACGCCAAGGACTGCCTCATCCGCTTCCAGATCGCCGGCGAAGGCAAGGGCCAGGCCACTTTCTACACCTGCGACCACACCCACGGCTACATCGACATCAACGCCAGCTACCGGACCTAAGCCGCAGCATGGCCCAAACGCCGAACGCCGGCCCGAGCGCCAGCCCGGAGAAAGCCACGCTCCAGCCCCAGCGGGCCCGCGCCCACGGCACCAGCCACAGCGTCAACATCGTCAGCAGGAAGCCCAGCGACGTCTGCACGGTCAGCGCCGTCCCCGTGTGCTCCGGCGCGCACAGCTCCGTCACGCACGCCGAGAACTGCGCGGAATCGGCGATCACCGCGAATCCCCACAACACACACAGCGCCACTACGAACCAAAGCGGCCCGTCGTGCGCCACCCCCATCGCGAGCGCGCAGGCCCCGCTCACCGCCATCGCCACGGCGGTCACAATGGCCCGGCCATGGCGATCAGCAAGCCGCCCCGCCCACACGCACGCCGGCGCGCCCGCGGCCACCACAACACACGCCAACAGCGCACCCCACCGCCGCTCTTTCTCCGCCAGAAACACCGGCAGCCACGCCCACATCGCGTACAGCTCCCACATATGGCCCAGATAGCCGAGGTTCGCCAGCACCACCGGCCGCTCCCGGAACAGCGAAACCGCATAGCGCCACTCCACCCTCGGCCGCCGCGCCGCGTAAGGGCCGTCTTTGCACCCTGCCCCCAACAGCCCGCCCACCGCCGCCAGTAGCGCCGCCTGAGTCAGAATCCCGCGCCAGTCCCGAGATCCCAGAATCTGCCGCAGCAGATGCGGCGCCGCCGTCCCGAGAGTCAACGCACCCACCAGCAGCCCGATGCCGAATCCGCGGTTCTCCTTCGTCCAGGTCGCCATCATCCGCATCCCCACCGGGTAGACCCCTGCCAGAAAAAAGCCCGTGGCAAACCGCCACCCCACAGCCGGCCCCGCGCCCCACGCGATCATCCATGTGGAGCACGCCGCCAGCAGCGCCGAGCCCGCGAACAACCAGCGCGAAGGCCACCGGTCCGCCAGGTTGAACACCGCCGAAACCAGCGTTCCCAACACAAACCCGGCCTGCACCGCCATCGTCAGCCATGCCGCCCCGTCCGGGCCCAGCCGCACCTCCTCCGCCATCCGCGGAGCCACCGCCGAAGCCGAGAACCAGACCGCCATCGCCAGCAGTTCCGCCGCCGCGATGCGGAGCAATGCCGTCCGGCTTGCTAGACTCTTTTGTATGCTGTTCACTGGTCTGGAACACACCGCCATCGCCTCGCCGGACCCCCGCGCTCTCGCTCAGTGGTACGTCGACACGCTCGGATTCGTCATCAACTACGAGTATGAAGGAAACTACTTCGTCAAGGCCCCCAATGGCGCCATGCTCGAACTCATCCCCTCCGATGGCGATGCCGTTCCCACCAAAATGAAGACCCCCGGCATCCGCCACCTCGCCGTCATGGTCTCCGACTTCGACGCCGCCCACGAAGACCTCAAAGCCAAGGACGTCAACTTCCTCACCGGCCTGCTCGACGTCAAAGGCAACCGCCTCGTGTTCTTCGAAGACTGCGACGGCAACATCCTGCACCTCATCGCGCGCCCGGCCCCACTGCCTTAACCTAGGAACACCGTTTGACCAGCAGGATCTTCACCGCCTTCCAATCCCGGGACTTCCGCCTCATGTGGGCCGGTGCCTGCACCTCCAGCATCGGCACCTGGATGCAGAAGCTCGCCCAGAGCTGGCTGGTGCTGCAGCTCTCCGGCTCCGCCTTCTGGCTCGGCCTGGACTCGTTCCTCGGCGAGATCCCCATTTTCCTGCTCGCCCTCGTCGCCGGCGTCGCCGCGGACCGCATCGACCGCCGCCGCCTGCTGGTGATCTCCCAGTGCGTCCAGATGACCTGCGCCTTCACCTTGGCCGCTCTTTTCGCCTTTGGCCATGCGCAGGTCTGGCACATCCTCAGCCTCAGCTTCATCGTCGGCGTCGCGCAGGCTTTCGGGGCGCCCGCCTACCAATCCCTGCTGCCCTCCATCGTCCCGCGCGAACACCTCTCCAACGCCATCGCCATGAACTCCATCCAGTTCAACCTGGCGCGCGTCATCGGCCCCGTGATCGGCGGCTTCGCCCTCACCCATTTCGGCGCCTCCTGGTGCTTCGGCCTCAACGGGCTCAGCTTTATCGCCGTCATCGTCTCCCTGCTCCTGATCAGCGTTTCCTTTGCGCCCACGGCCAAACAGGAGACGGTGCTCGAAAGCATGAAGGGCGGCATTGAGTTCATCCGCCAGAAGCCCGCCATGCTGCCCCTCATCTGGGTCGCCTTCGTCTGCACCTTCCTGGGCATCCCCATCATCGTGTTCCTGCCGGTCTTCGCGAAGGAAGTCTTCCAAGGCAATGAGGCCACTTATACGCTGCTGCTCTCCGTCGAAGCCGTCGGCGCCATCGCCGGCGCGCTGCTGGTCGCCGCCCGGGGCAAGCGCGCCAAACTCGGCCGCGACGCACTGCTCGGCCTCATCGCGCTCGGCATCTTCGAGGCCCTCTTCGGCTTCAGCCGCAACCTCTATCTGAGCCTCACCTTCGTCTTCTTCGGAGGGATGTCCCTCATCAGCTGCTTCGCCCTGCTCAGCTCGCTGGTGCAACACGTCGCCACGGACGAGATGCGCGGCCGCGTCATGAGCATCTATAACATCGCCTTCCGCGGAGGCATGCCCATCGGCAGCCTGGTCACCGGCGCCCTGGCTCCGGTGGTCGGAGTCCCCATGCTTGTCGGAATCTATGGCATCCTTCTCAGCGTTCTGGCAATCTATCTCTTGCTCGTCCACCGCAAACTAGCCGCTCTCTAGAGGAATCCATGCCCAAAGAAGTCGTGCCCCGCAACGGTCCAGTTCAGCCGGCCCGCTTCGCGCAGCGCTTCCGCCAGCGCATCCTCCGCCAGTACTTCGTCCGCTTTCACATGGGCCTCTTGCTCACCGCCACCACCGCGGCGGGCCTCGTCTCCAGCAAACTCCTCCTCCTGGCCGGTCTCCACTCCGTCCTCTGGCGCTACCCCATCGCCGTCGCTTTCGCCTATCTCACTTTCTTCGGACTCACGCGGCTGTGGGTGGCCTACGTGCTCACCGGGGGCAGGCTGCCAATCCCCTCGGCAGACGGCGTATCCCTCGATGCGGGCAACATCCCCATCGATCTCTCCTCCTCCTCGCCTGGCTCCTCTTTCTCCTTCGCGGGCGGTGATTCCGGCGGAGGCGGGGCTTCCAGTAGCTGGGACGCCGGCTCCGGCCCTTCCCTCCCCTCTTCCTCTTCTTCCGGCGGCTCCTGGTTTCCCAGCCTCGATCTCGACATCGACTTCGACGAGGGCATCTGGATCCTCATCGCCCTCGCCATCCTGGTGGCCGTGATCTTCGCCTCCGGCGCCTACCTCATCTACGCGGCCCCCACCATCCTGCCCGATATCGCCTGCAACGCCTTGCTCGCCGGCTGCGTCACCGGCGCGGCCCGCCGCGCGGAGCAGGAAGGCTGGGCCAGCAGCGTCTGGCGTTCCACGCGCCTCCCCTTCTTGCTCATCTTCTGCCTAACCCTCGCCCTGGCCTACGCCGTCCACCACACTTGCCCCGCCGCGGCCACTCTCCTGCAAGCCCTCGCTTGCCCGGACGCGCCCGCCAACTAGTTCAGCTGCGCCAGCTTCTTCCGCGCAAACGGCACCGCGAACGCCGCCGGCGGATTGTGCGCCGTCACTTTCCCCGCCTTGGCGTACATCTCCCGGGCCTGAGCCTTATCGCCGGTCTTCTCATACGCCATCCCCATCAGACACTGCACGAACGCATCGTTCTGGTTCGCCTTCGCCAGCTCAGCCAGCGCGCCCGCGGCATCGCCCGTATACAGCGCCACGTATCCAACCAGGTAGGGGAAGAACACCGCCTGCTGCTTCGACATTTCCGGGCTGCCGTCCAGCAGCGCCTTGGCCGCTGCCACGTGCTTCTCCGCCTGCGCCTTCTGCCCGCGCCGCGCTGCCAGACGCCCCAGCGCGTGCTCCAGCCGGAACTTCCACAAGGCTACCCGCTCCGGCGCGATATTCGGCTCCTGCAAGCCCAGCTCCGTACCCTTCCGGTACCACGTCTCCGCCGTCTTCAGATCCCCGGCGTCGATACAGACCCGCGCCGCCTCATTTGCCATTTCGCCCTGCTGGTAGAAGTTCTTCTCCGCCACCCAGTGCTCCATCACCATCTGCTCATACTTCACCGTGTTGGCGCAGTCTCCGTCAAAGGCATACGACATCGCCACGGCCCGGCGCGCCGCCGCTTTGCCCTGCGCGCCCGGCGCCGCTTCAATCGCCTTGGCGAAATACTTCCGCGCCTCCGCGGTCTGCCCCATCAAATCCAGCGTCACCCCCGCCGCGTTCAACGCCGCCATGGAATCGGGCGTCTTCTCCAACTCCTGCTTGTACAACGCCAGAGCCTCGGCCAGTTTTCCCTGCCGCGCTAGCGCCTGGCCTTGCTTGACGGCCTCTGGTTGCACGCCCTGCGGCGGCTGCGCCTGCACTGCCGCCAGGCAAAGCAACATCGTGATTCCCAGTCTCTTCATCGCTGTCCCAGCCTCTCTGTCCAGCGATTATCCCACGGCCGGAAGCAAACGCAAGAAACAAAGTAACGCCCCAACGCCCTCCGGCATCGGTAGAATATTGGTTTCACCGCATGAGACGCCTTCTCATCTTCGCCGTCCTCTCGGCAACAGCCGCTGACCTCCCCGCCGGCCTGCGCAAAGCTCGCGATGCGCAGGATCGGCCGGCCCTCGACAAGCTCGCCGCCGACGCCTCCGCCGCGGCTCAGGCCAAAGCGAACGATCCCGCCGCGCTATACTCGGCAGCCATCCACGAGCTGGTCCGCGCCGAAGTCGCCATGGAGCTTCGCGACAAGAACGGCGCCAGGTCCGCCGCCGAAAGCGGCATCCGCGCCGCCGAGAAGGCCGTTGCCCTCAAGCCGGACTCCGGCGAATACCACCGCGTCCTCGGCGCCCTCTGCGGCCAGGTCATCCCCGCCAATCCCCTCGCCGGCCTCCGCTACGGCCGCTGCGCTCTGGACGAAGTCAACAAGGCCGTCGAACTCTCCCCCAAGTCTCCCCTCGTCTACCTCAGCCGTGGTGTCGGCAACTATTACCTGCCGCCCTCCTTTGGCGGCGGGCCCGACCTCGCGCTCAAAGACATCGACAAGGCCCTCCAACTCGACCCCAAGGACGCCGACGCGTGGCTGTGGAAAGGCATAGTCCTCCGTAAAATGAACCGCAACGCGGATGCCCGGCAGGCCATCAGCCAGAGCCAGAAGCTCAATCCAGCCCGCGTCTGGACGAAGCAGCAATTGGAGAAGACCCCCGAGAAGTGATCCCGCGGTATCTCCTTCTCGCGTCCGCCTTCCTGCTGCTTGCGCTGCTCGGTTTCACCGTCTTTCCAGGCCACTCCTGGCTGCAGTCCGATACCCAGATTTACATCCCCATCCTCGAACGCCAATTCGATCACACCCTCTACTCGCACGACGAAATCGCCCTCCGCCCCCACGTCAAGTTCACTTTCTACGACGAGATCGCCGTCGGCCTCCGCCGCCTCACCGGCGCCTCGTTCCAAACCATCCTCCAGACTCAGCAGTTTCTTTTCCGCGCGGCCGGAATCGCCGGAGCGTTCTGCATCGCTCTCGCTCTGGGCCTACCCACTTCAGGCGCACTGCTGGCCGCCGGAGTCTTCGCTGCCGGAGCCGTCATCAACGGCCCGGCTGTGCTTACCATGGAGTACGAACCCGTCCCGCGCGGCTTCGCCATTCTGATCATCATCGCGGCGCTCGGCGCGGCCGTCCATCGCCGCTGGATGTGGGCCGGGCTCCTTGCCGTCTTAGCTACTCTCTACCATCCCACCACCACCGCTCCTTTCTGGCTGTGTCTCGTCCTCCACTGGCGCTTCGCCCACGATCGCCGCGAAGGCATCGCGCTGGAGGCCTCCATCGCCGCCGCGGCCGCCGGCCTGGTCCTCTTCGCCGGCCTCCAGGCATACGGAACCGACCGCCAGGTCTGGCTCGGCCAGATCCCCCCGGAGCTCGAGCGCATCCAGAAGTTCCGCGGCGCCTACAACTGGGTTTCCTTATGGCCTCGGGAGTGGCTCTTTCAATATCCGCTGCTCTTTGCGGCCGCCGTCGTCTCCTGGCGCCGCATCCGCGCCTTCATGACGCCCGAAGCGCGCTTCCTCACGCTCGCGCTCCTCATCTACGGCCTCGCCATGATCCCCCTGCAGTACCTCCTGCTGGACCTGGGCAAGTGGATCCTGATGCCGCAGTTCCAGCCAGCCCGGGCGGTGCTCTTCATCACCGCTCTCGCCAGCCTCCTGGCCATTGCCGCCGCCTGGCAGGCCGCCCGCGCCCGGCGCTTGTGGGAGACCGGCGCATGGTTCCTCATCGTCTTCGCGATCCCCGTCAACGGCCTCGTGGTGCAGCTCTTCTTCGATGGCAACTGGCCGCGGATCGCCGTCACCCTCCTCCTGGCTGCCCTCGCCACCGCCGCCACGCTCTACCCCCGTGCGGCGTTCCCGGTCGCGCTATCGGCATTCTTCCTCATCCCCCACCTGGCCGGCGTCAGCTACATTCCCCGGCTTCACACGCCGGAACTGGACAACGCCGCTGCCTGGGCCGAGGCAAATACTTCCCGCGACGACATCTTTTTCTTCCCCGACACCGCCCGCGGCCTCCAGCCCGGCGTCTTCCGGGCCAACTCCCTCCGCGGCCTTTACGTCGATTGGAAATCGGGCGGCCAGGCCAATCTCCTCCGCGACTACGGCTTTGAATGGTGGAAGCGCTGGCAGGCCACCAACCAGGCGCGCCCGCCGCTCCGCCCGCTGGAGGATTACCGCAACCTCGGGATCGACTACCTCGTCATCCAGCCGCGCAATCTCCCCGCCGGCGTCACGCCCGCTTACCGGAACGCCTCTTGGGCGGTTCTCCGCCTCAAGCCTTAGACAGGAACTCTTCCACTTCCGCCCGCGAGGGAATCGACGCCTGCGCTCCCAGCCGCGTCACCGAGATCGCTGCCGCCGCATTGGCAAAGCGCAGCGCCGCCCGCATCTCCTGCCCCTCCGTCAGCGCCACCGCCAGCGCACCGTTGAACGTGTCGCCCGCCGCAGTCGTGTCCACCGCCTGCACTTGGAACCCTTCCACCGCCATCTCGCCCAGCGGCCCCGAATAGTAGCAGCCCTGGTCGCCCAGCTTTACGATCACCGCCTTCGGACCCAATCCCCGCAGCTCCAGCGCCATCCGCGCGGCTTCCGCGAATCCAACCCGTTCCGGCGCGCGGCCCAGCAGGATGCAAGCCTCGCTCTCATTCGGCGTCAACAGATCCACGCCGCCCAGCACCTCGGCCGGCAGCGGACGCGCCGGGGCCGGATCCAGCACCGTCTCCGCCCCCGCCGCGCGCGCGGCCTTGAGCGCCGCCGCCACGGCCTCCAGAGGCGTTTCCAGTTGGAACAGCGCGCACCTTGCCCCGTGATAAACCTGCTTGCCCGATTCGATATCCGCCGGCGTCAGTTCGCCGTTCGCCCCCGGCGCCACCACAATCGAGTTCTGGCCCGCCTTCTCCACCCAGATCAGAGCCACGCCGGTCGGCTCGCTGCGCGTGGCGATGACGTGGCTGACGTCCACGCCCGCCGCCGCCAGGCTCGCCTTCAGATGATCGGCAAACGGATCGTACCCTACTCGGCCCAGCATCCGCACCACGGCGTCCTGCGCCAGACGGCCCGCCGCACACGCCTGGTTGGCGCCCTTCCCGCCAGGAATCATTTTGAAACCGGCGCCCATCGTCGTTTCTCCGGGTGCCGGCAGACGTTCCACCTGCACCACGAAATCCATGTTGAGCGAACCGGTGACAACTAGTGCGTGACTCATCGCAGCCATCTTATCCGAACCAGTTTCCGAGTGAAGTAAAACGCGGCGCGGCGCAATTAGCCGTGTGAGAGGTCAATGCCGTAGCTCTTCAGCTCATCGGCGTAGTATCGCTTGTGCAGGATGTCCCACTCCTCCGTGCCCTCTGGCACTTCCTTCTTCAGAGTGCGGATCTTTTGCCGCGCCGCCTTGTCGGCCTTGTCTTCGTTCAACAGGATTTCCGAGACCACCTTCACCAGCTCCAGCCGGACGTCGTTCACGTCCTTTCGCAGCCGGCAGTCGCGGGACTTCCTCAGCCCGGCAACCAGTTTGTGGGAAATCTCGTTGATCTTGTCCCGGCTCAGCTTCATTGCGTCGCCGGTGTCCCTGCCGCTGGCCCGCACGATCTTGCGCTGCGCGACCAATTGGTTCTTGATGCGGCGGAACATCTCCGAGTAGCTGATCCCGTTGTTGGACATGTACACGGAGTACTGTTCCAACAGGTCCCGCACCTCGTCGTTCAACCGGTCCTCCACCGTCAGTTCGTCCAACACGATGGTATTGATCAGTTCAGCGACGGCCGCTGGATTGGAGATTTCGATGATGTTGCTGTCCAGCCGGTTAGCGAGCTGGCGACTCAAGTAGGCAACGAATTCTTTGGCAATCAGCATTCCGGGCGCCCAAGTGCTTCCAGATGGGCCTAACTTTCAGAATAGGAAGGGCCGGAGGGGGTGTCAAATCATTCGAGGGGTAATCCGTAGCACCCCCAGAAGTTGCGCGGCCGCCTCCATCTTTGGAAAGCGCCGCTTTCAGCCTCAAAAGGGCCTCCGCAGGGGCAGATTCTGCTGGTTTTCACCCCTCATGCCGGCCGGTGGCGCGGAGGACGCACCGGGGCTTGACCCCCGCGGGAACCGCCGCATCAGTCCGCCGCCAGGACGCGGCCTGCCTCCAGGCGGGTGCCGCGCCAGACGGGGGCGGCCATGGCGAGGGCGGCGGCCAGGAGGAGCACCCCGGCGACGGAGAGCGTGACCAGGGGCTCGAATCGCGAGACGCCGAAGAGCCGGGATGCGATCCAGGGCTGCAGCGGAACTGTGATGGCGAGGCCGGCCACCAAGCCCAGCGCGAGGAGCGACAGAGAGTGCCGCAAGAGGAGCGTGACCACCCCGGAGGGGCGGCAGCCGAGGGCCAGACGGATGGCGATCTCCCGGCGGCGCTGCGCCAACCAGAAGGCGAGCAGGCCGTAGATGCCGAGAGCGGCGAGGAAGAGGGCCACGCCGGCGAAAATCGCGACGAGACTTTGAGCGTCACGCTGGGGCTGGAGGGTGAGGTTGAGGCGGGAGGGGAGGGAGGAGGCATCGAACAGGGCGGCGCCCGGAAGCGCCGAAGCAAGCGCACTTCGGACTGAGTCGGCAGAAGCGGAGGAGCCTCGCCAGAGGAAGGTGACCGTGGATTCCGGCTCCTGCTGGAACGGAACGTAATAGACGCCGTGAGGGGTGCCGGCGCCGGATAGGTCCTGGAGGCGGACAGAGGGCACGACAGCCAGGACGGTCATGAGCTTCTCGGGGGGATCGAGCGCATAGCCGAGTTTGCGGCCGACCGGATCCAGTCCGGGCCAGAAGCGGCGGGCGAGGGTCTGGTCGATGATGACGGCGCGGCGGGACGGTTCGCCGTCACGGGCGTCGAAGAGGCGGCCGCGGAGAGGTGAAACTCCGAGCGCTTCGAAGTAGCCGGGCAAGACCTTGAGGCGGACGGGAGAGATGGCTGAGTCGTCAAGCGGGGATTTGCGGCCGTCAGGCATGACGACGCTGTCGCTGTAGCGGGGCGCGAAGGGCACGTCGGACGCCGCGGAGGCGAGTTGGACACCGGAAACCTGGCGCAGTTGGAGGACAGCGCGCTGGATGGCGGAAGAGACCGCGCTGTCACTTGGGTAGAGCGAGCCGGGAAGGGCCGTGGAGATGGTGGAGACGCCGTCCACGTGGAAGCCGGGATCCTGAGCGGTGAGCTGATGCAGAGAAGCGGTGACCACGCCGGCGCCATGCAGGAGCACGAAGGAAAGCGCCAGTTGGGCGGCAACCAGCCAGCGGCGCAGGCCGGAGCCTCGGAAGGTGGCGCCGCGGCCACCCTCTTTCATTTCGTGGGCGACGGCGAGGCGCGTGAAAGGGAGAACCGCGCCGATGCCGGCAAACGCGCCGGCGGCGAGAGCGGCGGCGAAGGCGTAGAGGAACACGGTGGGGGAGGGAGTGACGGCCGCGATGCCTTCGAAGACGGGGAGATCGAGGGCGGGCAGCAGGGCGAGGGCGGCGGTGAGGCCGAGGGCGGCGCCGGCCAGAGCGGGGATGAGGTTTTCGAGGAGACAGAGCCGGGCGAGATCGGCTCGCGTGGCGCCGAGGGCGAGTCGCGTGGCCATCTCCCGCACGCGGGCGCCGCCGCGGGCGACGGCCAGTCCGGCGAGGTTCACGGCGCCGACGGTGAGTACCAGGAGGGCGGCGATCCAGAGGAGTTGCAGCGTGGGCCGGATGCCGCGGACGAGGCGCTGGTGGAGCGGGAGGACCGTGGAGTGGTAACCGGTCTGAATAATGAGCGGCTTCAACTGGCCCTCTTCGTCCAGCATCCGGACGTTGAGGGCATCGACTTGCGACTGGGCCTGCTGCAGGGTGGCGCCGTCGCGGAGACGCGCGATCAACTGGAAATCGTTGGAGTGGCGGCGGCGCCAGGAGGCCGGGTCCAGACGAAGGGGGAGGAAGTAGCGGTTGGAGCCGGAAAGGTAGCGGAAGCCGGGCGGCAGGACGCCAACAATGGTGGTGGTGAGGCCGCCGAGGCGGACCTTTCGGCCAATGGCGGGGGTGTCTCCGAAGAGAGAGCGGCGGAACTCGTGCGTGAGTAGGATGACGCGTTCGGAGCCTTCGCGGGCGTCGGATTCGGTGAGCAGGCGGCCCTCTGCGGGCTGGACGCGAAGCAGGGGGAAGAAGCCGGGAGTGACGGCAAGGCCCTTGAGCTGCTGAAGTGCGCCGCCGGACTCGAGAGGGTGGGAGGCGGAACGCACGAGGGCGATGTCGGAGAAAGCCGGGATGCGGCCGCGGCGGTCTGTGTAGTCGCCCGCTGCGCTGTTGTCGGAGTCGGAGAAGCCGGCCTTGGGATATTGATTGGCCATCAGGACGATGCGGGCAGAGTCGTCAAAAGGCAGAGGGCGCAGCAGGAGAGACTCGACTACGGTGTAGACGCCAGTATTGAGGGCCACGCAAACGGCCACGGTGGCGATGATCGAGACGGTGGAGGCGGGATGGTGGCGCAGAGACCGCAGGGAAAAGAGGAGATCGGCCCACAGGCGCTCCAGGCCGTGGAAGGGGCGGGCGGCGCGGCATTCCTCCTTGATGGATTCGAGCGGGCCGAGTTCGAGGCGGGCCTGGCGGCGCGCACCGGCTTCGTCCAGGCCGGACGCGGCGAGGCGCGCTGCTTGCTGGTCCAGGTGGAAGGCTAGTTCGCGCTCCAGGTCCGCATCACGGTCGCGGCGTTTCATCGCGCACCCTCGCGGTCTAGAGCAAGGACGAGGCCGATGACCTCGGCGAGCCGGAGCCAGCCCTCGGTCTCGGCCTTGAGCCGGGATCGGCCGTGAGCGGTGAGCGCGTAGTATTTCGCCTCGCGGCCGCTCTCCGTGTCTTTCCACTCGGCCTTCAGGCAGCCGCGGCTCTCGAGGCGGTGGAGCGCGGGATAGAGCGATCCCTGGGGCACGCGGACCGCGGATGAGGAGACCTGCTCGATTCGCTGGGCGATGGCGTAGCCGTGAGCCGGCGCGAGGTCGAGGATCTTCAGGATCAGCAGGTCGAGTGTGCCCTGGGGCAGATCGCATTTCAGGAAAGCCACTGGTGCCAATACCTCCTTCTTCTACCTATATCCCTTCTACCTGTAGAAGAGCAAGGCATCAAAGGGAACATGGCTGCCCGCGGACCGGATTGTTACCGTTGTCTCGGGAGGAGGCGGCGAGAGGTGTCATGTCTCCTGAAGCCGTGGACCTCTTTTCGTACCGAGAAGCGCGGCCCTGCACACTGGCGGCGCGAGGGCGGGCGACGTTCCACGAGCCGGCTCTGGCCGATTTCCCGGCAGAGCGCCCATCCTCCCAGGCCGCAACAGCCCAGTAAGATCCCCGATGACTCTCGCGTCTTCCTCACTTAGTACCCTCGCGAAGATCACGCATTACCGTAATGCGGCCGGGCCGTGCAGGCGATGGACAGCCTTAGCCCGCAATTCGGTGCAGAGACTTGCACCGCGAGGAGAAGACCCATGCATTCACGGCGAGTAACATTTCTGGTCTCGGCCCTCGCAGCCGTCACCGCGTTCCCTGGCTGGGCTGAGGCGCCGAAATCCTCGGCCACAGGCTCCGGCCTGTTAAAGACAGTTGACTCCTACGGAATGCCCATGTATCGCACCTTCACGTTCAATGCGGTCACTCATCAGGACAACTCCACCTCGGGCCATGTCCAGATTCAGAATCGCGAAACAGGCGCAACCACCCACATCAAGCTCAACTGCCTGTACGTAGTAGATGGCAAAGTGGCCCGCATGACTGGCGTCGTGGAACGAACGACTAACCCCGATTTTGAGGGATTGCCGGTCTGGGTGAAGGTCGTCGACAATGGCGAAGGCAAGAACGCGCCCCCCGACGAAATCTCGTTGGTGTGGTTTTTCTACTGGGACGCTCCTTCCTGCACGGACACCTCCTGGGACCCGCCCACCAGGCCCATCGAGGGCGGCAACGTCCAGGTGCGGTAGTCTCCCGGTCCGGCAGCGCACATCCTGAGCGCCAGGTGCGGCTCGCATTGCTCCAGGCGCTGTCGCCAACGTAGAGACGCTGATTGCACCAGGTCTGCCCTGCGCCTGCGCACGTCCGCCTCAGCCCGCACAGACACTCGCGCCCGTGCGGCCGCCTACCGCTCGCGCATCCTTAAAGTGCACTTGCTCCACTGGGCATCTGTCCTCGGGGTGAATGCGGGCCACGAACTCGGGCCTTCGCCGCCACCTCTATCTCATGGCATGGGGTCTTCGCACCGGCGTGGAATGCGCCTATAATTCGGCGTATGAGACGTCTTGGGAGTCTCTTCATTCTCATCGGGTGGACCACTGCTTCGGCGGCCGACTGGTATGTGCCTGCCGCCACCTCCAGTGATTCGGGAGTTTCCCGTGCCGACACCCACTTACGCATCTACAATCCAAACGATGCCCCGGTGGACGTAGACTTATCGCTCATCCCCTCCTCCGGCACAGCTTCACCTGCTCCAAAGCTGGTGACGGTCGCGCCAGGCCAGATGGCGAGCCTCGATGCGCTGCTGACCTCAGCGTTCCCGTACCAGGGGCGCGCTACGCTCCGTCTCCACGCCGGCCGGGCCCTGGTCCTTTCGGCTTGGAGCAGCAGCACCGCGGAGAATACCTCCAGCCGAACCGAACTCCAGCCTCTGCCGCAATCCTCGGTGCTCGAAGCTGGCATGAGCGCCTTTGCTCTCCCTCTGCCCGCGGCCGGCGGCACGGAAACTCTCACTGCGGGAGTGGTCTTGATCGGCTCGGTCAGCCAGGTGGACGTTCTCGCCTTTGATGAATCCGGTGCCGAACTGGGCCGCAAGAGCTTCAGCGGCCCGGAACAGACGCTGGAAGCGCCGGTCTCCACATTCGTGCCGGCCGGCGCGCAAGTGGCCCGGATGAACTTCCTGGTCCGCTCCGGCCGCGCCATCGGCTATGCGCTGCTCGAAAACGGGCAGGGCCCCTCCGATGTGCGGCTCGCTCAACCCACTTTCTCTGACCCAGTGAAGTGGTACGTCAGCGGCGCCCGCAAACTCGATTCCGCCGACGGCCTCTCCGAACAGTTCGACCTGCGCCTTTTCAACCTCGCGTTCTCCCCGGCACAAGTAACCCTTCAACCAACGGGCGACACCGCGCTGCCCCCGGCCACAGTCACTGTCGGCCCCCGCCAGACCCTCGATATCCGTGACCTCTTCGGCACTCTCTACGGCGCCTCCACTGTCGCCTCGGCCGGGGTCATCGTTGAATCCGAAGCCACGGTTCTCGTCGCCGCCCGCCAGTTTCAGCTCAGGGATGGATCGGCAGTCTTTGGAGAGTCCCTCCCCGCCCGGCTCGCTGAAGATCTGACAGCCCCCGGCACCATCGTTCGCCTTCTGAATGTGCGCAATTCGGAGGGCGGGCCTCGCACCCAATTCCTCCTGCAGGCCGGCCCCTCGGGCATGGTCTCCTCGCTGGCCGTGAAAGATCCCGACGGCAATCTCGTGTTACAAGCTGATGGCCCCGCCCGCGGCCCCAATGAATTTGTGGACCTCGATCCGGAATCTCTCCTGCCAGGCAACCAGTGGCCGGCGGAAGCCATCCTGGAAATCGCATTCACCTCCGGCTCGGCTCTCGCCGGAGCCAGAACCTCGCTTCCCGGCAGCTCCGCCCCCTCAGTCGCGCAGGCGGTTCCGGACGATCCCTACGATTGCCCCGCGCCTGTCATCACCGTCTTCAGCGCCTTCCCGCCCGTTCTGGCCACCGCCGGCACATCCACACTGGCCTGGAGCGTGGATGCGGACACGGCGCGGCTGCTGCCAGCCGGCACCGCCGTCCCCTTGAGCGGCGAGTCTTCAGCCACAATTGCCGCCACAACCACGTATACCCTGGAAGCCGCCAATGCCTGCGGCACCGTCAGTCAGCCGCTCACCATCACGGTCGGCGCACCCAGGCCCGCCTCCGTTGCACCCGCCTCGGCATCGCCTGGCGCATTGATCAGCATCCAGACTTCAGCCGTGGAGGACGCCTCCGCCATCAGCGGCGTCAACTTCACTTTCGGCGGACAGCTCCAGTCCATCGCCAGCATCGAGGAGATCCAGGAGGGCGGCCTCATCCGCGTGCGCGTGCCGTTCATCCAGTCCTCCGCAGCCGCTTCCGGCTACCTGACAGGTGCGGGTACCATCGCATTGAACATCGCGGGCACAGCCACATCCACCATCCCATTCACCATCCTGCCGCTGCCGGCCGGAAGTGATCCTGTGGAGGAGTTGCGCCAGATCATTTCGTTCTTCGATCAGGCCGGCCGCGCCATGATCGGCGAAACCGCGGACGCTGGAGGAGCCGCCTCGACAGGCCCCGCAGAGGCGGCCCTCAATGAGGCCCTTGGCGTGCTCCGCCGCGCCGCCGACGAGATCGCGGCGACTGGCTCCGCCCAAGTACCGCAGCCGCCGCTCTCCGCGCCGGTAAACTACACGGTGACCCGGGACGACCTCAGCCGTCTCTTCTCCCTCATGCATCTCGTCAACGGCCCTGGGCCCCTGACTGACGCCTCCCCCACCCTGTCTGCCAAGAGCTACGCCCGCTCCGCGGATTTCAAGCAGGGTCCCTGCATCCAGGACGAGGACAAACTCTACAAGTCCTGCCTGGCCGCCAGCTTCGTACCCACAGACAACATCATGAAGCAAATCCAAGGCTGGCTCAGCAATGTCGCCGAGCTCACCGGCAAGCTGCCCGGCGTCGGCATCGTCAGCACTTGGATCGACCGCGCCTCCATGGCCACCAAGCTTGTCTGCTATCTTGCGCCCCTCGTCATCGACGGCATCGAGATGGGGCCCAGCGACACGGTCCCCATCGGGAGGACCGTGGAACGCAACGTTCTCGCCACTTACAAACCCTACTGGAACAAACAGAAGATCGTCGATGACCAGATGGCGCCCATCGAGAGGCGCTACAAGGAGATCGCCGCCGCCCGCAAGGCCCGCGGCGAGAACGCGGCCACCGTCGATGCCTGGTATGCGGCCAAGGTGGCGGAGATGCGCAAGTCCGTCCAGGACTTCGCTGACTATGCCCAGCAGATGGCGAATTCGATGTCCCTTCCCGGCTCCGCCCAACGCCGTCTGGGCCGCTGCGAACTCGCACACGTCAACCCCACCGTGAAGTCCTACAAGATTCTCCGCCGCCGCGAGAAAGAGGAGGACAACACGCGCACTTACAAATTCCGCGGCGGCGCCCCCGGAGGTGATGCCCAGGTCAACGCCTGGCTCGACTACTCGGAGATCATCCTCTATGACCGCTCCGGCCAAAGCGCCGGCCGCAGCACCTCCGGCTCGCCCATCACCTTCCCCGTGCAGGTGGGGAAACCCAAACGATCGCTCACCGTCACCAGCGTCACCTCCAGCCGCCAGGCCGGCCCTACCATCCCTGCCCCTGGCGGCGCGCAGGCCGTCAAACGCGGGCAGACGCTGACACGCACCGCAACCATCGACTCAAATCGCTGCACACTGCGCGCCATCGGCGTCAATCCCACTGATTTCAGCATCACCCTGGACACCGAGCGCGATGCCTCCACTCCCGGCCATCCCATCTGTAACTTTGAACTGAACTTCTCCAGGGAACAGTCGTTCGATAACGATCAGGACATCGTCATCAACGCCTCCATCTCCGGCCGTGCCGCCGGCACGCAGCCGAACGCTTTCACTAACGTCAAGTACAACGCCACAACCAACGGGGCGCCCTCGTCCCTGGTATTCAACACGAGCTACGCCTCCGGCGCCGCCATCAATTCCACGCAGCCCCCGCTGACCTCCAAAGGCGCCTCGTCCGGCTCCCTCACCGCTAATGTGGATACTCTTGGCAACAGCCCCTCCATCCACATCCAGACCACCATCCGGATGCCTGACAACTGGGAGGAGAAGTAGCCCGCTATTCCCGTTTGGCTGCGGTCGATTGGGTTCCCGTGCCCGGCGGGAGTGAGTCGCGGATGAGCACCGCAATCGAATGCGGCCGGAAAGTGTAGCGCGGCGCTCGACGCGCCGCCGCGTGCCTGAGAATCTGGCCGGCTGAGCGGTCCGCCGCTGCTGCGGGAGTCCCAGCCGCTTGTCGCGCGTCTACCCTCAGGCCATGCCGCTCCGCATCGTTGCCATTTGTTCCTCAGCGCAGCTACTTCCCTTTGTGCCTCCGGTCTCCGGCGCGGCTTACTTCAGCGTCCCGGAAATCGAATAGGTCGCTGACTGCCCCTGCGGCAGCTTGCCGTCTTCGCCCGCCACGTAAGTGCCGGAAATCGTGCGCGTGTTGCCGGAAGTGCTGATCTTCACGTCCTTGAACTTGGTGTCGATCCCGGGGAACCCGGCCACAGTGTTCAGCCCTTGCGTATTGAAGGTGCAGGTGGCGGTGTCGATCGTGCCGGTAGTTCGTGCAATGGCGGATTGGTTGCCAGTCACGGTCACCATCGTGCCGGAGATCATTACATTCAACAGCCAGGTTGCTGCGCTCAGCCCAATGAACGGGTTGTGCCCCGCCCGATCTATCGTGATCCTGAAGTCCGTGTTGAAGTCGCCGCCGGTGCAGGTGGAAGGTGGAGGCGCGGAGTAGCAGCTCACCGTGGATGTGTGCAGCCCCGTCTGGGGATGCACATACGCCGCCGACGGAAGAGTGTTGTGGTACGGCATGAGGTGGTTGTCGTCCCACGGAATCAGCGTCACCAGCACCGTGCCGGGCACGGTGCACACCCGCGAGGGCGAGACGCCAGACGCATCCTTGTCATCCGTCGGCGCATCGGTCAGGTCTCTGTCTGCGTCCATGTTGTTGGACGCCGCCAGCCCGGCGTCCGAGCCAGGAGGTACCGTCTGAGGCTGAGGGCACCCGTCGCAGTTTTTCTTGTCGTCCATATCCCAGAAGTAGTACAGCGGCCTAACGTTGCTTCCATCGCCCGGCATGTCCGCATCCGACGACCCCGCCCCGGAGAAGTACACTGTGGAACCAACTGGCGCCGAAATCGAATCGCTACTGTTGGCGCACGCGCCGCCTCCACTCGTGGACGGCAAAATCGTGCTGCCGTCCGGCGCAATTGCCCTCAGGATCTTGTTGTCCGCCGCGGGGTGGTAGAACCGGTCCAGCACTTTGAACCAGCCCGTATCGTTCGGGAAGAGGAATCCAGGCGACTGCGGCAGTGGCCACGCGCCGATTTCGAAATCCTGACCGGTCTCCGGATCCCGCTCCTTCAACGGCAGAGCATCCATCCGAACCCCGAAATGCGCCAGTGGCGTCGATCCATCCATCGTCCGCGAGTACGGCATGTCGTATGGCTGCTCCGGGAAGTTCGGAAACAGGTTCGGCGCCACCGCGTTGGCCAGCATCCTGTACCGCGGAAAGTAGATGTGCAATCCATGCGCGTTCGGGTGGCTGGTGCCATGGCCCTCCTTCAGCACCACCCGCTTGGAGATCAGGTCCAGTATGCTCTGCGTCGGACTCAACAGGCATGAAGGTACGCCTGAACTCCTCATCAAATCGGTGAAGTGATACAGATCGATGAAGTTCTTGTCCCAGAACTTCTCCGCCCCCCGCACTTGAGAGGCGGTCAGCACCTGAACATTGTCGTTTGGATCGTCCCGTCTCTGCAGCAGCGACATCCCCGGCGCCAGCAGATCGGCCCAGGCCCGGACGTTCGTCACCAGTCCCGGCACTTGAGCCAGATCCACCAGCGAAAGCTCCCAGTTCGCCGGCGCCTGCGCCGTCTGCCGGACGGACATCTCGTCGAACAGGAATCGAGCAAGCTCCTCCCCGCCCACCGCCGGGTTGCCCGCCAGTCCCGCGGCCATCTTCTCGTAAGGAAAATCCGTCGCGTATGTGATCTCCTCCGAAGCCAGCAGATAACGCGCGGTGTCCTTCAGTTGATGCGCCACCTCCACACCGGCCATCAGGCAGGCATCGAAAGCGATCCACTCATAACGCTGACCCGCCAGCGCCGTCGTCAACTCGCCCATGAATAGCGTATCCACCGGCACCCGTTTGCCGCCCGCGAAACTCTCGTCCGGACCATAGCCCTTCCAGCCGTCTCCGTGCCCGGACAGTATCAGCCCATAGTTCTCCGCCGGATAGTTCGTCACCGCCCACTGCAGAAACTCCCTCAGTTCCGCGGGATCCCCCATGTTACGCTCGCCGATGTCCGCGTTCTGCCCTTCAGGCACGATCGTCGTCAGCACGTTGTCTCCTCGTGGCGTGCCCACTCGAAACCGATACGTCGAAGGCGCAATCGTTTTGGCATCCCATTGCGTCACAAACGCCACGTCCTCCGTTGCCGGCAGGTTCTCCTGCAGCCGGTACAGCTTGCGGAAAAAATAGCTCTCGAGATTGTTGTCTGAACTCATGTACAGGATCACCGTCCATTTGCGCTTCACCGCGTCAGCCGCCCTGCGGCCAAACGCCTGCGCTGCGCCCTGCACACCGTCCACCCGAGTTTCCATCCCCGCCGCCGTCAGGTTTCTCCGGCCCGGCGTCGGCCCCATTCCGGACACTCCCCCGTTCGCGTCGAAGTCCGATACGAGATCCGAATCACTCCCTCCGGCATCCCTCCCAATCGACTCTCCGGGCTCCACGGATCTCAGCATCTCCAGCCGTTCCGCGCCAATCTGGTCGTGCGTCATCACAGCCTGCTCTGTCCAGATCTTCGCCGCCACGGCATCCGCATACGCCGCCCCTGGAGAAAAAGCCGACAAGGCCGTTTTCCATTTGAAGAAGTCCACGATCCCGTCCGGCGAGTAGAGAGCCACCTCGTCGCTCTCCCACCGGAAATACGCGCCGCTCGCCGCGTCCCCTGTGTAGTAATCGCCCGAGTTGTCGCCAAAGCCCAGGCGGTTCTCGCCCTCGGCAAAATGCACTACGAGATACGCTCCAGCCGGCAACTGCACTGCGGGCAGCGCCCTGGCCGACGCCCCCCCAGCCCCGTCCGACGCCGAGATCACCCACCCGCTCAGGTCCACCTCACCCTCACCGTTGTTCCACAACTCCACCCAAGCGTGATTCCTCATCATCTCCGCGCTCGCCACATCCGGCCTGAACATGACTTCGTTGATCTTCACGCCGGCAGTCAGTGAGACACACAGAAAGAATACGGCCCAGTTCTTCATAACCCAGCCTCCTCGGACACAGCCTAAGCGGTACCACGGAGTATGAATTAGCTCACAAGCGGCGTCAATCCCCTCTTTTCATCCCCTCTTTTCATCGCCTTCATCGTTGCCGGCAACTCACCTGACAGCGTCCGCCAGTCCAGCCGGCACCAAAAGCACCGCTACCCGGGAAGCGCATAGCCTCAGTGCGACGAATGCTCTGCGCGCCAATCACCTCTCCTTCGTGTCTGTGCTTCTTCGTCCCTCTGATTCCTCCTCCACACCCGCCGCGCTATCCTGGCTTGTGCATCCCCATGCCGGAACTACCCGACATCGAGATCTACCTGGAAGCACTGGAAGCCCGCATCCGCGGCGCCAGCCTGGAGCACATCGCCCTCAACTCCCCCTTCCTCCTCCGCTCCGTTCAACCGCCCCTCTCTGCCGCCATCGGCCAGCCCGTCACAGCCTTCCGCCGCATCGGCAAACGCATCGGCCTCGGCTGCGCAAACAGCACGTGGCTCGTCCTTCACCTCATGATCGCCGGCCGCCTCCACTGGAACCGCAAGGCCGGCCGGCCGCTGGCCTCTTTCACGTTTTCATCCGGCGTTCTTCACCTCACCGAGGCCGGCTCCCAACACCGCGCCTCCCTCCATCTCGCGCAGGGCGAGGAAGGTCTACTCGCCCTCAACCCAGGCGGGCTGGAGCCCCTCCACTGCACCCTCGAAGAATTCGATGCCACCTTGCGCCGCGAGAACCACACACTCAAACGGACCCTCACCGACCCTCACCTCTTCAGCGGCATCGGCAACGCATTCTCCGACGAAATCCTCCATCACGCGCGCCTCTCCCCTGTCGCCCTTTCGCAGAAACTGCCCGCGGAGGACGCCCGGCGCCTCTACGGCTCCACGCGTGAAACGCTCGCCGCCTGGATCGCCCGTCTTCGCACTCAGGCCGCCGGAGCCTTCCCGGAAAAGGTCACCGCCTTCCGCCCTGAAATGGCCGTCCACGGCCGCTACAAACTCCCCTGCCCCGCCTGTTCCACCCCCGTCCAGCGCATCCGCTACGCCGCCAACGAAACCAATTACTGCCCCCGCTGCCAGACCTCCGGCCGCCTTCTGGCAGACCGTTCCCTCTCCCGCCTGCTCGGCGCGGATTGGCCGCGCTCCATCGACGAACTCGGCTGATCTCGCCCTATTTCTTTTTCGCCACAAACTCCGCGTTCGACGGGCCCGCGTCCCCACCCTTCCGCTCCCGTTTGAACTTGATCTCGCTGCCGGCCGCTTTCCCCGTAAACGCCAACGTCATCTTGTTCCCGTTGAATTCAATGTACACGTTGAATGTCAAATCGTCGCCGCTCACCTTCCCGTCGCTGATCTCCCGCTGCCCGAACTGGTTCTCCATCGAACCCGTCAGTGATTCCCCCGCCTGCTTGAGGACGAAAGTCGTCTCCATCATGTTCCCGTCCCGGCCCGGCACTTGGGCCACCCAGGTTCCCGTCACATCAGCCGCCAACGCGCCGGCGGCCAGCGCCAACAAGGTCACTACAGCGAGAAGAAGGTTTCGTGTCATGGATGCCATCATACGCCCGCCCCCTCTCATTTGCCATACTGTAACGGGCCACATTATTTCCCCTCGAAGTTCTCACGGTAATTCGCGCCCGTTTTCTCAGATTCAGTTGCCGGTCCGGCTGGGTGTGAAATCGGCGGAGGGATAGGATACTCGCCTGTGTAGGCACAACCGTGTATCCCGCCGAGAAATTCATTTGGAAGCGCCCGGCAGAAGCGGCCGGGCGCGTCTTCGCGTTTATAGCCCAGGGCCTCCGCTCGGGAGCTTCACCAAAGAAATGCAGCGCTCTTTCCTGGCACAACGGACGAATTCCATGGCGGCACGGGCCTTGGGGGATAGCGAACCTCTGAGCAGTGATTGGGTCTGCAATCTGGATTTGATCACCGCCGGGCGGTGCCGGAGCCCCGCATTCCGGTGCGCCATTTCCTAACCGGAAGCCACTTTGCTTCGGCCGCGACGATGGACATCGGCGCCTGTCGGCGTTCAGCGTCTATGATGCTATTTAGGCGCATAAAGAGGCGCGGAACTCGGATAATGAATATGTAGGACCTACTATGCGTGCTATGCATCGTCTGCGTTTGGCAATCAAGTTAACTGGCTGGATCACTGCAGGCGCACTCGTCGTCGCAGGGGGGTTCTATCTGTTCGAGAACCGCGCTCCCAGCTATCGAGTGCTGTCCCAGGCCGAGACGGCCGAGTTCGTTGCTGCGCTGCGGGCGCACGGGGAACCCCCAGCAACCTATGTGCTACACAGGTTCACCGAGCATCCGGTCGTATTGCTCGGAGAACCACACCGTGTGAGGGAGCATTACGAGTTTCTGATCGGACTGCTGCCGCAATTGCCGGGAGCGGGCGTCCATCAAGTGGCGATCGAGTTGTTCCGCCAGTCGAGCCAGTCCGCCATCGACCGGCTGCTTGCGGGAGCGGCATTCGACGAGCGCCTTGCCCGGCGGATCGTATTCTCGGCGGCCCCGTACTTCTATTACGAGGAGCTATACGAGGTCCTTCAAAAGGCATGGGAGGTGAACCGCGGCAGCCAGCGCCTTAGCATCATCGGCATCTGGGGCGTCAACGACAGCGTCGGGGCGGAGGTCATAAACCGCGCGGTGTCGGAACGGGGGAAAATGCTGGTTTACACCGGCACGCACCACGCTTTCACGAGCTACTATGAGCCGGGGCTTGAGGCGAGCAAAGGGCCGCGTCGAATCGGGCACCACCTGAAAGTTAGGTTCAACCGGTCCCCATTTTTTATTAAACTGCACTACCCCGAAGCGAAAAGGCACTTCTTCCGCGTCCCGATCCTGCTCTATAGGCAGGCGTTCTGCCTGCCGTTCGGCGGAGTCCTGGACCAGGCTTTCCAAGCACACGTCACGCCAGTCGGATTCGACACCTCGCATCAGGAATTCGACGGGGTGATCGAGCGGTTCTCTTACTACGCCCAAGGCCATCCCGAACTCCGGCTCCGCCAATACTGTGACGGCTACGTCTACCTGGGGCCGGTCAGCCGGCAACGTTTCGTACGGCCTCTCCACGGGATCGCCGCGTCCGAAGAGGATCGCGAGGTCCTGCGCGCGGTCCTCGGTGAGGAGAGGCAGGCTCGGATGTTCGGTTCTGAGCGGGACGCGGTGCGAGTGCTGCAGCGCGACGGCTTCAACACTCCCGAGCGGATGCGGGCGCACACCGATCTGCGTGGGGTGGAGGAAGTACTCCCCCGATAAGAAGCAGCGAGGTTCCTGTGACGGTGGGATCTGCGTGTTGATACAGGCCAACGGACAAAACCCTAGTGTTGTTTATCCGGCCTGCCCGCTGCACAAATGAGCAACCCTCCCGCACCCGATCTGAGGCACGGGAGGGTGGTTGCGGCCGATTTCTTTGGAGCCAGCTCCGTCGCATCGGCCCTGGGCATCCGCCCGGGCGCGACCCCGTGCGGACATCGACGCCCACCGCTGAGCTACAGCGGGAGGCGATACTGGCCGTCGGCCTGCACGATCCAGCCCTGACGGCAGGCCTCGGTGATGGCCAACTGCGCGGTGCGTTTGGAACACTCGGTGAGATTCATGATCTCGCCGCGCAGTTCGCTATAACGTGCCCAATCGCCGATGTTCGCCATGGCCTGCGCCAGATCGGTCTTCTCTACTTTCCGGCGGGGGGCGGCGGGGCTGGGCGCCGCACCCGTGGAAGAGAACCACAGCGTTTCCGGATTCAACTCCAGCAGGCGTGGTGGCTGCGGAGCGGCGTAGCGGAACTGGAAGCGCAGTTCGACGGTCGCCAGTTGCGGCGACGGCCGCGTGACCAGCAAGTAACTGTCGCCCACCGCGTGCAAAGCGCTGGAGCCGCGAAAGGCACTGCCGATCTCGTGGCGGCCAATCGATTTGCGCACGTGATGCACCACCACCAGCGCGGCGCGCGATGCGTCGCGCAGCCGCAGTAGTGACTGACATAAGGCCGCCATGGCGCGGGTGTCGTTCTCGTCCTGATCGTGCGTGGAATAGAGCGGGTCCAGAACAATGACTTCGGCCGCGGCGGACTTGGCTGCCGCCACGAAATGACCCAGCCCCTGAGGGGCGCTGAGCAGATGACCGGCGGTGCGCGTGTCCACCAGCAGATGCTGGTCGGCGGACGCGCCCAGCACGCGGCGCATCGTGGCGAGACGGCTGACAAACTGCGGAATGGGCAACTCGAACTGGCAGACCAGGACGCGGCGCGCCGTTGGGACGGGAAACCCGATGCGACCTGTGCCGGCAGCCAGCGATAGGGCCAGATTGGCCACCAGCAGCGACTTGCCGACCTTGGGTTCCCCGCCCACGAACAGGATGCCCTGCGGAGGCAACAGTCCCGGTTCCACCAAGCAGGGCGGCGGCGCCGCCGGCTGCTGCTCGAGCAACTGCGCCAGCGACATCACAGCCGCTGCGGCGGGCTTCATAGCATCGCCTCCGTGGTGGCGTCCAGCAGGATCGCTTCGCCGACCTGGTGCGCCTTGCGTGCCGCCGCCAGGCGCAGTGCCGTAAGGGCCAGCTTGTTGACTTTGCGCAGAATGCCTTTGGTGGCCTGATAGAGCGCCTGCCGGGCGGTGTCGTCAAACAGCGGCTGCGTGACTCCGGCGGCCTTCAACTGGTGCGCCAGATGAGCATCGAGCTCCTCGCGTGAGAGACCTTCCAGGTGGTACTGCACGGCGATGCGCTGCCGCAGCGGCTCGTGCATCTGCAAGGAGAGGGTGCGGCGCAGCAGCGGCTGGCCAACGAGCAACAGCGTCAGGTAACGTGACGAATCCATGTCGAAGTTGAGCAGCAACGGGAGCTGTTCCAGGGCCGGATGGCAGAGTAACTGCGCCTCATCGCAGATGAGCAGAGGGTGCTGCTTTTTGCTCTGATTGAGCCGCACGATGGCCTGTGAGATCTGGCGCGCGAGATCGCCGCGAAAGTGTGCCGGCTCCAGATCCAGCTCAAGCGCCACCTGGCGCAGCAGGTCCAGTGCCGAGCCGGGCGTCCAGTGCAGATACATCACCTTGAAGAGGTTGGGATTGAGCCCGGCGGTGAAGCTGCGTGCGGCGGTGGACTTGCCCGAGCCGACCTCGCCGGTTATCAGGCCCGCGCCGCGATGATCGACCAGGAACTGCAGCCGCGCCTTGACCTGGTTCCAGGCCTGCGACGGGAACAACTGTTTGGGATCGGGGCTGTCGCCGAATGGAGTTTTCTTAAAACCGAAGAAGGCTTCTACCATGGCGGCTCCTCGTCGTCGTCCTTGTTGTGGTTGAGCAGTTCGACGAAATTGATTCCGGTGGGCGCCGGCCTAGGAGCGTCAGTCGGCTGGGCGGAAGGCAGGCGGCCATTGACGACCGGATCGAGGGGGTGCACCGCGGCCTGGAGTTGTCCCTGGTGCCAGACCTCGACCTCGGTGGGATCGAGGGGATCGTAGCGCGCTTCGATGGTCTGGCCGGCCAGATGCGGCGGCGCTTCATACAGGCGGTTGTGCAGCAGGAACGTCGAATCGCGGCGCACCAGCCGGTCGAGGCGATGGAAGAAGAGGCGGCGCAGATCGGTGGCGGGCGGAAGCTGGCGGACATGCTCGATATCGCGCTGCCAGCGCAGGAGCGGCGTCATTCCGAGGGCGCTGTGTTGGGAGCGGTGATACACGCCGTCGATCCAGGCCCAGAGGCGATCGTTGAGTTCCTCGAGAGTCAACCGGCGTTTGGGATCGAGGTTGGCGAGGAATTGATCGCGGACGGTGCGAAAGCAGCGTTCGATCTTTCCGCGCCCCTCGGGCTGGTAAGGCCGCGAGTGAATGATCAGCGTGCCAATCGAGGCGGCAATGCGGGCCAGTTGCGGCGAGCGGTACATCTTGGCGTTGTCGATGTACAGGCGGACAGGAATGCCGCGTGCGGCGATGGCCTGACGCAGGCAGTCGAGCGCGGCGTCGAGTCCCTGGCTGGCATAGAACTGCGCGTGCGGGATGAGCCGGCTGGCATCGTCCAGCGTGGCGTGCAGGAACACCTGCCTGCGACCGCCGCCGGGGCGCGTGACCCAGGGGCCGAATAGCATGTCGGCCTGCCAGATCTGGTTGGCGAGTTCGGCTTCGAACTTCTTGCGTCCCGGCGGGGCCAGCAGTTGCCTTTCCGAGAGGCCGCGCTGTTTGAGGAAGCGATACAGCGTGGAGGCCGACAGCGGCGCCTCGTTCTGGCCGGAAGACAGAGCCAGTTCGCGCAGCAGCGTGGTGCCGGTGCGATGCGGGTTTTCGCGCTTGAGGCGTTCGATCAGGTCCGCCAGCTGCGGGGTGATGGTGCGCGACTGGCCGCGATCCTGGCGCGGTTTGGGTGCCAGCGCCTCGAAGCCGCCGTTGCGGTAGCGCTTGGCCCATTCCAGCAGCGTATCGACGGTGACGGCGCGGCGTTTAGAATCGGGGATGTCGTAATGGCGGGCCGCGATCTCCTCGGCGCGGCGCGTGAGCTCGCCGTGAGGTAGTGGCTCGAGGACCAACGAAGCGATCAGACCGTAGCGGAAGAGGGCGAGTTTTTCGGCTTTGTCATCCACTGATTTTCTCTCCCGCCCCAAAGCCTAAGACGGGAAGCCGTGCTGGCTCAAGGCAAATGTTGTGTGTGTAGCCTCAGGTGGTGGGGAGCGCCGGCGCCAGCGTGGTGCGCCGCCCGTGCGGAACGAGAAACCGCGGCCAGCCCAGTAGGTGAGCGCGCAGCTCGGAGAGTAGGAAGCGGTGACCGGCGATCCAGCCGACGGATTCCAGCATGGCGAGCGCGCGGGCGACAAAGTCGGGCGCGGTGACTCGTGCCGCGAGCGGTGCCAGCGCCACGGCAAGCGCGGGAGCTTGCCTTCGAAAACGGCGAATCCAGAACTGCCCGCGCTGATACGGCATAGCGGTTTGCGATGCCGCCAGCGCGGCCGCCGCGAGGGTGAGGCCCTGGAGCAGACGCGCTACCAGAAAAAGCGAGATCACTGTGAGGCTGAACCGCAGCCACGGCAGGGCGAACTCGGGCAGCAAAGAGACCGTACGTTTGCAGAGG
This sequence comes from Acidobacteriota bacterium, assembly GCA_016213725.1. Lineage (GTDB taxonomy): Bacteria > Acidobacteriota > Terriglobia > Bryobacterales > Bryobacteraceae > Paludibaculum. The sequence continues at coordinate 11,224 of JACQZS010000272.1, read as the reverse complement.
CGACACAGATAGCGGCGCACGCGGATCACGCCCTCAAAGCCGGGATCGACCAGCGTACGGCGATAAAAGCCATGCCCGGTGAGTGGCTGTTTGGCGTCGCATTGAGGACAGTGATCCGGGCGGTAGCGCTCGGGATCGGAGATCGCTTCGGCGTACTGTTGGATCGAGCCGACGAATGGGTGTAGGATCTGCATGGGCGCCTTTCCGGGAGTGGTCAAGACTCCCTGAATGGGTGTAGGGGAGGGCCTGGCTGCCTATATCAGTCGGGCTCTCCGCCCGTCATCCTACCCTGGAATCAAAACCCGGGGGCGAGGCTGGGATTATCGGTATCCCGTGCGATCCCGCCAGTGATTCAAACTGCAGTCCGTCGCGTTCGCACGATCGCGACGGTTCAGTCTGGACTTAATTCGAGAAAAGCGGCTCGCTACGCGGGGGAAAATCGCGGAGCGTTACACCATACCTGGCGTCGCCCTCTTCCAAGCATTCGCTCCGGTCCATCCGCAGGCCACGAGGTTAGCGGCTGCGGCCTCCTCCCAGCATCTCCCTCACCTTGTCCGCCAGCTCCGCAGGCAAGAAAGGTTTGGCAAGGAAAGCGGCATCCCCCAGTTCCTCCAGATCCAACTCCCTCCCGGGATACCCGGACATCACCAACACTCTGAGGCTCGGCCACCGCTCCCGCAGCTTCTTCGCCAGCGCCAACCCGCTCATGCCCGGCATCACGATGTCCGCCACCAGCAATTCAGGCGTGCCCAATTTGCTGAAATCGATCATCAGGGCCTCTTGCGGACCCGCCGCCGCAGTCACCCGGTAGCCCAACTCAGTCAGCGCCGCCGCGGCCAGGGTCCGGATCTGTTCCTCGTCCTCGACAATCAGAATCCGCCCTTCTCCGGGCCGTAAGGCCTCGGTCCGCTCCTCCGCGATGGACGCCTGCCCGTCAGCCGCGGGTAGCAGCACATGGAACGATGTACCCATCCCCGGCTGGCTCACCACAGAGACATAGCCGTCGCTTTGCCGCACGATGCCGAACACCGACGCCAAACCCAAACCGGTGCCCTTTCCCTGCGGCTTCGTCGTAAAAAACGGCTCGAAGACCCGCTGGCGCACCTCTTCGCTCATGCCATGCCCGCTGTCGGTCACAACCAACCGCACATAAGGACCCGGCTCGATCTCCAACCCATTCCAGGATGTAAATCCAGCCAGGTCTTCGTTCCGGGTCTCTATCAGCAGCACCCCGCCGTCTCCCATCGCATCCTTGGAGTTCACTACGAGGTTCACGAGAACCTGCTCCAGTTGATACGGATCGGCCTTCACCGCGTGCAGCCCCTCGCTCAACTCCGTCCTGTAACTGATCGATTCTCCCAGCAGGGGCCGCAATAGTCCCTCCGCTGACTCCACTAACTCGTTCAGGTCCAGCACGCGCGTCTCCATCACCTGCTTGCGGCTGAATGCCAGTAGCTGCTTCGTCAGCGCCGCCGCACGCTCCCCGGCTCTGTGGATCTCCTTCACCTTCGCCAGATTCGGATCGTCGGCCCCCATCTTCAGCAACAGAATCTGGCAATACCCGTTGATGATCGTCAGCAGATTATTGAAGTCGTGTGCAATTCCGCCGGCCATGTTCCCCAGCGACTCCACCCGCTGCGCGTGCCGGAAATGCTCCTCCATCTCCCTCAACTCAGTGATGTCCTGAACCACCCCCGCCACCAGGGTGTCTCCATTCGGACGCCTGGACCATTCCCCCAGACTTCGCATGTGCCTCACCGAACCGTCACGGCGTATGATCCGGAATTCCAGCACCCGGCTTTTCCCACTCAAATCCGACTTCGCGATCAGCTCTTCCACCCTTTGCCGGTCCTCCGGATGCACCATCTCCAGGTGCTTCCTGCTATCTAGTTCGAAACTCCCCGGCTCATACCCATACAGGCGGAAGACTTCGTCGGACCAGTACAGCCGCCCCGTCTTGACATCCCTCTCCCAATGCCCCAGTTTGGCGATCTTTTGCGCTCGCTCCACATTCGCCTGGCTTGCTCTCAGTTCCTGCTCCACCCTCCTCTTTCTGACGATCATGACCACGAGAGCAAGCGTCACTGCCGTCTGTGCCAGAAAACCCAGTGCAATCGCCCAGATCAGTCTGCGATTCTCGGCATAGGTCTTCCGCCAACCCGCTTCCTCGTTCACGACAATCGCATCCTGCGGATAGTCGCTCGCCCTGAGGCCCCACCGTTTCCCCACGCGGTCGTCAATCACAAGCCAGAGCTTGCCATGCTGCTGCCTGGGTATCTCCGCCAACGGCTCGCCGCGCAAAATGCGGACTGCCATCTCGCCGGTCAGTTTTCCATGCGCGAATCCTGAGTTCGCGTTGCCTGCCAGGAGGCCCTGCCCTAACTGGCTCACATTCGGGCTCACTACCGGCGCCCGCGCCGCTTCCGAAATTTTCCGGCCAGCGTCCTGGGGAGGGATATACGTTCCGTTCACATCTCGGGTGAAGGCGCTCAGCAACACCAGGCCCGGCGCCGGCATACCGCGCAAACGCGCCAGGATCTCTTCCGTCGTGAGCTCGGCTCCGTCCAGAATTACCGGCTTCACCCGCGGGAATTCCGTCAGAGCCCTTGCATACAGTTCTTTCATGCTTTTCCCCGTAGGGGAATTGTCCACCACCAGCACCAGAACGCCCTCACCTCTCCAAAACCACCGCTGCGCCAACAGAAAATCGCCCGCCCCGTGGATCTCCTGCACCCCCGTAAACCGCTCCTTCGGAAGCCTCTGAATCAATTCCGGACTCGACACTCCGCAATACACCACTGGAATGTCGCGCCGCAGGCCGTTGTCCTCCATTGCCATGTAGGCCGCCGCATCGTCATCCACGGCGATCACTAGGTCCAGACGGATCCGTCCGTACTTTCGCTGTAGCAGGTCCCTCATCCACTCCCGCCGCGTCTCGGGCAGCGTCCGCTTCGCATCCATGAACTCCGCCCACAGCTCAATCTCGTACGGTGCCGCCTCCAGCACCGCCGAAATCCCTCGGGAAACCTCACTCGTCCATTCATACGTCGAGTGATAGGAGTGCAGCAGCAGCACGTTCCCCACTCGCTCCGCCGGGTGACCTGCGTGAGCCGATGCCACCGCCTCCGGCCGCGGCCCTTCCCCTTTGGCCCATGACTCGGGCACACCCACTAGCAAAATCGCTAGCTTCGCAACTGCCCACATCAGGGCCCAGGATTTTACCGGCGAAATAGAAGTCACTGTGGCACGAATTATATCCCTTCCCCTACCGGGCGCCCTCTTCCTCATCTCCGGTGTGGTGATCCAGAAAGTCCCGGTCAATCGCCTTCCGCCCTCGGAATCCTTCCTCCAGGCCGTGCCAATACCCGATGCCCGCTTCCCCCAGCCTCCAGCACAACAACACCTCTGCACCCCGGTATAACGTCGGGAAATCCAACAACCCCGCATCCAGGTCTTTCAGTTGCGCGCCGCTTTCCTCAATCGCCTCCACGCATTCCCTCAACCGTACCGCCGCCAGCTGCTTTGCCTTCGACAGCAATGCCATCCGGTCAGGATCCAGCCTCACACCCCCCAACACCTGCGCCCGTTGCACTGCCTCTCTGAGTTCCCCCTCCGCTTCCGCCTGCCGGGTTCGCACCTCCACGGCCGCCTTTATTACTCCTCTCAGCTTCTCCACAGTATCCTGCGCCTGCTGTAACGTGAAATATCGAGGCATGGTCCTCTTTAGACTACCCTCAAAGCCCGCTGGATTCAGCCCGTCAGCCCGCCCGCCGCTCCTGCCGGCCCGCTCATCGCCTCATCGGGCCCGCTGGAACGATTTCTCAAGACGGCCCCGCCCCTACACCCTGACAATAGAAAAGAGACCATGCTTAAGCTCGCCATTGTCCTGGCCTTGCCTCTCTTCCTGAACCCTCTCCTTGGGCAGACGCCTGCCAGTGGCTCCATTCACGGCCTTGTTACTCTCACCGAATCCGGCGCCGCTCTCCATGGCGCGACAGTCCTCGTCACTCCCGGCTCGCGGCTCGCTGAAACCGACGAAAAGGGCGAGTTCACCTTTCGCGGCCTCCCCCCCGGCCGCTACACGCTCGTCGCTCATATGCACGCCCTCACTGGAGAAAAGGTCATCCTCTCTGTCGTCGCCGGCGAGCAGTCCGAGATCATCATTCCCCTTGGTGTTTCGCCTCTGCGCGAATCCATCACCGTAACCGCTTCCGGCAAAGACGAGACTGTCGCCGAGTCGTTCATGAGCGTCACCTCCCTCGACGGCTACCAACTCTCCGCCAAGAGCGGCTCTACGTCGCTGGGCGATCTCCTCGAAAACGAAGGCGGCGTCGCCAAGCGCTCCTTCGGCCCCGGCACCACCCGTCCTGTTGTCCGCGGCTTCGACGGCGACCGCGTCCTCGTCCTGCAGGATGGCATGCGCTCCGGCACCCTTTCCTCCCAATCCGGCGACCACGGTGAACCCGTCGATCCCTCCAACCTCGAACGCGTCGAAGTCGTCAAGGGCCCCGCCACCCTGCTCTACGGCTCCAACGCCATCGGCGGCGTCGTCAACATCCTCACTGACCACCACATTCTCAACCAGCACCCGCACGACGGCCTCCACCTCGCCATCACCGGCGTCGGAGGTACCGCCAACTCCCAGGGCGGCGGCTCCGGCTCTTTTGAATACGGCCGCGGAGATTGGCTCCTCTATGGCTCCGGCGGAGGAATGCGCACCGGCGATTACCGCTCCCCCGCCGGCAAAATCCTCAACTCCGCCACCGAAATGGAGAACTTCAAGATCGGCGCGGGCCGCTACGGCGTGCGCCACACTTTCAATTCCAACTTCCAGCGCATCGAAACCACCTACGGCATCCCCACGCAGGACCCCGCGGATGCCCCGCTCCTCAACATGGTCCGCAACTCCTATCGCTTCAATGGCGCCGCCAAACAACTCGGCTCTTTCCTCGAGCAGTTCCAGTACGACCTCAACTACTCCGACTACACTCACAAGGAACTCAACGCCGGCGTCATCGGTACCCAGTTCTTCAATAAACAGTTCAGTTATCGCGGAACCTTCGACCAGAAGAAGCGCGGCCCTCTCACTGGCACTTTCGGCCTTTGGGGCATGCACCGTGCTTACGACGCTCGCGGCGCCGAAGCCCTCACTCCTCCCGTCGACCAAAACTCCATCGCCCTCTTCGGCCTCGAAGAACTTCGCTATGACCGCGTCAAATTCCAGTTCGGCGGCCGCTACGAACACAATGGCTACTCCCCGGACGGCCTCACCCGGCGCTCCTTCGACGGCCTCTCCGCCTCCGCTGGCCTCTTCGTCCCCCTCTGGCGCGACGGGTCCGGCGTCGCCAACTACATCCACTCCTACCGCGCTCCGGCCCTCGAGGAACTCTACAACAATGGGCCTCACCCCGGAAACCTCGCTTTTGAAATCGGCAATCCCAACCTCAAAGGCGAACGCGCAGACGGACTCGAACTCTCCCTCCGGCACCACGGTCAGCGGTTCCGGCTCGATTCCAGCGTCTTCCAATACCGCATGCACGACTTCGTCTATATGAACCCCACCGGCGCGGTCCAGGAAGGCCTCAACGTCTACCAGTACCTGCAAAACGACTCCCGCTTCCTCGGCGCCGAATTCCGCGCCCAGAACAAACTCCTGAACAACCTCTGGATCCTCTCCGGCTTCGACTACGTCGATGCCAACCTCACCGCCAGCCCTCGCCTCAACCTCCCTCGCATCCCCCCAGGCCGCGGCCGCCTCGGCTTCGACTGGCTTTGGAAGAGCCTCTCCGTCCGCCCCGAGGTCATCCTCACCAACAAGCAGTGGCAAACCGCACCCGCTGAAACCGCCACCGCCGGCTACGCCGTCTTCAACATCAACGCCTCTTACACCCTTACCCGCCAGCACGTCATGCACACCTTCGCCGTCAACACCTTCAACCTCGGCGACCGCCTCTACTTCAACCACCTCTCCTTCATCAAAGATTTCGCTCCTGAAATCGGGCGCGGCGTCCGCTTCAGCTACACGTTCCGCATCTTCTAAAATCGAGGCGTGCTCCTACTCGCCGCCGCCCTCCTGCAGACCATCGCCCTCCAGGCCGAACTCCACCACGTCCAGGGCATCGTCGTCGACGGCGATCGCCTCTTCGTCACCAGCGTCGATCGCGCCGCCCGCAAAGGCCTGCTCTCGGAGTTCGCGCTCCCCTCCGGCAAACTCCTCCGCACCGTCGAAGTCCAACAGGGCGATCTCTTCCACCCCGGCGGACTCGATCACGACGCCACCTCGCTCTGGATCCCCGTCGCCGAATACCGCCCTAACTCCCGCGCCTCCATTCAACGCCGCTCCAAGAAGACGCTCGATCTCATCTCCTCCTTCGAAGTCCCCGATCACGTCGGCGCCCTCGCCCTCTCCCCCGACGCCCTCATCCTCGCCAACTGGGACGCCCGCACCTTCTATCGCTACACCCCCGCCGGCAAGCTCATCTCCACATCCCTGAACCCCAACCGCACCAGCTACCAGGACATCAAGTTCCGCAACGGCTCCATCATCGCCTCCGGCCTCCACCCCAAGCCCGCTCCCGGCGGCGCCGTCGAGTTCCTCGATCCCGCCACCTACGCCCCCACCCGCACACTCGAATTCCAACTCACAGATCGCGGCACCGCCTTCACCCACGAAGGCATGGACCTCGTCAACCACCGCCTCTACTTCCTCCCCGAAGACTCCCCCTCCCGCCTCTTCGTCTTCTCCCTCGACTAGAACTCCAGCTTCACCACCGCGCCCGCCATTCCTTCCGGCACCCCGCGCAGCCGCAAACAACGGTCCGGCGTCTGGTTCCACAACTTCGGCAGTGCCGCCACCTCCGCCTCCAGCTCTTTCCCTGTGTTCAGCAGCGTGGCTTTCAATGGCCTTTCCGCCATCGGCCGCAATAGGATCGCCTCTGATTCGAATTCCGCCGTAATGTGCAGGTAAACCGTCTTGTTCCGTCTCGTGAACAGCAGCCTCGCATCCTGCGTCAGCCGCCCTGCCGGCTCCGCCGTCAGCCCCTCCTCCACCGCCTTGTACCAGCGCCCGACCTCGCCGAGCACGTTCACCGCTTTCTCCGGCAGTGTCCCGTCCGCCTTCGGCCCCGCGTTCAGCAGATAGTTCCCGCCCTTGGCCATCGTCTTCTGAATGCTCCGCTTCAGATAACTCGCGCTGTAGTAGTCCTCATCCTTCCGGAAACCCCAACTTTGACTGCCTACGGATTCGCAGGCCTCCGTCGGCTTCGGGAACACGCTCACGCCTTCAATGCCGCGATCGTAATCCCGCTCCGGCGTCCCGAAATCGCCGTCGTCGAAACCGCGGTTGTTGATCACCGCCGACGGCTGCAATGCCCGGATCATCGCGCGCATCGAAGCATCTCTCACCTGCAGTACGTTCGCATCCCACCAGATCCCGCTCACCTTCCCATACCCCGTGCACAACTCCCGCACCTGCCGCCGCACGTACTCGAGATACGCCGCCAGGTCCGGCTCGTCCCCCGCCTGCGGTCCGGCCAGCTCGTACGGCCGTCCGGAGTGCGGGTAGTTCTTCTGGTGCTCGTCCACCACTGAGTAGTACAGGCAGAGCGGCACATCCCTCCGGCGGCACTCGTCGGCCAGCATCTTCAGCACGTCCCGCCCGTAGGGTGTGCGCGTGACTTTGTAATCCGTCTCCGCGCTGTCCCACATGCAGAAGCCGTCGATGTGCTTCGTCGTGAAACACACATACTGCATGCCCACCTGCTCCATCACGTCCAGCCACTCCGCCGGCCGGTACTTCACTGGGTCAAACTGCCTCATCAGCGGTTCATACTCCTCCCGCTTCAGCCGCTTTCGATAAAGCTCCTGCTCGTGGTACCCGCGGATCGAATACAGTCCCCAGTGCACAAACAGCCCGAATCTCCTCTGGAAAAACCAGTCGCGTCCGTCGCCGAATCGAAGCGGCCCCACCGCCGCCAGCCGTGTAAACTCTCGCCGCGTCATTCGTGAATCATACATTCGCCTGGAAACTTCCACCAGCAACCGGTGTCTCCCCACTCAGGAGCCGCCCACCATGCTGGAAGTTCTCAACTTATCGAAACTCTTCACTGGGATTCCCGCCATCGACTCCGTCTCATTCTGCGCGCCGCCTGGCGCCGTCACCGGCTATCTCGGCCCCAATGGCAGCGGCAAGTCCACCACCGTCAAACTCATCACCGGCCTGCTCGACCCCTCCAGCGGCGCCATCCTCTGGCAAGGCTCCGACATTCGCCGCGACCCCGACGCCTTCAAGTCCATCCTCGGCTATGTCCCCGAAGAGCCTTTCCTCTACCCGCAGCTCTCCGGCGCCGAATACCTCGAACTCGCCGGCCAGCTCCGCCTCATCCCCCCAACCCGCCTCTACTCCAAAATCGAAGCCTTCCTCCGCCAGTTCGACCTCTACGGAGACCGCTTCACTCCCATCGCCTCCTACTCCAAAGGAATGCGCCAGAAGATCCTCCTCGCCGCCGCCCTCCTCCACGACCCCGAACTCGTCATCCTCGACGAACCCTTCTCCGGCCTCGACGTCCACTCCTCCCTCGTCCTCCGCCACCTCATCCAGTCCCTCGCCGCCGCCGGCAAAACCGTCCTCTTCTCTTCCCACGAACTGGAAACCGTCGAGCGCGTCTGCTCCCGCGTCGTCATCCTCTACCAAGGTAAGGTCGTCGCCCACGACTCCGTTGAAAATCTCCGCTCCCTCATGGCCCTTCCCAGCCTCGAAGCCATCTTCACCCAACTCGCCCTCCGCAGCGATCCCCAACTCACCGCCGACTCCCTCATGGGGGTCATCCAGTCATGACCCGCCTCGAACAGCTTCGCTCCCAGCGCCTCATCCGCCACTTCACCCACTCCTTCCTCGACAACGACCTCATCGCCGCCGGCGGCGAGCCCCACCAGCTCTTCGTCACCACCTTGGCCCTCCTCGCTGGGCTCGGCTTCACTCTCTCCGTCCTCTTCGCCTTCCGCTACGCCTCCATCGGCATCCCGCTCTCCGTCCTCCGGCAGGCCCACATCTCCGACAACCTCCTCGTGCTCCTCATCACCATGTCCGTCACCGCGCTGCTCACCGTCATCGCCTGGGACGGCCTGCTCCCCTCCCGCCGCGATGCCATGGTCCTCTCGCCTTTCCCCATCCGCCCCGCCGCCATCTTCCGCGCCCGCCTCTTCGCCACCCTCCTCTTCTTCGCCGTCACTTTCAGCGCGCTCGTCTTCCTCCCCCTCCTCGCCCTCCCCCTCTGCGAAACCACCTCCGCTTCCTTCTCCGATCTCGCGCGCCGCGCCGCCGCCCACCTCTTCTGCGTCTCCGCCGCGGCCGCGTTCATGTTCTTCTCCGTCATCCTCCTCCAGGCCATCCTCCTCGCCGTGCTGCCCTACGGCCGTTTCCTCCAGATCTCCTCTCTGCTCCAGATCCTCTGGCTCCTCGCCGCCTTCGCCCTCTTCTTCCTGACTCCCAACCCCATCGTCGCCGTGCGCCACAACCTTCACTGGGCCCTATGGCTCCCGCCCTACTGGTTCCTCGATCTCTGGCAATCCCTCGCCGGCGGCATCTGGCCCTTCCCCTTCCACACCGCCTTCCTCGCCCTGCCCGCCGCCGCCCTCTCAGTCCTGGGCGCCCTCTCGATCTACGCCGCTTCCTACCGCCGCGCCCTCCGCAAGGCCGTAGAAGGACTCCCCCTCTCTCACCACGGGCCGTCCCTCCTCCTGCGCGCCTTCACCACCTCCCTCAACGCCACCCTCCTCCGCGACCTCCGCCAGCGCGCCATCTTCTGGTTCGCCGCCCGTACTCTCTTCCGCCACCGCAACCACCGCCTCCTCCTCTCCCTCTACCTCGGCCTCGCCCTCTGCTGGATCCTCTCCAGTATCTCCTCTGTCATTTCAGCTGGCCCCGCCAAATTCACCCTCCACCCCGCCCCCTTCACCTGCACCATCCCCCTCACCATCTCCGCCGCCCTCCTCATCGGTATGCGCGTCCTCTTCAGCCTGCCCGTCGAACTCCGCGCCAACTGGATCTTCCGCACCTCCGCCCCGCCCTCTGATCTCACCGTCACCTTCGCCGCCCGCAAGCTCCTCGTCATCGTCGCCATCCTCCCCATGGCCCTCGCCCCCCTCCCCCTGTACGCCCTCTCCTGGGGCCTGCCCAAAGCCCTCGGCCATACCTGGTTCTTCGCCCTCGAGTCCGCCATCCTCCTTCAATACCTCATGCACCGTTTCCGCAAGATCCCCTTCACCTGCTCCTGGCTCCCCGGACAAGGCAACCTCAGGGTCACCCTCGGCGTCTACTTCATCCAATTCGGCGCCGCCATGACCCTCCTCGGCGCCCTCGAAACCGCCGCCCTCACCCGCACCTCCCCCCAACCCTTCATCGGCGTCTCCCTCTTCCTCCTCCTCGTCCTCGCCATCCTCGCTTGGCGCCGCCGCTCCGCCTCCTCTGAGCCCTGGTCCATCATCTTCGACGAACAACCCACCTTCGCCGCCAACCCGCTCCATCTCTCCTGATGGTTTGCTGTAGCATTGCCACATGCCGCTTTCCCGCCGCGCCTTTCTCTCCTCGGCAGCTTCCACGCCTCTCGCCTGGACTGCGCCCAAACCGCGCCCCAACTTCCTCTTCATCCTCGCCGACGACCTTGGCTGGAGCGATCTCCCCTCCTACGGCTCCACTTTCCACGAAACCCCGAACCTCGACCGCTTCGCCTCCGCATCCTGCCGCTTCACCAATGCCTACTCCGCCGGCGCCGTCTGCTCGCCTACCCGCGCCTCCATCATGACCGGCCGCTACCCCGCGCGCATCGGCCTCACAGACTACCTCCCCGGCCTGCCCTCCACTGGCCGGAAACTCAAAACGCCCGATGACCTGGACCAACTCCCCTTGGAAGAGACCACTTTCGCGGAGATCCTGAGCCAGCACGGCTACCAAACCCACTACGCCGGCAAATGGCACCTCGGCGCGGGCCCCTATTCCCCGCTCGCCCAAGGCTTCAGCCAGTACATCGACGAAGGCGACGGCCCGCGCGACCCCACCGGCGGCTCGCGCTACACCGACGCGACTCTCAAATTCCTGGAGCAACACGATCCATCGAAACCCTTCTTTGCCTTCGTCTCCTACAACGAAGTTCACCTTCCCCTCACGCCACGCCAGCGCTGGCTCCCCCACTTCCAGGAAAAGGCCGCCGCCCTCCCCCCACTCTCC
>JACQZS010000277.1 GCA_016213725.1 Acidobacteriota bacterium | reverse complement strand
CGGCTGGTGGCGGAGCAGGACTGCGGTCACAACATCACCCCGAAGACGGCGGAGAGCCAGGTGATGGGGGGCTGCATCATGTCGATCTGCGGCGCGCTGATGGAAGAGCGCATCATGGACAACGTGACGGGACGCATGCTGAACGCCGATCTGGAGTACTACAAGCTGGCCGGGATCAAAGATATCGGCGAGATTGTGGTGCACCTGGAGATCGACGAGCAGAACTACGCGCGCGGCGTGATTGGGCTGGGCGAGCCGCCGGCCGTGGGCGGGATTGGCGCGATTGCCAATGCCGTGACGAACGCGGTAGGCGTGCGGGTGCCAGTGGTTCCGATGACACCGATGCACGTGTTAAACGCACTCAGCGGGAGGAAAGCATAATGCAACCCTTCGAATACGCCAGTCCGAAGACGTTGAAAGAGGCGCTGGGCCTGTTGGGCGCGGGTTGGGACGACGCAGTAGTCCTGGCCGGCGGCACGGACCTGATCAGCCTCATGAAGGATGGGGTTGTCGCGCCGAAGCGAGTGGTCAACATCAAGGAGATCGCGGAGCTGAAGGGCGTGACGAAGACGGCGGCCGGAGTAAAGATCGGCGCGCTGGTGACGGTGGATGAAGTGCTGACGAACGCGCTGGTGCGGGCCTCCGCGCCGGCCCTGGTGGAAGCGGCGAAGGGCGTGTCGAGCGCGCAGATCCGCAACATGGGGACCGTGGGCGGCGACCTCTGCCAGCGGCCGCGCTGCTGGTTCTTCCGCGCGGGGTTCGGCCTGATTGCGAAGCATGACGGCAAGGACCTGGCGGTGGAAGGCGACAACCGTTACCACGCGATCTTCGGCGATGGCCCGGCGCGGTTTGTGTCGGCCTCCAGTTTCGGGCCGGCGCTGGTAGCGCTGGGCGCGAAGGTGGAGATCTCTTCGGCGTCGGGCAAGCGCGAAGTGGAGGCGGCGAAGTTCTTCGTCGCGCCGGCTTCGAGCGAGCAGCACGAAGTGGACGTCAAGCCGAACGAGATTGTCACGGCAGTGGTGATCCCGAATGCGGTGACGAAAAACGCCACCTACGAAGTGCGCCAGAAGGAAGCGTTGGACTGGCCGCTGGCAACGGCGTCGGTGGCGCTGACGATGAAGGGCACGGCGGTAGGTTCGGCGAAGATCGTGCTCGGCCACGTGGCGCCGACGCCATATGTGGCTGAGAAGGCCGCGGCGATGCTGGCGGGCAAGACGATCACGGCGGAGACGGCGGAAGCCGCGGGCAAAGCCGCGGTAGAGTCCGCCAAGCCGCTGAGCATGAACGCCTACAAAGTGCAGATCGCGGCGACGGCCGTGAAGCGGGCGCTGCTGGCCGCCGCCGGAGTGAAGGCCTAAGGAGGCCGGCCATGGCGGTGTTCAACGGAGAGCGCGCGGGGCTGACGCGGATCGGTGACGACCGCTGCCAGAACCTGCGTTGGAAGGGCATGTACGTGGAAGCCGAGTGGGACCCGACGGTGCCGCACGGCAACGACCGCGCATTCTGGTGCGACAAGACGCAGATTTGCATCGGCCCCGATCAGCAGATCGTGGACGAATACGAATGCTGCGAGGCGCGAGGGTGTTACCGGCCCTTGTAGTGAAGGGCGAATGAAAGCAGCTGCGGCGGGGGCCCGGAAGCGGGTCCCCGCCGTTTTTGTGAAGAGGAAGCATTGAATATGAGATGGCATCTGTGGGCGGGTCTTGGATTGGCGGCGGTGGCGGCGGGCGTGCTGGTGGGTGAGCAGGGGGGGCTGTGGCAGGTCTTGAGCTCCACGGCAAAGCCGGGCAAGCAGCCGGGAGAGGTGTGGCTGCTACCTTCGAACCAGCTGTTGAAGCCATGGGGGACGCCGGTGTTGATGAAGGGGCGGCCCGTGGATGTGTGCCTGAGCGCGGACCAGCGCCTGCTGGCCGTGCTCAACTGGCGCGGGGTGGAGATCTACGAAGCCGCCACCGGGGCGCTGGTGGGCGAGGCCAAGTCGCGGTCGACCTCCTATGCCGGCGTGGCGTTCCGTCCGGGGACGCGCGAAGTGTGGGCGAGCGAGGCGACGCGCAATGGTCCGGACGGAATCCTCATCGCGACGCTGGACGAGCGCGGCAGAGTGGTGAAGGAAGAGCGGATGGCTCTGAAGCCGCACCCGGTGCCGGTGGGGATCGCGTTCTCGAAAGATGGCGGCCAGGCGTTTGTGGCGTTTAGCCGGAACAACACGCTGGCGGTGATCGACGCAGGTAAGCGGGCCGTGATGAAGGAAGTGGAGACGGGGGTGGCGCCGTTCTCGGTGGATGTGTCGCAGACAGCGGGCAAAGTCTTCGTTTCAAACCGAGGCGGCCGGAAGTGGCAGGAGGGACAGACGGCGGCGCCGACCAGCGGCGGGCGCATTGCGGCGAATCCGGTGACTGGTTCTTCGGCGAGCGGGACGGTGACGGCGGTGGACCTGGCGAGCCATGCAGCGGTGGAGATTGGCGCGGGGCTGGCCCCCGCGGGCCTGCGGGTGAGTCCGGACGGGAGAACGGTGGCGGTGGCCAACGCGCATTCCGACAGCGTCACGCTGATCGACGCCGCCTCACTCAAGACGCGCGAGGTGAAGTTGCCGGCCTGGCCGGCGGGCACGTCGGGCAGTATTCCGGCGCACGCGGCCTGGTCTCCGAAGGGCGATGCGCTGTACGTGTTGCTGGGGGGCATGAATGCGGCGGCGGTGGTGAGGGGCGGGCAGGTGGCCGGAGCGATGCCGACCGGCTGGTTTCCGTCGGGGATCACGGTGGACGGGTCCGGCGCGGTGCGCGTGGTGTGCATCAAGGGAGTGGGCAGCACGGACCGCGGCGACGGGACGTTCAACTCGCGCGCCTATGAAGGGATGTTGCAGCAGATGCCGGCGCCCGATGGAGCGGCGCTTGCCGCGGGCCTGCGGGAAGTGCGGGCGGCGAACGCGCCGAGAATGGCCAAGGCCGGCGGGATTGAGAACCTGCGCGCGCTGGGGATCGAGCACACGTTCCTCATCATCAAGGAAAACCGCACTTACGACCAGGTTTTCGGCGCCATGGGAAAGGGAAACGGCGAGCCGAAGCTGGCGATCTATGGCGGCGACGTCACGCCCAACCACCAGGCGCTGGCCAGCCGGTATGTGCTGCTGGACAATTTCTACACGACCAGCTCCATCAGCTTCGACGGCCACCAGTGGCTGATGATGGCCTTCGTCAGCGACTACACGCAGCGCGCGTTTGCGGCTTCGCCGCGCGGCTATGCGTGGGACATGAGCGACGCATTGACCGTCTCTCCGGCGGGTTTCTTCTGGCAAGGCGCGCCGCCGTCGGTGACGGTGCGGGTGTTTGGCGAGTTCTGTCTGCCGGGGCGGTGGAACCCGGAAAGGGACAGCGCCGAGGACATCGACAAGCGCGCATTGCGCAGTTGGACGGAGTACTGGCGGATGTACCAGGAAGGGAAGTGGCAGGACCAGGTGGGCTGCAGCGCGGCCGGTTTGCCGGCATTGAAGCCGCTGATGAGCACGCGTTATCCGCAGGACGACACCGTGATCACGGACCAGATCCGGGCGTCGGAGTTTCTGCGGGAACTGGGCGAATCCGAGAAGAGCGGGAGGCTCGCCAACATCAACATCCTGACCTTGACCTCCGACCACACCAACGGGACCCAGCCAGGCTCGCCCGTGCCGAAGGCGATGGTGGCCGACAACGACCTGGCGGTGGGGCGGATTGTCGAGGGGATTTCATCGAGCCGGTTTTGGAAGAAGAGCCTGATCCTGATCGTGGAAGACGACGCGCAGGATGGGCTGGATCATGTGGACGGCCATCGCACGGTGGCGCTGATGGTGGGCCCGCATGTGCGGCGCGGCGCGGTGGACTCGAACAATTACAACCAGCTTTCGATGATCCGGACGATCCAGGAGATCTTCCGGATTCCGGCGCGCACGCCGTGGCTGAAAAATGCGCGGGCGATGACCAGCGTGTTCACGGCGGAAGCCGACGCGAAGCCATATGTGTGCATTCCGGCCCAACGGAAACTGGACGAGATGAACCCGCCGCTGAAGGCGCTGAACGGCCGGCGGCGCTGGGCGGCGGAAGAATCCGCGAGGATGAACTGGGCCGACGTGGACGACATTCCGAGCGACACGTTGAACCGCATTCTTTGGTGGGACGCGAAGGGGTACAACGAACCCTATCCCGCTTTAACTTCAAGAAGCTCCCCGTCCCGCCGATAAGGCGGAACGAGGAACAAGCCTTGGCACTCATTGAATGGAGCGACGCGTTGCTGATCGGCGTGGAGGAGGTGGACCGGCAGCACCGGCACCTGGTGGAGATCCTGAACCGGCTGCACGAAGCGATGCAGACGGGGGGCAAGTCGCGAGACGTCGTTCGAGTGATGCAGGATGTGGTGCGCTACACCAAGTATCACTTCGAGACGGAAGAGCGGTACATGGCGGCCGCGGGGTATCCGGAACTGGCCGCGCACCGCCTGAAGCATCGCGCGATGGTGGCGAAGGTGGGGGCCTTCAGCGAAGAGGTGCTGTCGGGCAAGAGCACGGTGACGATGCGGCTGATGACGTTTCTGAAGGAGTGGCTTTCCCGGCACATTCTGGAGACGGACAAGCGCTTTGGCGAATACATGGCGAGGAAGTATGCCGCGTAGAGCGGGAAAGTGCGGGCGGTCGAATCCTGACGAACTATAATTGAATCAAACAAACACGGCCCTGCCTGGGTGAGGCCGGCAAAACTGGGAGATTCAAGCGATGAAGAAAACGAACAGGATGGCAGTGTTGACGCTCGCGCTGGCAGGCGTTTCCCTGGCGGCGGGTCCGTCGGTCGAAGTGGAAGGAAATTACGTGGAGGCGCGCTCGGCGGACGTGAACGCGGGTTCGTGCTTCATTAACAGCGAAGTGCAACTGGTGGGGAACCTGGCGGTGTTCGGCTGGGAGATCAAGCGCGGATCCTGGAAGGGTGTGGAGATGGGCGGCCTGAAGGTGGCTGCCGCGGTGCATGCCGCGTCGACCTTGGGCGATGTGACGGGCGGTTCGTTTCCGGTGAAGTCTCTGCTGATTGTGGATGAGCGCGCGAACTACGAGCAGCGGCAGGCGCTGAAGGAGTTTGCGCGGCGCATGACGGGCGATCTGCTGGACAATATCGTGCGAGTGGAGGCGCTGCCGATCCGGTTTTCGATCGACGGCGAGAGTATCCACGAAGCGAAGGTGACGTTGAGCGCGGGCACGCTGGCGTCGATCCGGACGCGGGCCATCGAAGACCAGGATAAGGTTTGCGGCCATGAGGAAAACTTCTACCCGCCGCTGGCGCAGACGGATCACGCGATGTCCGCTTACACGCTGGAGAATCGCTTCAGCGGTTCGCCGACGGAGGATTTGAGGGCGAAATGGTCGCTGCCCTACAAGCGCAACGCGTACGTGGCGACGTTCCACCTGGCTGAGTAAGAAGTGAGAGAGGTTGGACCCTTCCTGTCAGGGAGGGCCGCGGGGTAGTTTCAGGCAAAGGGACCTGAATCTGTGCTAAAGTATGAAATTGCGAGCGACACGTCAGATTCTCCCAATGTTCGTCTTTTCTCTGGCCCTCGGTGCGCAGACGGTGACGAAGGACTCGATGGCATCCAACCGTCCCGCGACGCGCTGGGTTACGTCATTTCAGACGGGCATGGCGGAGACTTTCCAGCTGACGCTGGGCGGGACGTTCGGCGCTGGGCCGGCTTGGCAGAACAGACTGACAACGGGCCTGACGAACGTGTTCCGGTCCGGTGACACGTTTTATATCTATGGCTGGGATACGTTCGACGCGCCGAGCCATTCCAACGACTACCAGGGGGGAGCAGGCTATAAAGCGCCGGTATGGCGCAAGGGTGCGCACGGGCTGGCACTGGGCACGGGGGTGCAGTACTGGCGGTTTCCGAGCGTAAAGACGGGGACGAACGACTGGCTGATCCCGGGCAATCTGATTCTCAACACGAAGGTGCGCGCCGTGCCGATCGTGGTGACCAGCGACAGCTGGACGCTGCTCAAGAGTCCCCTGCCGACGGGCAGCCTGCTTCACACGCAAGGCTGGATGGAGCACCGCCTGTTCAAGCGGGACTGGGTGAACATCACATTTCGCCACGGACCGGCCTACACCTACAGCTGGAATTTTTATGGGACGAATGGCAGCCGCGTGTTCCGCTACCAGACGATGATGGTGATGTCGTTCAAGGACTTCACGTTCGACGGCGGATACCGGAAGCAGTGGGGCTTGCAGCCTGGCATCGTGGATAACACCTACTGGCAGTTTTCACTGACGAAGACCTTCACGAAGTAGCTGAGTACTTGGCAAAACCGGATGACCGGACAATCAGCGTGAGTCACGGCAGCGGCTGATATCCCTTGCCGGCACTGAAGCGGCCAATCCCTATCTTGATCCGAGGGTCCTCCCTCCACTTTCCCTTGCGAGGTTGGCAGTCCGGCTTGACGTGCGGTTCAGTAGTGTACATATTAGTAGGTACAATGCACATCGAAACAGCCAACATATCGATTGGGCGGTCTGCGAGGGATCGCGGCGCGGATGCTGCTCAGCCCGGCCTGGAGGGCGCTGTAGCTGCATTGGAGACTTTCTACTGCGGCTTCAATTCCAGCCGGCCCGAGCTGATCGGCCGGAGTTGGGCGGGCGGTCCGGAAGTTCAGCTCAACAATCCGCTGGGCGGCATCCTCAGGGGCGCCGACGCGATTCGCCAACTCTATGAGCGGGTATTGACCGGCAGGGCGCGGCTATGGGTCGAGTTCTTCGATGTCGTTGTCTACTCGACTGCCGAGGTCGTCGTGTTTGCGGGCCGGGAGCGCGGGGAGTGCGCACTGGATGGAGAGGTTGTGAAGTTGTCCATCCGGACCTCCCGGGTATTTGCTTTCTTCGCCGATGAGGGTTGGCGTCAGGTCCATCATCACGGCTCAATCGACGATCCGGACGCTCTGGGCGCGTACCAGCAGTTGATCGCGAGGAGCAAGTCATGAGCACCCGGGAGAACATCCTTGCCGCCGCGCGGGAGCTTTTTACGTCGCGAGGCTACGAGGCCACCAGTCCGCGCGACATCATGGATCGGGCGCAAGTGGGTCAAGGCAGCTTGTACCATCACTTCCGCTCGAAGCGGCAGCTCGGCGCGGAGGTCCTGCAGAGCGTCTGCGACGATCTGCTCGGGGTGGGCCGCGAACAGCTCCAGGCGCATACCTCGCCACAGGAGCGCCTGGACGGCTATCTTCATGCCGACCGCGACGCCCTGGCAGGTTGCCGGCTAGGGCGCTTCGCATATGACGCGGCGCTGAACGAGCAGGAACTGAGGGAACCGTCGCGGCGGTACTTTCTGGAGATGGAGTCGTTGCTGATGGCCGTGTTCACGGAGATGGAACAGCGCGCTGGAAAGCCGGAAGATCTGACCGCATGTGCGCTTGCAGTGATTCAAGGGGGCTATGTGCTCTCGCGCATCCACGCGGACGCGGCCTACCTGCGTCGCGCTGTCGAGGGCTTTTCCGCACTAGTGTCCGGCCGGACAACCTGCGGGCCTCCAGTTCAATAGAGAAGTCGAGAGGAAAGAGAACAGGCGAAAGGAATGGTCTAGGTTGCAGATTGCACCCGGCGTTCATCATTTCAACACCGATCCGTTCAATTGGTATGTGCTCGAAGAGGCAGGGCGTCTCACTCTGGTGGATGCAGGCTTCCCTGGGCATTTCGGCGTTTTCATGCAAGGCATTCGCTCCCTCGGGCGGGAGATCGAAGATGTCGAGGCGGTAATTCTGTCGCATGCGCATGCCGATCACATGGGCTTCGCCGACCGTGTTGCGAGGGCAGCGAAGGCGCCCGTCTTCATCCACCGGAACGACGAGGCGGCAGCGCAGAAGGTTCTGCAGCTGCCGTGGTCCGCTCTGCTGTCCAACGCCTGGCGGCCTTACATGGCGGGCATGTTGACGAGAGCAGCCGTCAACGGGGTTTTCAGTACCGCGCGCGTGTCCGATCCGCGCCCGTTCGAAGACGGCGCCGTGCTTGATGCACCCGGCCGGCCTCATGTGATCCATACTCCCGGACACACGGCGGGCGAAGTGGCGTTTTACCTGCCGGACCAGCGCGTGCTGATCAGCGGCGACACCCTGGTGACCCGGGATCTGTATACCGGGAGCATGGGGAGTCCGCAGTTGACGCGCCGGCGGTTGAACGACGACTACGCCGAGGCGCGCAAGTCTCTCGATCGGCTGAAGGACCTGGGCAACGTGACCATGTTGCCGGGACACGGGCACCCCTGGCAGGGCGAGATCTCAGAGGCCATCGCACTTGCGCTGGCGGGGTGAAATGGAGCTTCATGCCGGAGCCGGGGGCGATCCGCAGTGCGGACATTGCACGAACCGGCGGTGCAGCAAAGCCGCATCACCTGCCAAGCGAACGCAGACCGCGCTTACTCTTTTTCAATAAGAGGCTTGACGAAAAACAATCAGTTGGATATTGTTAATCAATAAGTCACCTCTGGCTTCTGTGAACCAGGAAAGGCCGTGATGAAGAGTTCGTACCCCGACACGCTTGCGTTGTCCAGGACTGCCCTGAGGGCGCTGACGAAGTTGAATCTACTGATGGGGGTGCTGATCCTGGCGTTGCTGATCGCCAGCCTGATCGCCGAAGCTCCGGTGATGAGCGCTCTCGGCGTGCGGCCCGGGCTCGCTACTCCCATGCTGTTCATCGGCATGCGGCTGATCATGGTGATCGGAATCTGCGCCGTGCCCGTGGTGCATTTCATCCTCACGCGTTTGCAGTTGATCGTCGAGACTGTCCGTGAGGGGAACGCCTTCGTGGCTGCGAACGCTGCGCGACTGGCGTCGATCGCCTGGGCGGTGCTGGCGCTGGAACTGGCGCACCTCGTCGTCGCCGGCATAGCCGCAGGCGTCTCGTCCCCCGCTGTTCCGCTCCGGATCGGCTGGAACTTCTCCCTGACCCGCTGGCTCGCGGTGCTCCTGCTCTTCGTCCTGTCGCGAGTGTTCGATGAGGGCGCACGCATGCGTGAAGACCTCGAGGGGACAGTGTGACCCATGCCGATCCTCGTGAAGCTGGATGACGTGCTCTACGCGCGCCGCATGACGTTGACAGAGCTGTCCGAAAAGATCGGGATCACACTCGCCAACCTATCCATCTTGAAGACCGGCAAGGCTCGAGCGGTGCGCTTCTCGACCCTCGAAGCCATTTGCGAGGTGCTGCAGTGCCAGCCAGGCGACCTGCTCGCATTTGCACCATCCCAGGAGGCGCCGGAAGAAGAAGCGGAGGCCGTGCACTCGGAATGAATCCCCTTGCCACACCGGCCCGGTCATCGGACTTGTCGCCGAACACCAAAGCGCGTCTCGCCGGCGTCCTGCTGTTGATCACAATGGCCGGAGGAGCATTCGCGCAGGGCATCATCGCCAGCCGTCTCATCGTGGGCGGTGACGCCGCAGCCACGGCCGGAAACATCACCACGCACGAGGCGCTGTACCGGCTCGCGTTCGCGGTCTACCTTATGGAAATGGCGTGCCAGATTGCGGCAACCGTCCTCTTCTACGATCTGTTGAAGCCAGTCAGCAAGCCGGGCGCATCTCTGATGGCGGCCTTTGGGCTTGCCGGTTGCACCATCAAGACGCTGGGCCGGGTTTTCTTCTTCGCCCCCTTGCTGGTATTGGGCGGCGGTGGCTACTTGCGGGCATTCAACGTTGGGCAGTTGCAGGCTGCCTCGCTGCTTGCGCTGCGCTTGAATTACACGGCTGAGACGATCGCCATGGTGTTCTTTGGACTCGGTTCCCTCCTGAAGGGATACCTGGTGTTCAGGTCCACGTTTCTGCCTCAAGCCCTGGGAGTGTTGTCATCGGCCGGCGGTCTGGGGTGGATGTTCTATCTGTACGAGCCGCTGGCGTTCCGCCTCCAGTCCTACATCGTAGGCGCCGGCTTCGTCGGAGCGCTGGCAACCGTGCTCTGGCTGTTGGTGAAGGGGATCGACGACCAGCGCTGGAAGGAGCGTGCCGATGCAGCCGCAGCCTCCGATTGGCGCTGAAGACGGCCGTCCGCTGAAGGTCGCGTCTCTGCTCGCGATCCTCCTGATGACTCTGCACCTGACGGACGACATTCTGTTCCAAGCGGCTCCGGCTGGACTCGCAAATTGCACTGCGATACTCATTTTCGTTGTCTGGCTTTACGGGACGTTCGTGCTCGCCGGGAGACGATCGGGGCAGATCATCGTCTTCGTCGGCTCGCTGCTTGGATTGGTGGTGCCCGCCGTCCATATGATGGGAGCGGGCGGCGTCATCGGAGGCCAGATCGGAAGGTCCAACCGGGCGTTCCTATTCGTCTGGACTCTGATCGCGCTCGGCGTAACCTCGCTCTTCTCGGCGATTCTGTCGGCCCGCGGGCTCGCGGCCTCTTTCAAAAGGAGCAAGTGACGATGCCATCCCAACAGTCCACCAGCCGCTTGATGGGGGCGATGCTGCTGCTGCACCTGACGGCGGGGCTCATTCTGCCATTTGTGCTGCTGAGGCCGCTGGTCTCCGCGCAGAACTTCCTGTTGGAAGGCGCGACGATCTCCGGCCAGGTGACGACTGCGGTGCTGATGCTGTTTGTGGGCAGCGCACTGCCGACCGCCATTTCGTGCATCGCGCTGCGGCCCTTCCGGGTGTACAACTCGGCTGCGGCGTACTGGCTGCTGGCTCTGGCGGTGGCCAGCTTTGTGCTGCAGGCCGCTGACAACGCGCACCTTCTATCCATGGTCACGCTGAGCAAGGCGTATGCCGGGGCGGGCGCGGCAAATACGCAGGCCTTCCAGGCCGCCGGGGTGGCGGTTGGTGCGCTGCGCAAGTGGTCGCACTACTCGTTCCTGCTTGCTGTTGGCTGCTGGATTCTCCTGTTCTATGGCTTCCTCTATCGCTTTCGGCTGGTTCCCCGCTGGCTCGCCGCGTTCGGGCTGGTAGGCGCTGCGGGCCAAATCGCCGGCGTCACGCTCCGCGGCTTCT
This sequence comes from Acidobacteriota bacterium, assembly GCA_016213725.1. GTDB lineage: Bacteria > Acidobacteriota > Terriglobia > Bryobacterales > Bryobacteraceae > Paludibaculum. Next base: position 8,505 of record JACQZS010000277.1, on the reverse strand, counting down.
TGGGATATCCACCGGAGTCGCGACTGGCGATGCCGCTCGCACCCGCGTATGTGGCGCTGGCGCTCTGGCTGATCGCCAAAGGACTGGACTTGCGGCACCACGCTACCGATCTCCAGCCGAGCCCAGACGCCACGGCACTCGGCGCATCCAGCGATCGCCCACTGTGAATCGATCGAACTTCCGCGAACCTCACAGCGTATGGACAGGTATCGCATGGTGTAGGTGACGATGCCGTCCCAACAGAACACCAGCGGCCCGAGACCCAGCGTGAGGCACTGAATGAACACCTTCCTACCGGCCGACGACGCTCACGTGGCCATCCTTCAGCGCTACGCCCGCGCCGCAGGTGTGGCGATGCTGCTATCGATCGTTTTTGGCTTTCTCGGCGAGATGTATCTTCCCGGCCGGATCATCGTTAGCGGCGATGCCGCAGCCACGGCCTTGAATATCCGCGCCAACCCCACGCTCTTCCGGCTGACGTTCGCCAGTTACCTGGTGGAAGGCATCTGCGATGTCATGCTTCTGGTTTTCTTTTATGTCCTGCTCAAACCTGTAGACCGCAACCTTGCCCTCCTCAGCGCCTTCTTTGGCGTCGTCTCGATGGTCACGTTCGCCATCGGGCAATCCAGCTTCTTTGCGGCCTCGCTCATACTGCGAGATACGGGCGGCATGACGGCGTTCCCGATACAGCAGCGCGAGGCGCTTGCACTCCTCGCTACACGCCTTGCGTCCATGATCGCAGCGCTCTTTCTGTGCATGTACGGGATCGCCTCAATGATCCGTGGCTACCTGATCGCGCGCTCTGGCTATCTGCCACGCGTCATCGGCTTCCTGCTTGTCGCCGGTGGCCTCGGCTTCTTCCTTCGGTCGATCACGTACCTCGTTGCACCGTCGCTAAGCTCGCCACATCTTCTACTCCCCATGGCGCTGGCCGGGATCCCATTAATGGCGTGGCTCATGTTCCGGGGTGTGAATGGCACTCGCAGCCCGACGAGCGGCGCTCCCGAACAATACTCCTGAGACGCGCAGCGGCGCGAGGCTCCAGATGAGCACTCCGTGACAGCGATGGTGGGGTGGAGTCGCGATGAAGTCATCCGCGCGCGCGACTTCTCCGTCAGGACGGAGACGGGGCGCCAAAGCCGGCGGCTGAGAGATCAAGACCAGCGGCGAGCACGTCCTCCAGTCCGTAGGGTTGGTAGCTGAGTAGCGTGCTGCCGGGGCAAACAACCGCGGAGGTGGTTGGCGCAGAGGACTGGATCGAAGAATGGCTCTCCGGAGAAGCCGTGACGCAGAACGGCGAGAACTCCAGATTGCGCGCGGCAACGGAATGACGCCTGAGCGGCTCCGGTCACTTTTGCCGTTTACAGGTCAGCTTGTATTTGTCGCCCTGCGTGCCCGTCACGTTCAACTTCATCTCGTCGCCGGCCACGGTTCCCTCTACGACCAACTTCCCCGGTCCAATATTGGACTCGAACGAGATTTTGTTGCCCGCCAACTTGGCGTTCTCAATCGGACCGCTGTATTCATCGGCCCTCAGTTCGCCAGTCAACGGGGTTCCGGGTTTGATTGTGATGGTGAGTTCGGTGGCACCCATCTGGGTTGTCATGGTTCCTTTCCATGTTCCCGAAACGTCAGCGGCGAACAGATTGAGCCCTGACAGCAGTCCGACGGCCGTAAGCAAGAACAGTCGCAGAGAGTTCATGAGCAGAGTGTATGTGACACTGAGTGCCATGTCAATTACTGAGGAGCGTAATGACATGAAATGCCGCTCCGTGTGGTATATTCGGCCCATGCGCTCCCATGCCGATCCGGCTGAAGAGAGGCCGGGCGCCAGGGGGAAGCTCCTGGCGCGCAAGCAGGAATTCGTCCGTGACGCCATCTGGACTGCGGCGATCGACCTGTTCCAGAAGAAGGGCTTCGACGAAACTACGGTGGAGGATATCGTCGAGGCCGCCGGAACTTCCCGGCGGACGTTTTTCCGCTATTTCGAATCCAAGCGGGACCTGATCGCGCAGCCGGTCGCTACCTACGGAGCGTCTATCACCAAAGCGATCGAATCGTGCCCCGTGTCACGCTCCAGCCCGGCGCTGTTCCGGCATGTGGTGCTGGAGGTGGCCAGGGCCACGGTCTCCGACGCGCGCATGCGCCAGGTGATGGGGGTGGCTGCAAAATATCCAGCAGCGCGGGAGGCGCAACTCTCGCGGGTCGCGGAAGTTCAAGACCGGCTGGCGGCGGCGTTCAGGCCCCGCGTCCACGACGACTTCGGCGCGCATGTGCTCGCCGGCCTTACGCTTTCTGCACTCAGCCTGACGTATCGCTTCTGGTTCTCCAGAGGCAAGAAGGACATCGACTCGGCTGTAGAGCAGGTGTTCAGGGAACTATCGCGGGTCATCGGCGAGGAGTGAACGGCGTCACCCACGGAAACTGGAACGACGGCAAGTTCGAAGCAACCCTCAACCGGCCGTTCAGCAGCTACGACATTCGAACCAGGGAAGTGCAAGAAACGACAGGGGGAACAACGAATTAGCGCAGGAAATGAGGAATGGCTCCCCAAAAAGACGGTTTTCCAACAACCTCTCAGGAAACGCAAGTTGTTGACAATAAAAGGCGACGACGTGGCAAGGACGATGACCGCGCAAAGTCCTGTTGACCTCTGGAGACTGCGGCTGCTCCGTCGTACGTTCGCACGTTCTGACTGTTGCCAAGGTCCCGGTGGCTGAACGCATCGGGTTGTCGATTCCGCTCTGCGGGCTAAAGCGATCTGCGGGCATTCTTAGTTTCCGAACTAGCGACATAGCCACTAGAAAGGCCAGCGTTTCTTCTGCAGCTTGTCCAGTTCGCGCTCGCTGCTCACACGGGCGACGCTGCTTGGCGCGCCAACGGCCACGGCGACGCGGAAGTTCGCAATGGCCTTCTCCTTTCCACCCCCAATCTCCTCATCCACCGAAGCGCAGAACTGTCCGTATCGATAGCTGACCTCCGCGTGAAGATCGGCTTGGCCCTCTGCCAGCCCGAGGGCCTGCACGTAGCAGTCCACAGCCGACCTCTGGTTTGCCCCGCTTCCTTGTAGCTTCTGCCAATTCCCGAGGACTTGTGCTTTCGCGACGAGAATACGGACCAACGTTGTTCGGTCGCTGCCAGCAACGGCTTCAAGACTATTGCACTCCCGAATCAAGCGCCCACACAAGACGTCCAGGTCTGCATCGTAGCCTCTCAGGCTCTTCTTAGTTCCGAAGGACTCCCCGAAACTCTGCCTGATCTGGTCTTGGAGCATTTTCAGCCGATCGTCGACTTCATGCTCGACCGTCGTAGACGCGCTCGACTGAATCGGCTCAATGCCTTGGCCTGACCTTGGAACACGCTCTGCGATTTGAAGGATGATTCCACGAACACGCTCTTTGCCCAAATGGCGGAAACCGAATGGCAGCAGGCCGCAGACAACTGACGTCGCTCTGTCCAGAGCGGCTGGACTCGTGACGACATTCACGAGGTCAACTCCGGCTCGTTTTAATGCCTCGGCGACCCTCTGCTGAAGCTCTTCATTCGTGAACATATTGGACCTCCTTCCACACGCCTCTCAAGCTTGTCCCGTTGTCGCATATGGGTGTTCTGACAAGAGCAAGCTATCTCCTAACCTTTGCCTCAATTTCCCGTGTGTGGTTGGACAGGTATCCGGCGATACAACCCTTGCGTTGCTCGTCGTCCAACATTGTGTTGCATGATCGAGCGTAGCTTTTGAACCACTCCAAATGCTGGAGCCGAAAAGCAGCACTCTGATCAGACGGCATTTGCCGGACAGCCTGATTGTAGGCGGTGACCATATTTCGCTCCAAGGACGCGAGCGAAGCGTCCCTGCAGATCAGTTTCTCAGTCGGCGTCCTCGCGTTCGCGCAATTGAAGCTGGGTTTCGACTCGGAACCGGAAGCTTCCGTCTGGGGATTGGGCTTCACGACCTCTGCCGACTGGCCAATCAACGACGCGACATTCCTGGCAAGCCATATGTCGTGATTGCCGCCGGTCACGCCAACAAACGCTATCGCTGAACCGTCCTTGGACCATGAGGGTCCATAGCTCGGCATATCGCCCGTATCGATTCGCCGCATGGTAGAACGGCCCGAGGCGGCGGAAACCAGCCACAAGCTTTGTTGGCCGGCACTGTTCACCGAAAATGTAATCCAGTCTCCACTGGGTGACCATTTTGGAGAAGAATTGACAGCCCCGTTTGCTCCTGTGTTCGTCAGTTGGAGTAGCATCTGACCGCTCCGGGAATCCAGTACATAGAGATCGGGGCCGCGGCCATTGCTACAGTCAGGCGAGCAGATTCCCGCTACGAGCCGCGCGCCGTCAGGAGAGAAGCTCATGCCCTGAATACTCGCTCCGGGGCCCAGGCTCACGAGTTGCGCGCCATATGTGGAACTCGACTGCCCTGCGATGCCGGCCAGACTCGCGGTGCGGATCTGGATGGCTTGGCCGGAAACATTCGCTACCCAGGCGACCATTCCGGTGCTCTCGGAGTAGACTACGTTGCTCGCCGACTGTCCGCCCGGTATCTGCAACAGTTGTGTGAAGTAGGCGTCGTTTCCATCCTGTGCTGTGCGAACGATTGGGAATGCGGACGCACGAGATATCGCAACTCGCATGATCTCGTGGAAGTGTTGGGCTTCATAGACCGCTAGATCACCCGTCGCGCCAAGTACTTCTACCCCGGCACCGAGTCCGGGATCTCCCCACTCTTGAGGAGTCGACACAACCACACGAACGATTTCCTGCTGCCCACTACCGTCCGGGTGCATAAGCCAAATGTCGCTTCCGTTTGGCCGATTGCTGCTACGGTTGGACTGGAAAAGGATGTCTCCACTGGCAGACCATACCGGCGCAATGTCTCGTGACGGATCGGTCGTGAGCCGCACCAGAGCCCCCGACTGGTCGGCTGGTATGGATGATGGCGGCGTTGGTGGTGTGCCAGGTGAACTGGCCGTTGGCGTTTGCGCGGGTGGCGACGGAACTTGATAGGTCGGAACTGCCTTATGTGAGGAGATGGCATACCACATCAGAGCGATTACGACGCATGCCCCGCCGGCCACGAGAACGATCCGCCGATCCAGCTTCGTGGAAGCGCTACTTTGACCCTTTGAGGGTCCATCTGCAGCAGGAACTACTTGCGGATCCGGCGAAACAGGAGGTCCAGTATCGGGAGTGGCCGGTGGACCGGAATCGAGCTTCGTTCCACACTTCCGGCAAAACCGAGCGCCAACCCGGTTACCAGTGCCGCAAGACGTGCATGACGATTCACCCTGTGCGCCCTCGAAATTCATATGCCGTACTCCCTACCGCATCGGATCTGCGCGTACTCGATCCGGCGGCGATCAAGTCCGTTTCGTTCGCTGCTCCCGAAGAGCCGCCTTCCAACTAAATCACGCGCCAGCCCTATTCATGCTGCCGCAGGATGACATATCCGCCCCTCGCCTAGTCCGGACCTAGCCCTAGCGGGAGCTAAGGAAACACGTCGCGCCCGTTCATACCAGCACACTCCTGCGCGCCTTGGGTTGCCCTGTTTCTTGGGCCATCGGCTGCCCAGACGCCGGGACCGCGCGCTCACGCCCCCATGCCCGAATGGACTCGATGGCTTCCGGATTCGTCTTCGAGAGGGGGACAATGTTTGAGAACACGGTGTGCCAATACGCGTCCGCTATCGTTGAATCGCCTTTGAGGATGGCTTCTTTTGCAATCTCCGCGACCGCGGCATCGAGATCGGCGCCGGCGAAACCATCGGAGATATCGACGAGGTCGCTTAGCATAGCCGGCGGCAGATCTCGGTGCATGTACCTCCTTGCATATAGAGTGATGATCTCCTGCCGCTCAGCGTGGTTTGGAAGGTCAACGAAGAACAGTTCGTCAAATCGCCCTCGGCGGAATAGCTCGGGCGGTAACTTGCCTATATCGTTGGCCGTCGAAACAACGAACACTCGGGCTCGGCCCTCTTGCAGCCAATACAGGAAATGACCAACCAGCCTGGTGGACGTGCCACCGTCGCTGGAACCGCCAGAGCCTGCGAGTCCTTTCTCGATCTCATCGATCCAGAGGACACACGGAGCAACACGATCTGCCGTGCTTAACGCCTCCTTCAGTCGTCCTTCGGACTGGCCAAGATACTGTCCATGAATGTTCGACAGGTCAAGCCGATAAAGCGGTAAATTCCAACTCGTCGCGATTGCCTTGGCTGATAGAGACTTGCCACATCCCGGCACACCAACCAGCAAGACCCCCCGCGGCGGCCGCAGGCCACGCTCCCGGAGATCCATTGTGAGTAGCGGACGCTGCTTTTCGAGCCAGGCCTGCAGGCCGGCCAACCCGCCGACCGTTACTTCCTTCGCTGAGGTCTTTACTCTTTCAAGCCCGGCAATATCCGAGAAGATGCGGTCCTTTACCTTGCTCAACTCAGCCAGATCGGACTTGAGAATCGATCCCTTCGCGAGAAACGTTGCGACTGCATTCTCGGCTTCAATGCGCGTCACGCCGGCCAGTATCGTAGCTGCTTCCGTGAGTTCCGGCTCTCCCCATTCGATCTGTACCGACCCTCTGTACGGCGAGAGGCACTCGGCAATGATTGCCCGCATCTCATCTTCGTTTGGTGGATCGAGAGCGAGGGTCATTCCCTGGCGCTGCAACCGCGGCCAAATACTGGAGGTGGTGATCACGACGATGGCACCGCCCCGCTCGGTGGCGGAGGAGGCTACGTCCAGCATTTGCCGACTGAGCGGCGTGTCACCATCGATGTCTTGCACCTCCGTGAGGATGAACGTGAGGTTCTGACGCTGGAGAATCTGCTGGCTCGCATAGTCGAGAGCGCCCGCGACAGAGCGATCCTCATTCACGACCCTGTTAGTGGTAATGTCGCGGACACCCTGCGACAGAGTGTGATGGTAGATCGGCACGTTAAGATCCGTCGCCATGCAACGAAAGAGCTCAAGAGCGCGGTCGCGCTCATCCGTCCGAAGAGAGATGAACGGAATACGAGCTTTCAGGTACAGGAGCATCGTTTGGCGACAGGTAGCGAAGTCAGGCATGGGACTTGGGCCTCATAATATGATGCGACGTCCGCGGACTGGCAGAGTGCCGCTGTCCGGGCTTTGGACTGACGGTGGATTAGGTGGTTGCTCGACAACGGTTGTCAAAGGGTGGTCGCGAATCGTCTTCAGTAGTCTGCCCTGATCATGACGGACGCCTTCTGCGTGGTGCTCCAGGGACTTCTGGGTTTCAGTTGCCCAGCGGTCCAATTCTGAGGACAAGTGCGCCTTGACGTCGGGAGGCAAGGCAGGCAGGCCCACGAACGCTCGCAATGGGGACAAGCCGCGACGCGCGAGGAGTAGAGCATTCGAGATTGCGAAATAATCTCCGCGAGCCCGGTCCAGGCTGGTCTGGAGTTGCTTCGAGAGAGCCTGGAGCCTGGTCGTCAAGGCGTCGGCAACGTGGCGAGTCCAGCGCTCTGCCACAACGTTCGTCCACTCGATGGAACCGCCTCGCATCGCTTCGAGCACGGTATCGTCCCCGGCGCGAAACAGATCCAAGAAGGGCAGCCATCCTGCATAGTTATTCGGCGGATTCATAGTTTAAGCGCGCCGAGCCATGCCGATCTGTCATGCCGATTCATTACAATTTGGTGCCGCAATCCGTGCAGAAAGTAGCACCGTCCTCCAGTTGCGAACCGCAATGTTGGCAGAATCGGTCAGGCATTGCCGGAGGTGGCGCGTTGACCGGAGCAGGCGCCACCGCAACTGGCACCGGCGGAGGTGGAACGGCGATCGGCGCTTTGTCAGGAGCGTCCGATCGAGATGCCGGCCGGTTCAAAGCCCCCGGACGCCGTCGAACCAAAAGCGTATGCGCTGGAACCAAGTCCCAGGCTGGCAACTGGCTCGCCAACGGCGAGTCCTGCTGGTTGCCACGGGACGTTGGCAGGTTGCTGGGCACTGGCGTAGAACTTCCAGGTGCATTCTGATCGAATATGGGGCGTGCTGGCATGGTCTTCTCCCTAATTCGCAATCGCTCGCGCTTGTTCTGGCCGCTTCAGGATGAACTGAGGCGAACTTAGAGCCGACAGCAGTTCAATGACGTTGCCGGCCTTCGCGTCCTCGCGGGCAACCTCACGGCGGAGATCGGCTAACTCCGCCAACCCCGCCTTTAAAATTCTCTGCGCTTCGTCTCGTTCTCTTTCCAAAGCCTCGCGCGTTTGTTGGCGACGGTTCTCCAAGTTGCTGTGCTGGAAGTAGAAGTAGGCGCCGGCGGCAGCCATAATGAGAAGCCCGATCAATATACCTCCAGTGTTTGCTTGGCCTGGGCCTGAGGCGCTGCTGAACAGAATGATAAGTCCGAGCAGGCCGCCAATGATCACAGCGGCCCATGTGCCGCCGGTGATAGCTACGGCCGCCACCGCTTGCTCGATCCGATTCGAGTAGTGCTGGTAAAGGTCTCCGTTCAATTGCTGTTCATTAGACCAATCCCGGCTGG
>JACQZS010000273.1 GCA_016213725.1 Acidobacteriota bacterium | reverse complement strand
GAGGGCGATGGTGGAGCCGTCGCGGATGGTGCGGAGGTCCATCTGGAGGCCGATGGAGGTGAGGAAGAAGGGGACCATGAGTTCGCCGGAGCCATGGACGAGGGTGTGGAGGCGGTGGGAGGCGGTCTCGGCGAGGGCCATGCCCGCGAGGAAGGCGCCGATGATGGCGGCGACGCCGGAGTGTGTGGCGAGCAGGGCCATGAAGAAGAGGAAGGAGACGGCGACGGCGAATTCGGCCTCTTCGACCTTGAGGCGGCGGCGGAGCTTGGGCATGACGTAGTTGGCGGTGGGGGTGCCGAACTTGACGACGGCGACGATGAAGGCGACGGAGACGGCGGAGGATGTGAGGAGGCCGGTGTAGTCGATGCCGCCCGTGGCGCTCATAGAGGAGACGACGGCGAGGACGAGGAGGCCGAGGACATCGTCGATGACGGCGGCGGCGAGGATCACGCGGGCGGTTTCGTGTTTGAGGATGCCGCGGGCGGCTAGCACCTGGGCGGTGATCCCGACACTGGTGGCGACCATGGCGGCGCCCATGAAGATGGATTCGATCTGGGGGTGTCTGGAGCTGAGCATGATGGCCCAGCCGAAGATGAAGGGGAGGATGACGCCGAGGCAGGCGACGATCATTGCGACGCGGCCGACTTTGAGGAGTTCAGAGGCCTTGACTTCGAGGCCGACCTGAAAGAGGAGGAACATGACGCCGAGTTCGGCCAGGGCGTGGAGCAGGTTGTCGTACTGAATGAAGTTGAAAAGCGAGGGGCCGAGGACGATACCGGCCACGAGTCCGCCGACGATTCCGGGCATCCCGAGACGCTTGGAAACCTCGGCCAGGAGTTTGGCGCTGCCGAAGACGAGGAGCATCTGCAGGGGGAGTTGCGCGCCATCGGACGAGGCGGAGAGGAAGGCGAGAGGGAGGGGCATAGGGGGACGCGGCCGGCGTTTCTACTACAGTAACCGAGGCCGGGGAAGCGAGCCAAGGGGTTTATTTTCGTGGGTTTAGGCTAATCAACTTTTTGATTGGCCTCTAGAAGTTTTTTCTGTTAGCCAGGGGGGTGGCTGGGGTGTAGCATGAAATACCAAACCCCAGTCTGGTTTCAGCGGCAAGGAGAGAGGCCTGCCGCCCATCCCCCGTCAGGAAACAATCAACTCGCACCCGGTCCGGGTGACTCAACGGAGAGAAAGAAGACTGTGTCTAAGAAGCTATTTCCATTCCTCCCCCTGCTAACGGCAGGCATGGCGCTGGCGCAAGCGCCGGAAACTCTCGAGAAGAAGGTGGAGGCCCTGCAAGCCGCCACAGCATCGGCGCAGATGGCCGGCGACAATGCCTGGATGTTGGCCAGTTGCGCGCTGGTTCTCTTAATGACGGCGCCTGGCCTGGCGTTGTTCTACGGCGGGCTGGTGAGGCGGAAGAACGTGCTTGGCACGATGATGCACAGCTTCATTCTGATGGTGCTGGCAACCATCCTGTGGGCGACGGTGGGATACAGTTTGTCGTTCAGCGAGGGCAATTCGTTTGTGGGCGGGTTTCAGTATCTGTTCCTGAACGGCGTGGGCGTGGAGCCGAATGCCGACTATGCGGCGACGATTCCGCACCTGACGTTCATGGCGTTCCAAATGATGTTCGCGATCATCACGCCGGCGCTGATTTCGGGCGCGTATGCGGAGCGGATCAAGTTCAGCGCGATGCTGGTATACACGACGCTGTGGCTGTTGATCGTGTACTTCCCGATGGCGCACATGGTGTGGGGCAAGGGTGGACTGCTGAACGCCTTCCTGGGTGGAAAGATCCCGTGCTTCGACTTCGCGGGCGGGACGGTGGTGCACATCACCTCCGGCGTTTCGGCGCTGGTGGCGGCGCTGTACCTGAAGCCGCGGCAAGGTTACATGCAGGAGCCGATGCGGCCGCACTCGCTGGTGCTGAGCTTCATCGGGGCGGCGCTGCTGTGGTTCGGCTGGTTCGGCTTCAACGCCGGATCGGCCCTGAGCGCGGGCGGGCTGGCGACGTCGGCCTTCGTGGCGACGCACTTCGGCGCGGCGGCGGCGGCCGCGGGCTGGCTGCTGGCGGAGTGGCTGAAGAACGGCAAGCCGAGCATTCTGGGCGGCATCTCGGGCTGCGTGGCCGGGCTGGTGGCGATCACGCCGGCCTCGGGCTTCGTGAAGCCGATGCCCGCGTTGCTGATTGGATTCGCGGCCGGCGTCTTCTGCTACTTCATGGTGACGGTGGTGAAGATGAAGCTGGGCTATGACGACTCGCTGGATGCCTTCGGCGTCCACGGGGCGGGCGGAACGCTGGGTGCGGTGCTGACCGGCGTATTCGCGACCAGCGCCGTGAACAACGCCCTGAAGGGGGCCAATGGCCAGCCGCTTCCGCTGGGGCTGGTGGATGGCAACGCGATGCAGGTGGTGAACCAGGCGATGGGCGCAGGGATCGCGATTGTGCTTGGAGCGGTGGGGAGTTTCGTCTGTCTGAAGATCGCTGATGTTCTCTGCGGCCTCCGGGCGAGCGGCGAGCAGGAGACCGAGGGTCTCGATTTGGCGATGCACGGAGAAGAGGGCTACAATCTGGAGGCCTGAGCGAGGTAAATCATGAAGAAGATCGAAGCGATTATTCAGCCATTCAAGTTGGAAGATGTCAAAGAAGCCCTGAAGGGCATCGGCGTGGACGGCATGACCATCACGGAAGTGCGCGGCCATGGCCGGCAGAAGGGGCACAAAGAGGTCTACCGGGGCCAGGAGTACCAGGTGGACCTGCTGCCGAAGGTGAAAGTGGAGCTGGTTGTCCCGGCCGCGCGCGCGGAAGAGATCGTGAAGACGATCTGTGAAGCGGCGCGGAGCGGCAAGATCGGCGACGGAAAGATCTTCGTCCTGCCGGTGGAGGAAGCGATTCGGATCCGCAATGACGACCGCGGCGAAACAGCGCTGTAATGAGGAGCTGAGCGCCTGGTCGGCGAGGTTCCTCCAGGGCGGGCAGGCAGAGCCCGCCCTGAAGGACCGCACGCGGCTGGTGGATGAGATTGTGCAGGAGGCGTTCGCGCGCACACTGGCGCAGGCCTGGGGCGACGGCGTATCGCTGCTGGCGGTGGGCGGTTACGGACGAAGGGAGTTATTCCCCTATTCGGACGTGGACCTGCTGCTGCTGGTGCGGCGCACGCCGGACACGGCGGCGTCGAAGGCGCACCTGAGCGAGTTCCTGCGGATGGTCTGGGACAGCGGGCTGCGGGTGTCGCATTCGGTGCGGACCGTGGAAGAGTGCTGCGCGTTGCACGAAGGGAACTTCGAGCTGACGGTATCTTTGCTGGACCAGCGGCTGCTGGGCGGCGACCACGGCCTGCACGAGGCGCTGCGGGAGCGCTTCAGGAAGTTTCTGGCAGTGGAGCGGCGGGAGCTGTTGAAGCGGATGTGCCGGATGACGCGCGTGCGGCACGGCAGATTTCAGGAGACGATCTTCCGGCTGGAGCCGGACGTGAAAGAGGCGCCGGGCGGGATGCGGGACCTGCAGACCATCCACTGGCTGGGGCTGCTGAAGGAAGAAGACGGCGATGGAGCGGTGGACCCGCGGCACCGGGCGTTTCTGGGTTCGGTGCGGTGTTTCCTGCATTTCAAGGCGGGGCGGGATCAGAATCTGCTGAGTTTCGAGGCGCAGGATGAGATTGCGGCGGCGCCGTTTTCGCCGTGGCACGATCCGGCGCACTGGATGCGGGCGTACTACCGCAACGCGTCGCACATCTTCAAGTCGGTGCAGAGCAAGGTAGAGGCGGCGGAGGCGTTGGACCGGACGCTGCTGGCGAACTTCCGGGACTGGCGGTCGAGGTTGTCGAACTCGGAGTTCACGGTTTCACGGGACATGGTGTTCCTGCGGAATCCGGGCGAGCTGGAGGCGGACCGGGAGCTGCCGCTGCGATTGTTCCTGTTCCTGGCGCGGCATGGATTGCCGCCGGCAAGGGAGACGGAGCAGCGGCTGGTGGACCACGTAATGACGTGGAGCAGGCTGTTCCGGGACAAGCCGCCGCAGGGGGAGTTCTGGCGGGAGTTTCTGAACCTGCCGCATGCTTCGCGGGCACTGCGGGCGATGCGATCCACGGGGTTTCTGGCGGTAATCCTGCCCGAGTGGGAGAGGATCGACCATCTGGTGGTGAGGGATTTCTATCATCAGTACACGGTGGATGAGCACACGAACGTCACGCTGGAGATTCTGGAAGGACTGAAGGGGACGAAGGAAGCGGCGGAGAAGCCGTTTGCGGAACTACTGGAAGAGAGCCTGGAAGACGGCTGGCTGATGAAACTGGCCCTGCTGATGCACGACATCGGGAAGGGTTCCGGGCGCGACCATAGCGAGGAAGCGGTCCGGCTGGCGGAGAAGTTCCTGAAGCGGATCGGGATGGGGGAGCTGGATTCGGGGCGGGTTCTGTTCCTGATCGAGAAGCACTTGTCGCTTTCGGCGGCGCTGCAATCGAAGGACCTGGCGGACCCATCGGCGACCGCGGCGCTGGCCGAGGAGATGATGACGGTGGAGCAGTTGCGGCTGCTGACGCTGCTCACCTACGCCGATATCAGCGCGGTGAATCCGTCGGCGATGACGCCCTGGCGGATGGAGCAGCTTTGGAGCGCTTACCGCGTCGTCTACCGGCAACTGACAGGGTCTCTGACATCGGCCGAGGGGGCGGATCCGCACAAAGCGTTCGGGGAAGTGAAGCCGGCGACGGCGGAGTTTCTGGAAGGGCTGCCGCAGCGCTACATGTGGACGCACACCGCGGCGGAGGCCGATACGCACGCGGGGCTGTATGACGGCGCGAAAGAGCGCGGGGCGGAGGTGCGGCTGGAGCGGCGGAGCGGCGCGTGGAAAGTGACGCTGGTGGCTCCGGACAGGCCATTCCTGCTGGCGTCGATCGCCGGCACGATTTCGTCGTTTGGGTTGAACATCCTGAAGGCGGAGGCGTTTGCGAACAGGCACGGCTTCGTGGCGGACAGCTTTGCGTTTACGGATCCGAACCGTTCGCTGGATCTGAATCCGCCGGAGCAGGAGCGGCTGAGGGACCTGTTGAAGCGCGTGGCGGTGGGTCAGCTTCGAGTGGAAGATCTGCTGAAGCACCGGCCCGTGAAGCCGCCGCCCAGCCGCCTGGGCGCGGTGGAAGCGACGGTGAGCGTGGACAGCGAGGCATCGACCCTGGCGACGGTCCTCGAGGTGGTGGCGCAGGACCGTCCGGGACTGCTGTATCACCTGGCCTCGGCGATCTCGCGGGCGAATTGCAACATCGAGGTGGTGCTGGTGGACACGGAAGCGCACAAGGCACTCGACGTGTTCCACGTGACCCAGGACGGGCGGAAGCTCAGCGAGGAAGAGGCGGAAAAGCTGAGGCTGGCGCTGCTGGCGGCCTGCCGGCCCTAAGAGATGAACATCCGTTCAGCGACCTGAAACGGGCAGGTGGTATTATGCCAGCACAAGGAGTCTAGTGGTATGCAATTGCGCGTGCTGTCTTTCGTCCTGGCCGGGGGCAAGGGAACGAGGTTGTATCCCCTGACGAAGGAGCGGGCGAAGCCTGCGGTCCCATTTGGCGGACAATACCGCATCATCGACTTTGTACTATCGAATCTCGTAAATTCCGGAATTCATTCGATCTATGTGCTGATACAGTTCAAGAGCCAATCTCTGCTGCAGCACCTGAGGGACGGGTGGGAGTTCTCGGGGATTCTGAAGGACCGCTACATCATACCGGTGCCGGCGCAGATGAGGTCCGCCGGGGAGAAGTGGTACCGGGGGACGGCGGATGCGATCTACCAGAACCTGAACCTGATCGAGCAGAGCGATCCGCACGTGGTGACGGTGTTCGGCGCGGACCACATCTACAGGATGAACATCCGGGAGATGATCGAGTTCCACGAGCAGAAGCGGGCGCAGGCGACGGTGGCGGCGATTCCGGTGCCCAAAGAGTACGCAAGCGAGTTTGGGGTGATCGAGATCGCGCCGGACGGGCGGATTATCGCGTTCCATGAGAAGAAGGCGGATGCGCCGACGATGCCGGGCAACCCGGAGATGGTGCTGGCGTCGATGGGGAACTACGTGTTCTCGACCGGGCCGCTGCTGAAGTTTCTGCACGAGGACGGCAAGGACGACAAGTCGAGCCACGACTTCGGGCGGGACATTCTGCCGCAATGGGTGGCGCGGGGCGACGTGTTTGCCTACGACTTCCAGACCAACCGGATTCCGGGCGATCCGATCGGCGCGCCGGTGTACTGGCGGGACGTTGGAACGATCGACGCCTACTACGACGCGAACATGGACCTGCGGATGGTGACGCCGGTGCTGAACCTGTACAACCGGCAGTGGCCGCTGCGCACGGCGGGGTATGACGATCCGCCGCCGAAGTTCACGTTCGACGAGCAGGACCGCCGTGGACAGGCGATCGATTCGATCGTCTCTTCGGGGTCGATTCTGTCGGGCGGCAGCGTGAAGAACTCGATTATTGGGCGCGGGGTGAAGGTCCACTCGGGGGCGGTGGTGGAAGACTCGATCGTCTTCGACAACTGCAACATCGGGCGGAAGTGCAAGATCCGGCGGGCGATCTTGGACAAGAACGTGTCGCTGCCGGAGGAGACGGTGATCGGCTACGATCTGGAAGCGGACAATGCGCGATACCACGTGACGGAGTCCGGCATTGTGGTGGTGGAAGGACGCCGGTCGCGGGTGCTGGTGTCTTCTATCGAGGTGTAGCCTGCAGCCCGGACCTGAGCGATAGCAGGAGGCCGGTGAAGACGACCACGGCGCAGCCGAGGACGTTGAGCCAGAGGAACGCGACAGTCGTGAACGTCCAGGCGGCGAAGACGACAGCCTCACCAGTAAGGACAGCGACAAAGGCCACGGTGCCCTGTACGCGGCGCACGAAGAACGCCAGCACGAAGACTCCGAGCATGGAGCCGTAGAAGAGCGAGCCGAGCTTGTTGACGGCCTCGACGAGCGAGCCGAGGCCCTGGGCGTAGTAGGCGGTGATGACGGCGTAGATGCCCCAGAAGCCGGTGAGCCAGCGGGAGGCGGAGAGGTAGTGGGGGTCAGAGCCGCCGGGCTTGAGGAAGCGCTGATAGACGTCGATGACGCTGACGGTGGCGAGGGAGTTCACTTCGGCCGAGGCGGTGGACATGGCGGCGGCGAAGATGGCGGCCATGATGAGGCCGACGATGCCGGCGGGCATATAGCGGGTGACGAAGTGGAGAAAGATGTAGTTGGTGTCTTTGGATTCCTGCCCGGTGGCTTGAGCGGCGAGTTTGGCGGCGGAGGCGCGGGCGGCTTCGAACTCGAGGTTGGCGGCGTGGAAGGCGGCGGGGTCAGCGGCCTGGGCGGCGAGGCGGCGCTGGTCGAACGCGGCGTCGTAGCGGGCCTTCACCTGGGGGTAGGCCGCCTGTTGTTCGAGTTTGGCGTTGAGGCCGGGATTGAAGTTCACGGGCGGCTTGACGTAGACGAAGAAGACGAAGACCATGGCGCCGGTGAAGAGGATGAAGAACTGCATGGGGATCTTGGCGACGGCGTTGAAGAGGAGGGAGAGGCGCATCTGGGTGATGTCGCGGCCGGTGAGGTAGCGCTGGACCTGGCTCTGGTCGCAGCCGAAGTAGGCGAGGGCGAGGAAGGTGCCGCCGAGGAGGCCGCTCCAGACGTTGTACTGGTCTGAGAGGTCAAAGCTCCAGACGACGGGGTTGAGGCGGCCGGCGGAGCCGGCGATGGAGAGGGCGTCGGAGAAGTGGACGCCGGAGGGGAGGAGGTAGATCGCGCTGAAGAGAGCGGCGAAGAGGCCGGTGGTCATGACGATCATCTGGAGAACGTCGGTCCAGGTCACGGCCTGGATGCCGCCGCTGACGGTGTAGGCGACGACGAGGGCACCCATGAGGAGGGTGGTGTACTGGCTGGGCCAGCCGAGGATGACGGTGAGGACGACGGCGGGGGCGGAGAGGGAGACGCCGACGGCGAGGCCGCGGGAGAGCAGGAAGATGACGCTGACGAGGGCGCGGGTTTTGGCGTCGAAGCGTTTTTCGAGGTATTCGTAAGCGGTGTAGACGCCGCTGTTATGGAAGCGCGGGACGGCGATGGCGGCGATGGCGATCATGGCGATGGGGAGGCCGAAGTACATCTGGATGAAGCGCATGCCGTCGGCGTAGCTTTGGCCGGTGGTGGAGATGAACGTGATGGCGCTGGCCTGGGTGGCCATGATGGAGAGCGCCATGGCATACCAGGGCATGGACTTGCCGGCCAGGAGGTACTTGGAAGTGGTATCGCTGCCGCGGCCGCGGTACATGCCGTAGGCGACGATGATGGTGAGGGAGGCGACGAGGACGAGCCAGTCAGCGGGTCTCACCGGTTCCAACTCCAATTCCAACTCCGGGTGAACCAGGCGAGGAGGGCGATGACGGCGGCGAGGTAGAGCGCGACGGCGAAGTAGATGCGCTGCCAGGAGCCGAGGAAGGGCGGGCGTTCTTCAGGGGTGGTCATTTGGCGGCACTCACGAGATTGGCGAACAGGCGATAGGCGCCGGGGTTGCCGGCGGGCAACTGGCGGAAGAAGACGTAGGAGGTGAAGACGTAGGCGCCTTTGCCGAGGCGGGTGTAGAGGAGGCCGCCGTTGCGGGCGGGCTCATTGGGATCGTGGCACTCGAGGATGGCCTGGTATTCGGGGGCCCATTGGGAGGGGAAGTAGAGGGCGCGTTCCTGGACCCAGTTGTCGAAGTCGGCGGAGGTGATGTGGTTGGGGGTTTGGAGGAGGCGGTGGTCGGGGAGGAGGAAGGTGACGGGGGCCTCTTCGACGGTGGTGCGGTCGCGGGAGATAGTGATGGGGAAGGGGCCGATGTTCTTGAGGGTGTCGGAGGCAGGGGCGCCGGGGAAGCCGTCGAGGGTGTTGTATTGGACGACGAGGGTGCCGCCGCGTTCGATGTAGTCGCGGAGGCGGGCGTGGGCGGCGCGGAGGTCATCGCGGACATTCCAGGCGCGGACGCCGGTGACGATGACGTCGAAGCGGGAGAGGTCGCCCTGGGCGAGGGCGGTGGAGTCGAGGAGGGTGACTTCGAGGCCGAGTTCGCGGAGGGCTTCGGGGACGAGGTCGCCGGCGCCCATGACGTAGCCGGCGCGTTTGGCGGAGACGTGGATATCGTTGCGAAGGACGCGGGCGGCGGCCTGGCGGAGGATTGTTTGAGGCGGGATGTGCTCGTAAGTGAGTTGGGTGGCGGCAGTGGTCCAAGTTTGGCCGTTAGTGCGGGCGGTGATGCGGAGATCGCCCTGGGAGGAAGCCGCGGGGGGCGTGACCGTGAAGGCGGCGGTGGCGACCTGGCCGGTTTCGGCGAGGGTGAAGGGGGCCTCGGCGGGGGTGACGGTCCATCCGGTGGGGGCTGCGAGGGCCACGGAACCGGTGGCGGCGGCGGAGTTGGCTTTGATTTCGACTGAGACTTGGCGGGGGCTGGCGGTGGAGAAGAGGAGCGGGGTGTCGGAGAGGCGGAGCGAGACGGCGGGGACGACGATGAAGGGCCGGGTGAGTTCGCCGCGGACGCGATCGACGTAGCGGTTTTCGACGGGGCGGGTGATCTCGATGGGTGCACCGTCGACGGTGAGGCGGAAGCGGGCGGCGAGAACGGGAGGCGCCTCGGCGAGGCCGATGTCGTTGGGGTCGGGTATGTTGTAGAGGTTGCCCTGACGGGGATGGCGGAGCTGGATGGGCTGGGTGAGGGGCTGGTCGATGGGGATCTTGAGGGCAGCCTGGGCGGTGTGAGGTTGATTGGGCAGGAGGGCGGCGGCGGGGAAGGTGGGCGCGCCGGCGATGCCATCGAGGGTGACGGAGTCGAGGCGGGCGGAGGTACGGCCGCGGAGGACGGCGGTGAGGCTGAGATTGACGGAGGAGCCGGGGGTGACGGCGGGGCGGGCGGCGCTGAGGTCGAGCCAGAGGCCGGCGGCGAGGGCGATGGTTTCGTCGATCTCGGCGAGCTTGCGGCGGGCGTCGGGGTGGTTGAGGGCGGCGATGAGGGTGCGGGCGCGGAGGAGGGCGGGGAGGGTTTTTTCGGGGGCGTCGATGGAGTAGGCGGCGGCAGCGGCGGCGAGTTCGCGGTCGACGGGGGCGCCGCCGGGGATGCGGTTCCAGGAGGTATCGACGCCGTCGAAGAGGTCGTTTTCGGCCTTTTCTCCGCCGTAGTGGAAGAGGTAGTTGGGGAGGGCGCCTTTGCGTTCGGCGGAGCCGAAGCCCTGACTGCGGTGCTGGCTGCGGGAGAGGCCTGCGAGTTCGCCGTAGCTCATGCCGAGGACGGGGCTGTATTCGCCGGTATCGACCATGAGGCGCTGGGGTGTTTTTTCAAGATCCTGCTCCTGCTGGCGGGTGAAGCTGAAGCCGTTCCAGAGAATACGGCGGGCCTGCCAGGGTTGAACGTACTTGAGCTGCTCGGGGAAGGCGCTGGGGTCGGCGGCGAGCTTGAAGGCTTCCTGTCCGATGAGGGAGGAGGACTGGTGATGGCCGTGGCCATCGCGGGGGGTGCCGGAGAAGCGGAGGATGATGACGTCGGGGCGGAAGCGGCGGATGACCCAGACGGCGTCGGAGAGGACCTGCTGGCGGCCCCACTTGGCGAGGGTTTCGTCGGCGGTTTTGGAGAAGCCGAAGTCGATGGCGCGGGAGAAGAACTGCTCGGCGCCGTCGATGCGGCGGGCGGCGAGGAGTTCCTGGGTGCGAATGACGCCGAGGAGGTCGCCTTGTTCGTCGCCGATGAGATTCTGGCCGCCTTCGCCGCGAGTGAGGGAGAGATAGCCGGTGCGGAGCATGCGGCGCTGGGCGCACCAGGCGAGGAGAGCGGTGTTTTCATCGTCGGGGTGGGCGGCGATCATGAGGACGCTGCCGACGGTGCGGAGGCGCTGGATCTGCTGGTAGAGCTGCGGGGCGCCGGAGGCGCGGCGGAACTCGGCGGGAGCGGGCGCGGCGAAGAGGGCCGCGAGGAGAGACAAGACGAGCGCACGAAGTCTCATGGTTGGATCAGGTCTTCCTATTGTAAACGGGCGGGGCGGGCAGAAATGGGAACGGCGGGCTGCCTTGGGGGATGGCGCCCGCCGTAGGAGATCGGGGAGAGATGGAAGCTACTTGTCTTCCTTGATCTGCTGGGCGAGGTAGTTCTCGTAGCCCATTTCCTGGATCATGTAGAGCTGGGCTTCGAGATAGTCGACGTGGTGCTCTTCGTCCTTGAGGATGGATTCGAAGAGGTCGCGGGAGCCGTTGTCGCCGGCGGCGACGGCGGCGTTGATGGCCTTGTTGAGGCGCGGGACGGCTTCGCACTCGAGGGCGAGGTCGTTTTCGAACTGTTCCTTGACGTTCTGGCCGATGCGGAGGTCGAAGAGCTTGCTCATGTTGGGCGAGCCGTCGAGGTAGAGGAGGCGGTGGAGGAGCTTTTCGGCATGGACCATCTCCTCAATGGACTCCTTCTTGGTGATCTTGCCGAGCCGTTCGTAGCCCCAGTTCTCCATCATTTCGGCGTGGAGGAAATACTGGTTGATGGCGGTGAGTTCGGCGGTGAGGACTTCCTGGAGGAATTCGAGAACTTTGGGGTCACCCTTCATGACGACGGCTCCTTGTGTTTTGAATTGAACGGCTCACCCGAATTGTAGCCCTCCGGGCGTGGAGACAACAACGTCCGAAAGAGGGCGGGAATTGGCGTATGTTAGATTGAGGTGACTATGCTGAAGCAGACTCCCCTGAACGCCGCGCACCGCGCGTTGAATGCGCGCATGGTGGATTTTGGCGGTTGGGACATGCCGGTGCAGTATAGCGGCATCATCGACGAGCACAATATGGTGCGGACGGCCGTGGGGCTGTTCGACGTGAGCCACATGGGCGAGATTGAAGTGCGCGGGCCGGAAGCGCTGAGCCTGGTGAACTACGTCACGACGAACAACGCGGCGAAGCTGGCGTTGGGACAGGTGCATTATTCGGGCCTGCTGTATGAGACGGGCTGCTTTGTGGACGACATTCTTGTACACAAGGTGGCCGACGACCACTATTTTTTGTGCGTGAACGCGTCGAACCAGGACAAGGATTTCGAGCACATCGCGGCGCACAACCGGTGGAACTGCACGGTGGAGAACGCGGGGGAGCAGTACGCGCAGATCGCGGTGCAGGGGCCGAAGGCGCTGGAGACGCTGCAGAAGCTGACCGGCACGGCGCTGGCGGGGATCAAGTATTACTGGTTCGCCGATGGTGAAGTATCGGGCCAGCCGGCGCGGATTGCGCGGACGGGCTACACGGGCGAGGACGGATTTGAGATCTACGTGGCGCCGGGCCAGGCCGAGGCGCGGTGGAACGAGTTGATGGAAGCGGGCCGGGAGTTTGGGATTAAGCCGGCTGGATTGGGTGCGCGCAACACGCTGCGGATGGAAGCGGGCATGGCGCTGTACGGCCACGAGATTGACGCTTCGTTGACGCCGTTGGAGGCCGGGCTGAACTGGATTGTGAAGCTCGACAAGGGCGAGTTTGTGGGCAAGCCGGTGTTGGAGAAGCAGAAGGCCGAGGGCCTGACGCGAAAGCTGATCGGATTTGAAATGCGCGGCCGCGGGATCGGCCGCGACGGATATGAAGTCCGCGTGGCGGGCGAGCCGGCCGGGTGGGTGACCTCCGGCGGGCCGGCGCCGACGCTCAATAAAAACCTGGGGATGTGTTACCTGCCGGCAGGGCAGGCGCAGCCGGGCCTCGCTATCGAGGTGATGGTGCGCAACCAGCCGGTGGAAGCGGTGACCGTGCCCATACCCTTCTACAAGCGAGCAAAATGACCTACCCTGAGAACCTCCGCTACACGAAAGAACACGAGTGGGTGGCCGTTGACGGCGACACCGGTACCGTGGGGATCACGTTCCACGCACAGAAGGAACTGGGCGACATCGTCTACGTGGACCTGCCGAAGGCGGGTTCCGCGGTAGAGGCGGGCAAGACCTTCGGCTCAGTGGAGTCAGTGAAGGCGGTGAGCGACATCTACTCGCCGGTGACGGGCGAGGTGGTGGAAGTGAATTCGCTGCTGGCTGACTCGCCGGAAAAGCTCAACGAGGACCCGCACGGGGACGCCTGGCTGGTGAAGATCAAGCTTTCGAACCCGGGCGAGCTGGGCGGGTTGATGAACGCGGGGGATTACACGGCTTACCTCGGCGAGTAAGAAGGGGGCGATGGCGGCGGGGAGGGCAGGGGTAGCCCCTTGCTTCGCGCGGGGACTGTGCGGGGGTAGGTGGGGAGCGGGCGGGGGGGCTTGCTGAGGGCGAGGCGCTCCGGGCCACTTCGATACAATAGTGAGTTCGGGGAGCTTTGATCCTTGCGATACCTACCTAACTCCGACGCCGACAGGCGGGCAATGCTCGATGCCTGCGGCCTGAATTCACTCGAAGACCTGTACAACCATCTGCCGGAGGCGGCGCTGCTAGACCGTCCGCTGGAGATTCCCGCGGGGCTGTCCGAGTTCGAGATCGCCGACTACTTCAAGCAGCAGGGCGCTCGGAACGCGAACGGCTACGCGTCGTTTCTGGGCGCGGGCGTGTATTCGCACTACCGCCCGGTGCTGTGCGACGTGGTGGTGAGCCGGGGCGAGTTCCTGACGTCGTACACGCCGTACCAGGCGGAGTTCGCGCAGGGCACGCTGACGTCGATCTTCGAGTTCCAGACGATGCTGTGCCAGCTGACGGGCATGGAGGTGGCGAACGCGTCGATGTACGACGGTTCGACGGCCGTGCCGGAGGCGGCGATGATGTCGTCGCGGATCAACGGGCGGCACCGGTTTCTGGCGGCGAGGAACCTGCATCCTGAGTACCGCGAGGTGCTGGCGACGGCGGCGCGGAATGCGCAGATGCAGGTGGAAGAGTTCGGCTACGACGCGAAGACGGGGCGGATCGACATGGATTCGCTGGTGGCGAAGCTGGACGGGACGGTCTCCTGCGTGATCGTGCAATCGCCGAATTTCTTCGGCGTGATTGAGGATCTGGAGGCGGTGGCGGCGGAGGCGAAGAAGCACGGGGCGCTGCTGGTAGCGGTGTTCACGGAGGCGGTTTCGCTGGGACTGCTGGAGCCGCCGAAGGCGGCGGACATCGTGGTGGGCGAGTTGCAGTCGTTCGCGATTTCGCCGAGCTACGGCGGGCCGTTCGCGGGCGTGATGGCCACTAAAGAGAAGTACATGCGGCAGATTCCGGGCCGCCTGGTGGGCGAGACGAAGGACCACGACGGGAACCGGGCGTTCTGCTTGACGCTTTCGACGCGCGAGCAACATATTCGCCGCGAGAAGGCGACGTCGAACATCTGCACGAACCAGGCGCTGATTGCGCTGATGGCGACGGTGTTCATGAGCGTTTACGGCAAGCAGGGGCTACGCGAGCTGGCGGAGCAGAACCTGGCGAAGGCGCACTACCTGGCCGACGGGCTGGAGCGGCCGTTTTCGGGGCCGTTCTTCAATGAGTTTGTGGCGACGCCGAAGGGCGGGACGCCGGAGGCGGCGAACGCGGGGCTGCTCAAGAAGAAGATCATCGGCGGCCTGCCGCTGGGCCGGTGGTATCCGGAGTTGAAGGGATCGATGCTTCTGTGCGCGACGGAGATGAACCAGCGCGCGGACCTGGATGCGGTGAAGGAGGCGTTGCGGTAATGCCGAAGAGCTTGGGTAAGATCCGTCCGCACCTGACGCAGGACGAGCAGCTACTGTTCGAGATGTCGAGCCCGGGGAAGAAGGGCTACCAACTGCCGGAGCTGGACGTTCCGGCGGTGGACGCGGCGGCGGCGCTGGGCGCCGGGAACGTGCGCGCCGGGATTGAAGATTTTCCGGAAGTGAGCGAGGTGGAGGTGATCCGCCACTTCACGCGGCTTTCGACGTGGAACTACGGCATCGACCTGGGGCTGTTCCCGCTGGGGTCGTGCACGATGAAGTACAACCCGCGCATCAACGAAGCGGTGGCGCGGACGGAAGGGCTGGCGTGGGCGCACCCGTATCAGCCGGAAGAGCTGAGCCAGGGCGCGATGGAGATTGCCGCAGTGCTGGAGCAGCATCTGGGCGAGATCTTCGGCATGGATGCGGTGACGCTGCAGCCGGCGGCCGGCGCGCATGGCGAGTACACGGGGATCATGCTGGTGCGCGCGTATCTGGCGGCGCAGGGCAATCCGCGGAAGAAGGTGCTGGTGCCGGATTCGGCGCACGGGACGAACCCGGCGACCGCGAGCATCGCTGGTTATGAGGTGGAGACGCTGAAGTCGAACGAGCAGGGGATGGTGGACCCGGCGGTGCTGGCGGCGGCGGTGAACGAAGACGTGGCGGCGCTGATGGTGACGAACCCGAACACGGTGGGCGTGTTCGAGGAGAACATCGTGCAGATCGCCGGGATTCTGCATGAAAAAGGCGCGCAGATCTACATGGACGGCGCGAATTTGAACGCGCTGGTGGGGCTGGCGCGGCCGGGCGACTTTGGCGTGGACGTGCTGCATTCGAACCTGCACAAGACCTTCTCGACGCCGCACGGCGGCGGCGGTCCGGGTGCGGGCGCGGTGGGCGTGAAGAAGCACCTGGAGCCGTTTCTGCCGGTGCCGCGGCTGAAGCGGATCGGCGAGATGTGGAGCTGGGATTACGATCGGCCGCAGTCGATCGGGCGGGTGCGGGCGTTCTACGGCAACTTCGGCGTGCTGGTGCGGGCGCTGGCCTACATGCAGGCGCACGGCGGGCCGGGGCTCAAGAATGCGACCATCGATGCGCTGCTGAACGCGAACTATATCCGGGCGCGGCTGGAAGAGCATTACCAGATCGCATACAACGCGAAGTCGATGCACGAGTGCGTGTTCAGCGACGAGAGGCAGGAGAAGCAGGGCGTGCGCACGGGCGACATCGCCAAGCGGCTGATCGACTACGGCTTCCATCCGTACACGGTGAGTTTCCCGATGATCGTGCACGGCGCGCTGATGATCGAGCCGACCGAGACGGAGCCGAAGCAGGAGCTGGACGCGTTCTGCGACGCGATGATCGCCATCGCGAAAGAGATCGAAGCGAATCCCGAGCTGGTGAAGACCGCGCCGCACATGACGCGGACGTCGCGCGTGGACGAGGTGACGGCGGCGAGGAAGCCGCGCGTCCGGTGGACCCGCTAAGTGATCTCGTTTTCGAACATCAACAAGCAGTACGGCAAGCAGCTTATTTTTGTTGAAGCGAGCTTCCAGCTGAATCCGGGCGAGAAGGTGGGGCTGGTGGGGCCGAACGGCGCCGGCAAGACGACGCTGTTCCGGATGGTGGTGGGCGAGGAGTTCCCCGACGAGGGGGATATCTCGCTGCCGAAGAAGCTGACGATCGGCTACTTCCGGCAAGACGTGGAAGAGATGCAGGGGCGCAGCGTGCTGGACGAGGCCATTGCGGGCAGCGGACGGCTGGGCGACCTGCACCACGAGCTGGAGCGGCTGCAGCATGCGATGGGCGATCCCGAGCAGGCCGACGAGCTGGACAAGATTCTGGAGCGCTTCGGCGAGGTGCAGGAAGAGTACGACCACCTGGGCGGGTACTCGCTGGAGGCGCAGGCGCGCGAGGTGCTGCACGGGCTGGGCTTTGCCGACGACCAGATCGACGGCGACGTGGGGGCGCTCTCGGGCGGCTGGAAGATGAGAGTGGCGCTGGCGCGGGTGCTGCTGGGCAAGCCCGACGTGCTGCTGATGGACGAGCCGACGAACCACCTGGACATCGAGTCGATCATCTGGCTGGAGCAGTTCCTGAAGAACTACCAGGGCGCGCTGCTGATGACGTCGCACGACCGGGAGTTCATGAACCGCGTGGTGACGAAGATCGCCGAGATCGACGCGGGCGAGATCACGGTCTATAGCGGCAACTTCGATTTCTACGAGCGGGAGCGGGCGATCCGGGAGACGAACCAGCAGGCGGCGTTCGCGCGGCAGCAGGCGATGCTGGCCAAGGAGCAGCGGTTCATCGACCGGTTCCGGACGCATGCGGCGAAGGCGGCGCAGGTGCAGAGCCGGATCAAGGCGCTGGACAAGATCGAGAAGCTGGAGCTGCCGAAGCGGCGGCAGGTGGTGAAGTTCGAGTTCCGGGTGCCGCCGCGGTCGGGGGACCAGGTGGCGGTGCTCGAGGGGCTGCACAAGAGCTACGGGCCGCGGGTGATCTACCAGGGGCTGGATTTCACGATCCGGCGCGGCGAGCGCTGGGCGGTGATGGGGCGGAACGGGGCGGGCAAGACGACGCTGCTGAAGATGATCGCCGGCGTGACGCAGCCGGACCAGGGAGAAGTGCGGCTGGGCGCTAGCCTGAAGATGGGCTACTTCGCGCAGCAGTCGCTGGAAGTGCTGGACCAGAGCCTGACGGTGTTCGAGCAACTGCAGCGGGATTTTCCGCACGACTCGATTGGGGCGCTGCGGACGCTGGCCGGTGCGTTTCAGTTCTGTGGGGACGACGTGGAGAAGCCGGTGCGGGCGCTGTCGGGCGGGGAGCGATCGCGGCTGGCGATGGCGCGGATGCTGTACGATCCGCCGAACTTCCTGGTGTTGGACGAGCCGACGAACCACCTGGATCTGGGGACGAAAGAGATGCTGGTGGAGGCGCTGAAGGAGTTCGAGGGCACGATGATCTTCGTGTCGCACGACCGCATGTTTTTGCGGGGGCTGGCTTCGAAGGTGCTGGAGTTGGGAGGGGAGAGCGGGACGGAGCGGCAGCCGCTGGTGTATCCGGGGCCGTACGCGGAGTATGTGGCAAAGCTGGGGCACGAGGCTCCGGGGATTTACCACTAGGTGGGCCGAGTTTGGAGGCCCTTCGCCGGGCTGGCGGCAGGCTTCTGGGCCGGGCGACGACGGGTGTCGAGGATGGCTTCGAGGGCAGGGCGGGCGAGGGCTACGCGGCGGGCGCGGAGGATGAGGTCCCAGAGAGGCTCGAGTTTCTTCCAGGCGGCGGAGTAAGCGAAGTGGCGGAGGGCGGGGATGGCGTCGTGCTTGGCGAGCGCGGCGCGGGCGATGGAAGACCAGCGGTAGAAGTCGCGGTAGGAGCGCCAGTAGCCGGCTTCGAGCTGCTCAGGAGACATGCGGGCGGGCTGGAAGACGGCGTGGCGGGTGTCGTAGAGATCCCAGTTGTTGTGCAGGATGCGGCCCTGCGCCTGCAGGCGCTGGTGCAGGCCGGTGCCGGGGTAGGGGGTGAGGATGTGGAAGGTGGCGGTTTCCAGGCTCTGCTGAATGGCCCACTCGACGGTGCGGGAGAAGACCTCCTCGCCGTCGTCGTCCATGCCGTAGACGAAGCTGGCGTTGATCATTACGCCGAGAGAGTGCAGGCGCTGGATGGCGCGGGTATAGTCGGCGAGGCGGTTCTGGCGCTTGCCGTGGATCTGCAGATTCGATTCGGAGATGGATTCAAAGCCGATGAAGAGGCTGCGGAGGCCGCACTGGACGGCGCGCTCGAGCAGGCGGGGGTGGGTGGAGACGTCGAGGATGGAATCCACGGTGGCGGCGGCCTGCCAGACGCGGTTCATGCCTTTCATGCCGTGAAAGAGGGCATCGGCAAAGGAGCGGTTGGCGAGGAGGTGGTCGTCGAGGAAGTAGAGATGGCGGCCGGGGAGGCTGTCGATTTCGGCGAGGGCGGTGTCGATGGCGCGGGTGTAGTAGGAGCGGCCGCCGGCGAAGAAGGCGTCCTTGTAGCAGAAGTCGCAGTGGTGGGGGCAGCCGCGGGAGACGACGATGGAGTTGGGAACGAGGTAGAGGCTGCGGCGGATGAGGTCGCGGCGGGGGAGCGGGGCTTGGAGGAGAGAGCGCTCTTTGGAGGCGTAGAGGGGTGCGGGGCGGCCGTTGCGGAAGTCCGCGAGGAAGCGGGGCCAGGTGTCTTCGCCGGGGCCGGTGAAAACGGTGTCGGCGTGCTGGGCGGCCTCGGCGGGGCGGGAGGTGGCGTGGAGGCCGCCGAGGACGACGTAGACGCCCTGGGCGCGGAAGTGATCGGCGATGGCGTAGGCCCGGCGGGCGTTGGTGATGTAGGTTTCGATGGCGACGAGGTGGGGGAGGGGACCGTCGAAGCGCAGGGGTTCGACGTGCTCGTCGAAGATGGCGGCTTCGTCGCCGGGGTGCAGGTATGCGGCGAGGGCGGCGAGTCCGAGCGGCGGGAAGAGCGAGTACTTGATGGGACGGAAGAAGGGAGAGGTAGCTTCGGTGAGAGCGGGCAGGAAGAAGTGGACTCGCATGGGGTCGATGATGTCATAAAGTGCGACTGATTGTAAAGCACTTTGCAATGCGAAGTATGTAAAGTCTGGGAAAGTGCGACTTTGGGGAGCGAAAAATAGATCCGCAGCAGAGGGGCAGCATCCAAGAGGGCGTAAGGCGGAGATGCCACGAACCGGCCGCCGCCGAACCTGATCTTTCGGTTCAAACCCCACCCAAGGAGAAAAAACCATGCGTATCGCTACGAGTGTCTTTACCGTTGCCTTTGGCACGGCGCTGCTGTTTGGAGCAGACGTGAATGCCGGCGCTTCGACGCCGAAGGATGCGGCTGTGAAGCTGCTGGCCGAATCGCGTTCGGCCCGCCAGACGGCCAGCACGCTGGCTAACCAGTTGAAGGACAAGAACGCCGATCTGAGCAAGGTTGGCGATCACATTGCGGCGGTGGAGCAGAACGCCGCCCACATTCAGCAGCTGCTGGAGACGCTGGAGAGCAACAGCGGGAGTTTCAACGCGAAGCAGAAGGAGGCTCTGGACACCTCGAAGAAGCTGGCTGAGCTGATGAACGTGTTTTTGAACAACAAGAAGCAGATGACCCAGGACGGGGCGAGCAGCGAAGAGCGCGAGGCGATCCGGCAGCAGGCGCTGGGCGCCGCGAAGCGCGCCGAACTGCTTGAGAAGAATGTGATGAGGATGGGGCTCTAAAGGCGAGAAGCCTCAAAGTGATTAGGTACGGGGCCGTTCCGGAACGATGTTCCGGGCGGCCCCTTTTCGACGGTCCAGACGACTAAAATGGTGCGCGGAGGACCTGATGAGCGCACAGGAGATTCTGGCCCGGCTGGGCCTGGCGGAGAGCAACTCGGGGGCATGCGGAGCGGCGTGGATGGCGGCGCCCGGCGGCGGGGAGCTGAAGAGCCTGAACCCGGCGACGGGCGAGGTGCTGGCTCGCGTTCAGATGGCGACGGCGGAGGACTACGAGGCGGTGGTGGCGGAGACCGCGGCGACGTTCGAGCGGTGGCGGATGCTGCCGGCTCCGAAGCGGGGCGAGATTGTGCGGCAGATTGGGGAAGAGCTGCGGCTATACAAAGACGACCTGGGCGCGCTGGTTTCGCTGGAGATGGGCAAGATCCTGGCCGAGGGCAAGGGCGAAGTGCAGGAGATGATCGACATCGCGGATTTCGCGGTGGGGTTGTCGCGGCAGCTGTATGGGTTGACGATGCACTCGGAACGGCCGGGGCACAGGATGTACGAGCAGTGGCATCCGCTGGGGATTGCGGGCGTGATCTCGGCGTTCAACTTTCCGGTGGCGGTGTGGAGTTGGAATGCTCTGATTGCGGCGGTGTGCGGGGACTGCACGCTATGGAAGCCGTCGTCGGAGACGCCGCTGACGGCGATCGCCGTGCAGAACATCTGCAACCGGGTGTTGGAGCGGAACGGCTGGCAGGGGGTGTTTACGCTGGTAATCGGGCGCGGGGCGACGGTGGGCGAGAAGATGCTGGCGGACAAGCGGGTGCCGCTGGTGAGCGCGACGGGTAGCTGCCGGATGGGCTACCGGGTGGCGGAGGTGGTGGGGCGGCGGCTGGGGCGGACGATTCTGGAGCTGGGCGGAAACAACGGGGTGATAGTGGAGCCGGACGCAAATCCGGATCTGGCCCTGCGTGCGGTGCTGTTTGGCGCGGTGGGGACGGCGGGGCAGCGGTGCACGACGATCCGGCGGCTGTTCCTGCACAGGTCAATTGCGGCGGAGTTCACGGCCAGGCTGAAGCGGGCGTACGAGCAGGTGCCGATCGGGGATCCGGTAGCGGCGGGGACGCTCATGGGGCCCCTGGTGAACCGGGCGGCGGTAGAGGAGATGCTGGACGGGCTGAAGCGCGCGCAGGAACAGGGCGGGGAGATTCTGACGGGCGGCAAGGCGCTGGAAGGGCCGGGGTGCTTCGTGCAGCCAACGCTGGTGAAGGCGCGGCCGGAGATGCCGATTGTAAAAGAAGAGATCTTCGCGCCGATTCTGTACGTGATGGAGTACGACTCGCTGGAGGAGGCGATTCAGTGGCACAACGACGTGCCGCAGGGATTGTCGTCGGCGATCTTCACGAATGGGCTGATCGCGGCGGAGACGTTCCTGTCGGCGCGCGGATCGGACTGCGGCATCGCGAATGTGAACATCGGAACATCGGGCGCGGAGATCGGCGGGGCGTTCGGCGGCGAAAAAGAGACGGGCGGCGGACGGGAGGCTGGTTCGGATTCCTGGAAGGCCTATATGCGGAGGCAGACGGTGACCATCAACTGGTCAGCGGACTTGCCGCTGGCGCAGGGAATCCGGTTCGAGGTGTCATAGGGGGAGAGAAAAATCCGGGTTGCGGCGGACTAAGTTACCATGCGGCGATCCGGAGTTCTGGTGGTGTGGTTTCTACTGGCATTTGGCGCGGCGGCAGCGGAGCCGCCGAAGTCCGCGGAACTGGAGCGGTTGAATTCGCTGATTGAAGAACTGACGGCGCTGAAGAGCCAGGCCGCGGCGATAGAGAGCCGCATCGACACTTTGACCCGGGCGCTGGTGGAGCAACGGGGCGCGTTGCAGGCCCGGCCCGCGGCGTACGATGCCTTGAAGGCAAGCGCGGCGGCGGAGTCACCGGCCGACGCGAAGCCGCCAGTGGTGCGCTGCGCGGCGTTGACGACGGAGGGGAAGCGGTGCACGCGGGCGGCCACGGAAGGGTCTAAGTACTGCAAGCAGCATCAATTGGCGCGCCAGAAATAAAAGTCCCCGGAGGCCGGGCTCAGTAGGCCTCCGGGGGAGTTTAAGCGTTCATCGCAAACTCGGGTGAAACTCTATTCGTCCTCCTCGTCCGGGGCGTCGAGCCAGTCTGGGCGGCGCAGGATGTCGCGGGGCCGGCTGCCGTCGGGCGGGCCGATGATGGCTTCGCGCTGCATCTGGTCGAGGATGCGGGCGGCGCGGCCGTAACCGAGGCGCAAGCGGCGCTGGAGGATGGAGGTGGAAGCCTTACCCATTTCGCAGACGACGCGGACGGCGTCGCGGTAGAGGGGATCTTCCTCGCCGTCGAAGTCGTCGTCGCCGCCGGCGTCATCGTCGGCGGAAGGCGGGGCGATGAGGTAGCTCTGGTCGTAATCGGGCGGAGCCTGTTTGCGCCAGAAGTCGACGACGTCGGTGATCTCATTTTCAGTGACGAAAGCGCCGTGGACGCGCAGCAGGCGGGAGGTGCCGGGCGGCAGGAAGAGCATGTCGCCGCGGCCGAGGAGGTGTTCGGCGCCCATGACGTCGAGCACGGTGCGGCTATCGACGCGGGTGGCGACGCGGAAGCTGATGCGGGCGGGGAAGTTGGCCTTGATGAGGCCGGTGATGACGTCCACGCTGGGCCGCTGGGTGGCGAGCACGAGGTGCATGCCGACGGCGCGGGCCATCTGGGCGAGGCGGATGACGGACTCTTCGACGCCGGCGCGCTCGAGCATCATCAGGTCCGCCAGCTCGTCGATGACGATGAGGATGTAGGGCAGCGGCTTTTCCTGCTCGACGGGGGCCGGGGGCGTATCGTCGCCGAAGAGGGAGAGCGGCTTGTCGCTGGTCTGGCGGAGCTTCTTGTTGAACTGGTCGATGTTGCGGACGCCGTAGCTGGCCAGGAGCTTGAGGCGGCGCTCCATTTCGAGCACCGCGTTGCGCAGGGCGTTGACGGCTTTCTTGGGCTCAGTGATGACGGGCGTGAGGAGGTGGGGAATGCCGTCGTAGATGCCGAGTTCGACGCGCTTGGGGTCCACCATGATCATGCGCACTTCGTCGGGCGTGGACTTGTAGAGCACCGACATGATGAGGGCGTTGAGCATGACGCTCTTGCCGCTGCCGGTGGAGCCGGCGATGAGCAGGTGCGGCATCTTCTCCAGTTCGGAGACGCGGATGCGGCCCGAGATGTCCTTGCCCATGGCGATGATGAGCCGGGAGTGGGCGTCGTGGAACTCGTCGGATTCGAGGATCTGGCGCAAGCTGATGGTCTCGCGGCGGCTGTTGGGGACTTCGATGCCGACGGTAGGCTTGCCGGGGATGCGCTCGATGAGGATGGATTCGGCCTGGAGGCCGAGGCAGAGGTCTTCGCTGAGGGTGGTGATGCGGGCGATTTTGACGCCGGCATCCGGCTTGAACTCGAAGGTGGTGACGACGGGGCCGGGGTTGATCTGCACCACGTTGCCCAACACGTTGAACTCTTCGAGCTTGGTCTTGATGCGGGAGGCGACTTCCTTGAGTTCGTTGCTGTCGTAGCCTTCGCGCTCGGGAACGGCATTGAGGAGGTTTGTGGGCGGCAGTTTGAAGAAGGCCGGCCGGGGCGGATCCTCGCGGTGTTTGGGCGCCTTGGCGGGCGGCTCGGGGGCGAGTTCGCGGATTTCGGGTCCGGGGGAGTTGGCGAGCGGGCGGATGGGGATGTCGGTATCCCAGGGAGGAGCCTCTTCGAGGGCGGTGGCGGCGCCGCCGCGGGAGTGATCGCGGCCGTTGACGAAGGAGTAGGAGTGCTCGGGGGCGGACTGATTGAAGTTGTCCAGCTCTTCGAGGTCGGCGATCAAACCGGCCGGGCTGAGGGCGACGGGGGCGGCGCCCGCGGCCGCAGCGGCGGCTTTGCGTTTCTGCGGACGGGCATGCATGGCCTGGGCCAGGAGTCCTTCGGACTCGCCGGCGGGTTCGGCCTGGGGCTCTTCGGCCGTCCTGGGCCGGCGGCGGACGCGCGGCAGATGATCGAGTACCCAGGCTTCGGCACTCGCCGCCAGGCCGGCGACGGAGAAGCTGGTGACTAGGTAGAACGAGACGATGGAGGTGACGGCCAGAAGAATGGCGCTACCGGTGACGTTGAGGATGGCGCGCAGGGAACTGGCGACGAGGAATCCGGCGACGCCGCCGACGGCGAAGCCGTCCTGCTGCGGGTGAGGCACGTGGAAGAGGGAGAGGGAACCGGAGATGGAGAACGCCATGAGCAGATAGCCGGCGACCCGCGCGAAGGGGGAAGAGAGGGAGCGGGAGCGGGTCCACTGCCACCCGAGGATGGCCAGGAGGAAGGGCAGGAACCAGGCGGTGAGGCCGACGGTTTGGAAGCTGAGGTCGGCGATATGCGAGCCCACGACGCCGATGCGGTTCTGGGCGGGCGAGAGGCCAGTGGAGTTGTTCCAACTGGGATCGGAGGGATGGTAGGAAGCGAGCGCCAGCAGGAATGCGGCGGCTGCCAGCAGCAACACTACCCCTGTCACCTCTTTGAGGCGCGGGAAGCGTGCGGTTAAGTTAGTCGTCATTCCGCCTTACCGGCGGAAAAACGCCAGAGCGAGAATGATTATACCAAAGACTATGCGATAGGCAATGAAGAAACTCAGGGTGCGGGCGCGGAGGAAGCGGAGGAAGAAGCCGATGACAAAACAACCGGTTATGGCGCTGACGGCCATGCCGATGAAGAAAACGGGATGCTCTCCGGCAGGGATGCCGCCGGCCTTGAAGAGGTCGTAGAAGGCATCCGCCGCGGCGGCGGCGATGGCGGGGGTGGAGAGGAGAAAAGAGAAGCGGGCCGCGGATTCGCGGTCGAAGCCGCGGAAGAGCCCGGCGGTGATGGTGATGCCGCTGCGGGAAGTGCCGGGGATGACAGCCAGGGCCTGGGCCAGGCCGATGGTGACGGCGTCGAACCAGCTGACGTGGGCGATGCGCTTGCGGAGCAGGGCGATGCGTTCGGCGTAGGCCATGAGCAGACCGACAGAGACGAGCATGGCGCCGATGACCCAAGGGTTGCGGAAAGTGGTTTCGGCGGCGTGCTTGAGCAGGAGGCCGGCGACGCCGACGGGGATGGTGCCGAGGCCGATCTTCCACATGAGGGAGCGGTTGTCGCGCAGATCAGGGTCAGTGCCGGTGTTCAGATGAAAGGCGGCGCCGACGAGTTGGACGATGTCGCGGAAAAAGTAGATGAGCACGGCGAGCAGAGTGCCGAAGTGGAGGGCGATGTCGAATGTGAGTCCCTGGTCGGCCCAGCCGAAGAGCCAGGGGGCCAGCGCGAGGTGCGCCGAGCTGCTGATGGGGAGGAATTCCGTAAAGCCCTGAACAATAGCCAGGATTACCGCTTGGTAGATGGGCATAATGGAATTAGACATGGTAGCGCACTCTGGGCTGCCCATTTGCCATGACCAATACTAAGATAGTTGCCACGCTGGGGCCGGCCACCTCGTCCCCGGAGATGATCCGCAAGTTGATGGAAGCGGGGACGGATGTCTTCCGGCTGAACGCGTCCCATGGTTCGATCGAGCAGCGGACGGAAGCGATCCGGATGATCCGGGCGGCGGCGGCGGTGGACGACCGGACGACAGGAATTCTGCTGGATCTGCAAGGCCCCAAGATTCGTCTGGGCACGTTCGAAGGCGGCTCCGCCATGCTGGAGGAGGGCGGCGAGTTCGTCATCACGACGGAGGAGATTCAAGGCGATTCCTTTGCGGCGTCCACCACATACAAAGACTTTGCCAAGGACGTGAAAGCCGGCGACCGGGTGCTGCTGGCCGACGGTGCGCGGGAGTTGAAGGTGCTGGACTCGGACGGGATCAAGGCGCGCTGCCGGGTGATCACGGGTGGCCCGATTTCCGACAAGAAGGGGATCAACCTGCCCGGGGTGCTGCTCTCCACTCCGTCACTGACACGGCGCGACATGGAGAACCTGCACGCAGGCATTGAAGCGGGCATCGACCTGGTGGCGCTGTCGTTCGTGCGGCGGAGTTCGGACGTGCTGCGGCTGCGGCTTTTCCTGGAAGAGAAGGGGGCGAACATCCCGATCATCGCCAAGATCGAGAAGCCGGAGGCGGTGGAGAACATCAAGGACATCCTGGCGGAGAGCGACGGCGTGATGGTGGCGCGGGGCGACCTGGGCGTGGAGTGCCCGATGGAGAAGGTCCCGTTCATCCAGAAGTCCATCATCGAGCAGGCGCGGCGGGCGGGGAAATTCGTGATTACCGCCACGCAGATGCTGGAGTCGATGATCGAAAGCCCGTTTCCGACGCGTGCCGAAGTTTCCGATGTGGCGAACGCCATCTACGACGGAACCGATGCGGTGATGCTGTCAGCGGAGACTTCGGTGGGCAAGTACCCGGTGGAAGCGGTGCGCATGATGGACCGCACGGCGCACCAGGCGGAGCAGTCGATCCGCAAGCATGGTTTCCGGGAGCTGCCGCAGCGAGACTACGTCACGCACGCCGAGATCGTGGCAGACTCGGCCTACCAGGCGGCGCGTCTGGCCGGGGCGCAGGCGATTGTGGTTTTCTCAGCTTCCGGTACGTCGGCGCGCCTGGTGGCGCGCTTCCGGCCGCCGGTGCCGATCATCACATTCACGCCCTCGGAGCAGGCTGCCCGGTCTCTTTCCGTGGTCTTCGGCATTACGCCGATCATCGCGCCGCACATGGCATCGACCGACGAGATGATGGCCCAGATGGACCGGGTGCTGCTGGATCGAGGGTTCGTCAAGCCGAGGGAGAGCGTTGTGTTCGTGGCGGGACAGCCGATCGGCCGGCCCGGCACGACGAACATGATGAAGCTGCACCGCGTGGGCGAAATCGTTTAAGTAGATCGCCGGCAGATTCAGAGAACATATTCTGTACTTGCGCGTACAATATTCTGAACAGTCAAAGAGGGAGCGAGTCCATTGGCTAAGAAGATTGTGTTGAGTATTGTTGTGCTGCTGGTACTGGGTGCCGGCGGCGGGTTTGCGTTTCTGGTGTTGAAGAGTCCGGCGGCTGCTGCGCCCTCCAGCATCAAGGTAGAGGCGACGCCTGAGCGT
>JACQZS010000274.1 GCA_016213725.1 Acidobacteriota bacterium | reverse complement strand
CGGCCGCTCCGTCGCTGATCCATCGCCCACCACCCGAAACGCACCGTTCAGCAGCGTGGTCTCCGGCCGCGGCCGGTCCGGCGCCAGCGCATAAAAAGCGACGCTCTCCACCTCGTGCCACGCCTTCGCCGCCGCCACGCCCTCTTTCATCAGCAGCCGGCCGTCGCGCAGCCGGTATACCGGCGCCGGCAGGCTCAGCCGTTCGTCGTCCAGCCGCAGCCGGTACATCAACTGGTTGTAGTCGTAGCGCGGCGTGATCACGGGATTGCCGGAGAAGGTGTTCGTGTAAGTGCCCTCAAAATAGACCTCCCGGCCGCCGTCGCGTTGGAAGAACGGGTGGATTACCGGCCAATAGAACGTGTACCGCCCGTGCGTCGCCACCTTCGTTGCATAGGCCCACGGCCCGGCCGGGCTGTCCGCCTCGGCGTAGTAGACCTCCCCCGGCATCACCTGCAGCACCGCAATCCACCGCTTTCGAAACTCGTTCCACGCAATCCCGTCGCACTTCACGTCCAGAGGCTTGCCCGTCTCAAAATCCGTGTACCCGGTCAGCTTCGCACCGCCGCCTCCTCCCGCCGGCCGCCACCCCGATTCCGTCAGCCTCTCATACGAACCCATCCGCTGCACCGCATCCCAATTCGCCGCCACCCGGACGCCCCCGCCCGGCTGCAGCCCGCTGAAGTAGTAGTAGTCCCGCCCATCTGCGCGCACTGCAAAGGCATTCGCCTCCAAGGGCGGCTTCGGGGAAATGGGAAACTCAACCAGCGGCGTGAAAGCGCGCGCCTCGTCGTCGAACACCGCCAACCCCGCTCCCTCGATGACGCCCAGGCTCTTCACCACTTCGTAATACGACACCAGGCGCTCGCGCCCCGCCGGATCCTTCAGCGTCATCAGCGAGTGCATCCACGTCATCCGCTTCGTC
The DNA here is from genome assembly GCA_016213725.1 of Acidobacteriota bacterium. Taxonomy (GTDB): domain Bacteria; phylum Acidobacteriota; class Terriglobia; order Bryobacterales; family Bryobacteraceae; genus Paludibaculum. The sequence continues at coordinate 18,284 of JACQZS010000274.1, read as the reverse complement.
CACGGAATCATCGGCTTCACGAAATCTCCCTCCGTGAAATACCGCAGCTCCACAGCCTTGGACGGATCGGCGCCTGCCAGTTCCGATACCGCCCCCGTGGTGTTGAAGTTCCCCAGGGGCCCATCCGGCCGGTCCGTATCGCCCCACAGCCAGAACACCTGCCCCCGGTAGACCGCCGCCCGCACCGTGTCCTGCCCCATCACTCCGGCGTTCAGCGCGCGGACCCCGTCCGGCACGGGGAAGCCCGTCAATTCGCTGTCCCGGTAGATTCCCTGCCCCGTCACCCGGTACAGCCGTTCAGCCACCTGCAGCCGATCCAACTGAATCGTCGCCTCGCCGCCGCGCCGCATCTCCAGCGTTCTGCCTTCGCCCGGCATCGAATATCCGGGACTCTCCACCTTGAAGTAGACGCGGCGGTCCATGAGCCCCGGTTCGTTCCAAGCCGCCACGCCATTGCTGTCCGTCCAGGCCACAACCTTGCTGGTCGTCTCCAGCCGCGCCAACGGCACGCCCCGCCCCGTCTCCCGGTCCACTACGCGGAGGCGGAAAAATGGCGCTCCGCTCTGCCCGAAGACAGCCGCGGCCAGCGCCAGCACGCAGACTTGCCTCATCCCTGCCAGCATACCGGACTCCCCACGGCTCGCTCCCCTGCCCTGTCAACCATGCCCAACCATGGCCCTCCGGATCGGTGAAACACAGCCGCAGCCACGGCCGCTGCCGGCGCGCCTTTTCTGCCCTGCCACATCTCCGCCGGCTTCTCCGCAAGTCTCCGTAACTCCTGGCGAACAAGTCCCTTTTCTCCGCCGCGCGCCACAGCCGCACGCGCCTCTAGGTGTATACTGCATCTGACCGGACAAGGAGGTCCTGAATATGTTCGACGAGATGAAACCCGAAGTCCTCGTGGTGGGCGCCGGCCCCGTGGGCCTGTTCACGGCCCTATCCCTGGCCCGCAAGAACGTCTCGGTGCGCATCCTCGACACGGGCGTCTGGGCCTGCACTCATAGCTACGCTCTGGCCCTCCATCCGGCGGCTCTCTCGCTCTTCGACGAACTCGGCCTCAAAGAGAGGGTCCTCAAGGATGCCTACCCCGTGTCCAAGGTCGCCTTCTACGACAAGCAGCAGCGCCGCGCGGAAGCTTCCGTCGATTCGCCCGGCGCCTGCCTCGCTGTCCTGCGCCAGGACAACATCGAGAACATCCTCGAAAGCGAACTCGAAAAGGCCGGTGTCAAAGTCAGCTGGCGCCACGAGGCCGCCAGCATCACTCCCGCCGACGACCACGCCAAGGTCACCGTACAGAAGTTTGAAAAGGAGTCCCGCGGCTACATCGTCGCCCACACCGAGTGGGTGGTCGCCAAGTCCTTCGACCTCGAGCCCCGTTTCGTCGTCGGCGCCGACGGCTACAACTCCCGCGTCCGCCGCGCCCTCAACTCTGAGTTCCCCTCCCTCGCCCCCGCCCAATACTACGCGGTCTTCGAATTCAAAACCGACGCCGACCTGAACCACGAGGTCTGCGTCGCCCTCGACCAGAACACCGCCGACGTCCTCTGGCCGCTCCCCGGCGGCAACTGCCGCTGGAGCTTTGAGCTGCCCAACTTCGCCGACCCCGACATCGAACTCCGCAACGAAAGCCTCCGCAAAGCCGGCTTCGGCGATTTCCCCAGCGAACGTTCCAAAGACCGCGTCCTCATGTCGCGCGGCGAGAGCGCCCCTGTCCTCGATGAGAACAACCTCCGCTCCCTGCTTGCCCACCGCGCCCCCTGGTTCCAGGGCTCCATCGACAAACTCTCGTGGCGCATCGTCGTCCGCTTCGAGCACCGCCTGGCCACCCGCTACGGAGCCGGCCCGCTCTGGCTCGCCGGGGACTCCGCCCATCTCGCCGGACCCGCCGGCATCCACTCCATGAATCTCGGCCTCTTCGAAGGCGCCGACCTCGCCTCCACGCTCGCCTCCATCCTCCGCGGCGGAGCCGATCCGCAGATCCTCAACGCCTATAATGACCGCTGGCTCCCCGCCTGGCGCCAGATCCACGGCCTCCAGAATGCGCTCCAGCCCGGCCCGGCCGCAGATTCCTGGGTGGCCGCTCACGCACCGAAGATCGCTGCCTGTTTGCCGGCCTACGGCCCGGCCCTGGCCGCCATGGCCGCGCCACTCGGACTGGCATAAGCTCAGCGGCGCAGAATGCCGAGGCGCCGCCACGCGCCCGCCCGGCAGCGGTTCAGGCCTCACTTTGGTTCTTCTTCTGTACTGAGTCGCAGTGTATAATGCTTTCATTGTCTTGGCGTCATCAGAGGTGACGGCCGAGCATGGAGGAGGTCTATGACTCGAAAACAACTTCTAACCTGCCTTGGGCTTTTGGCTCTCTTCTTAAGCCCCGCCCAGGCGGCCTACCTGTCTTTCACTTCCCCGGTCAGCGTCAATTCCACTGACATTGGCCCGGGTGTCGTATTTCTCACAACAGCGATGGCGTACGCTCCCACTGATCGAATCAACATCTCGACGGTCGGGACCGTTTGCCTGCAGCCGGGCGATACATTCTGTACGAATGGCGCCGGAGTGGTGGTAATCGCGGGTTCAAGCCCGGTGGGTGGTTCACTGCTGAACGGATCCACCTCCTTTGGGTCGCTCTTGATGGGCAACGCTACCTTGGGCTTTTTCCAGATTTTTCCCACCGACGCTTCCAACGGGTTGGGAAGCGGCGCACCGCCCACCACCGTGACGCGTGACGTTGACTTGGCCACGCTCGGATTCGCCGCCGGTATCGGCAGCGGTGAGGCTCTGGAGTTCCGCATCTCCGACACGTTCTCGGGCGACAATTCCGGTTCATTCCGAGTCTCGGATCTCTCCAAGCAGGTTGGGGCCGTTCCTGAACCGGGTTCGGTCACCCTGGTGGCCGCGGGCATCGCAGGGCTACTCTTCCTGCGCCGCCGCCGGGCATAAGCTACTCAAGACGACGAAGAGCGCCGGTCCGCAAGACCGGCGCTCTTTTTTGTGCCTGGACCTTGCCTCCGCCTGGCTGGCCAGATTGAGATTCTGACTCGACGCGGACCACTGGCCACGCTGGGCTGCGCTTTTCAGAAACGTACATGCCATCGGGCTCCCTGCACAGCGGCCTTCCGGCCGGCCGATGGCGAGCGCCAACGGCAACTGCCGCACCACATCCGCTCCGGTTGTTGCCGGATCCTTCGCCCTGCGGATATGATGCCTCTGGACTCCATCTCCGGAGGTTGCGATCTGAAACGCAGAATCTTTCTCACCACCGCGGCCGTAGCCACCGCCGCCTGTAACCGAAAGTCCTCTTCGCTCCGGTTCTTCACCGCGGACGAGGCCGCCATCCTCGACGCCTGGCTGGACGTGCTCATCCCCGGCGACCAGGACCCAGGCGCCCGCCAGGCCGGCGTCGTCCATTACATCGACCTCCAGCTCACCCGCAAGTTCCGCAAACTCCAGCCCGCTTACCGTTCCGCCATCGCCGCCCTCGGCCGGCTCGCCGTGCAGCGTGGCGCGCCGTCCTATGAATCCCTCTCTTTCGAAGCCCGCACCGCCATCGCCACCCAGATGGAGCAGGGGGCGCTGGACAAGTCCCTCTTCCCCGACGGCGGCAAAACCGCTTTCAATATGGTGCTCGACCACGCCATGCAGGGCTTCTATGGCAGCCCGCGCCACGGCGGCAATCAGGACTACTCCTCCTGGCGCATGATCGGCATCCCGCCCATGCCCGTCCGCGGCCGCCAGCACTACGACATCCGGGACACCTACCCGCAGAAAGCACCGGTGCAGGGCTGATGGCACTCCCCAAGGTTCATGCCGTCATCATCGGCGCCGGCGCCGGCGGCCCCATTGTCGCCAGGCAGCTCTCCACCGCCGGCTGGAAGGTGGTGCTCCTCGAACGCGGCCAGTGGCGCACCCCGGCCGATTGCCATAAAGACGACCTCCGCAACCAGCGCACCAGCGTCCTCGGCCATCCCTTCGGCCCCGACGACGAGGGCAACCCGCGCGTCGTCGAGAGCCCCAACGGACAACTCCGCATCGTCGAACCATCCGGCCCCGGCTACAACAACAACGCCGCCTGCGTCGGCGGCGGCACGCTCTCCTATGGCGCCATGGCCTGGCGCTTCCAGCCCAACGACTTCCGCATGCGCAGCGTCTACTCCGCCAAGGTGCCCCGCGCATTCGAAGGCTCTACCCTCGAAGACTGGCCCATCACCTACGACGAACTCGAACCCTTCTACGAACAGGCCGAATGGGAGCTCGGCGTCTCCGGCGACGTCTCCACCGATCCCTTCAAAGGTCCGCGCAAACGCGACCTTCCCATGCCGCCCCTGCCCGCCACCCTCGAGCACACCATCCTCGAAAAGGGCGCCAAATCGCTCGGCCTGCATCCCTTCCACATCCCCATGCTGCGCAACTCGGTGCCCTACCGCGGGCGCCCCGCCTGCATGCGCTGCCGCTGGTGCGTCGGCTTCGCCTGCGAGGTGGACGCCAAGTGCGGCACTCAGAACACCGTGCTGCCTGCCGCGCTCGCTACCGGCAATCTCGAACTCCGCACCGGCTGCATGACGAAAGAGGTGCTCCTGGACCACGGCGGCAAGGCCACCGGCGTCGCTTATTTCGATGCCGCGGGACACCTCTGGGAACAGCCCGCCGACGTTGTCGTGGTTTCCGGCAGCGCCATCGAAAGCGCGCGCCTCCTGCTCAACTCCAAATCGAAACTCTTCCCCGAAGGCCTCGGCAACCGCCACGATTGGGTGGGCCGCAACCTCCAGGGGCATACCTACACCGGAGCGCTCGGCCTCTTCGACCAGGAGACCTACGACGATATCGGCCCCGGCGCCGGCATCGCCGTCTGCGACTACAACCACGGCAACGAAGGCCTCGCCGGCGGCGCCATGCTTGCCAACGAGTTCATCCGCCTCCCCTACCAGTTCATCGGCAACTTCCGGCCCCCGGGGCTGCCCCGCTGGGGCGCCGCCCACAAGGACTTCGTCCGCAAGTTCTACCGCCGCGCCATCGCCGTTCAGGGGCCCACCCAGGAGATGCCGGTCTTCGACGCGCGCGTGAAGGTGGATCCCAACGTGCGCGACCGCTTCGGCATCCCCGTCGCCCGCTTCTCCGGATACAAGCACCCCCACACCATTGAAATCGGCAACGCCATGGCAGCCAAGGCCGAACAGTGGCTCAAGGCCTCCGGCGCCATCCAGACCTGGCAGAAGAAGGCCGGCCCCGGCATCAGCGGCGGCCAGCACCAGGCCGGCACCTGCCGCATGGGCAACGATCCGAAGACCAGCGTCGTGGACCGCAACCTCCGCATCCACGATGTGGACAACGTCTACGTCGTCGACGGCAGCGTCCATGTCACCAACGGCGGCTTCAACCCGGTTCTCACCATCATGGCCCTCGCCTTCCGCGCCGGCCAGCACATCGCCAGGGAGGGCCAGCGCTCATGAAAGCCGCCATCGCCGCCCTTGTCCTCTGCGCCGCCGTGCTCCTGGTGGTCCCCACCGCCAGTTTCGTCTATGAGGCCGGCGGACCTGAGGCCTGCGCCCGCTGCCATGAAATGGGCAGCCCCGTCGGCAAGTGGCAGGCCTCCACTCATCGCAATGTCCCCTGCTCGGCTTGCCATGGTGACGCCCTGACCACCAATCCCAACTTCCATCTCAGCAACGCCCGCCGGGTCTACGACCATCTCCGCAGCGACCTCTCCGAAAAACCCGGCCTGCGCCCCGCCGATGTCTTCGCCATCGTCCCGCGCTGCCAGAAATGCCACCAGCAGGAGTTCGCCGCCTGGTCCACCAGCCCCCATGCCGCCACTTACAAGAACATCTTCCTCGACCAGAAACACAACTCCACCCGCCATCTCATGGACGATTGCCTGCGCTGCCACGGCACGCACTTCGACGGCGGCATCCGCGACCTCGTCTCCCCGCTGAACAACACGGGCCCCTGGACGCTGCGCCGCGCCGAACTCGCAGACCAGCCCGTCATCCCCTGCCTCTCCTGCCACTCCATGCACCGCGCCGGCCACCGCCTGGAACAGCGCCGCCTGGAAGCCAAAACCCTCGGCAGCCGCCAGGAGATCTTCCGCCCCTCGCTGGCCTTCTTCGACCGCCGCGAAATGGCGCCCGTCCCGGTCTCTCTTCTGCCGCTCCCCGCCATTCGCGAGGGCGAGCGAAATGTCAGGATCAGCCCCGACCAGCGCCAGGCACTCTGCTACCAGTGCCACGCCCCGCTCTCCACCGCCCAGGTCTTCTCCGGTGACGACCGTACGCCCATCGGCGTCCACGAAGGCATCAGCTGCCTCGCCTGCCACGACAAACACCGCCAGACGACCCGCGCCTCCTGCGCCAACTGCCACCCGCGCCTCTCCAACTGCGGCATCGACGTGGAGAAGATGGACACCACCTTCGCCAAGCCCGGCTCGAAGCACAACATCCACACCGTGAAGTGCCTCGACTGCCACCCCAAAGGCATTCCTCCCAGGACGAAACAGACCGCCGGGCTTCCGCCCCGCCAGAATTAGCCGCGGCGCGGCGGCAGAGCCGTGCAGATCACCGGCTGGCCCTCCCCGCCGCCGAGCACGGCCCGTTTCGAACGGTTTTCCTGCAGCCTCACCAGCCAAGTTCCTGTCAGCGACCCTAGAACCAGCCCGGCCCCAGTTCTAATCCTTAGTTGTTATCCTTACAGCAAGGTCCATCCCTTCTCAGCTAGGATGGGAGTTAGTTTGCGGAAGTTGTTTTACACCCTGATCTTGGCTGTGACGCTGGTTGCATTGATGGGACCGGAATCCCGCCTGTCTGCCCAGCAGCCCGCTCAGGGACAGGGCACCAACTACGAGCCGCCGTCGTCGATCTCGCCCGAATCTCACGTCGAAACCGCCCCGCCGCCGCCGCCGGAAGAGCCCAACCCTCTCCTCCAGTTGCCCCCCATCGATTGGGGCTCCCAGGAAACCTGGGTGAAGCTCGCGCTTCTCGTCGGCTCCGTCCTGCTGGCCCGCCGCGCTTTCACCGACATGACGGACTGATCCGCCACCGATTCTGCAAAAGAAAAGGCCGCCCCGAAGGGCGCCCCTTTTCATTTCCGAACAGCGAATCAGAAGGGATAGAGCGAGATCGCCTCGCCGCCCCCCGCACCCGCACCCACCGTGGCCACTTCGCTTTCGCCGCCGATCTGGCGGCAGAAGATGCCGGTTTCTCCGAGGAATACCTCATATTCCGCCGGCCGCACCAGCGAGCCCTGGATGAGCGCCTCTGAAAGCGGATCCTCGATGTACTTCTGCAGGGCCCGCCGCAGCGGACGCGCTCCGTAGCTGCGGTCCGTGCAGGTCTTCTCCAGAATGTACTTCGAAGCCTCCGGCGCCAGGCGGATCTTGATCTGCTTGGCCTCCAGGTTCACATTGATCTGGCCCACCAGCAGGTCGATGATCTGGATCAGGTCTTCCTCCGCCAGCGAAGTGAAGAGGATCACCTCGTCCAGGCGGTTCAGGAACTCCGGATTGAAGGCGCGCTTCACTTCGGCCTGCACCATCTCCTCCACCTTTTGCGGAGTGCCCCCCGCCTGCTGGGTGGAGAAGCCGAGCTGGCCCTTCTTATCGAGGAACCGCGCCCCCAGGTTGGAGGTCATGATGATGATGGTGTTCTTGAAGTCCACCGTGTTGCCGAGGCCGTCGGTCAACTGGCCGTCTTCAAACACCTGCAGCAGGATGTTGTAGATGTCCGGGTGGGCCTTCTCGATCTCGTCCAGCAGGATGATCGAGTAGGGGTTGCGCTTCACCCGCTCCGTCAGTTGGCCGCCCTCTTCGTAGCCCACGTAGCCCGGAGGCGAACCGATGAGCTTCGATACCGAATGCTTCTCCATGTACTCCGACATGTCGAAGCGAATCAACGACTTCTCGCTACCGAAGAGGAACTCGGCCAGGGCCCGCGCCACTTCCGTTTTGCCCACGCCCGTGGGCCCCAGGAAGAGGAACGAACCGGCCGGCCGCTTGGGCGACTTCAGCCCCGCGCGCGAGCGGCGGATGGCTCGGGCCAAAGCATTGATGGCCTTCTCCTGGCTGATGACGCGCTTGTGCAGCTCCACTTCGATGCGCAGGAGCTTGGCCACCTCTTCTTCCTTGATGGCCGTCATCGGGACGCCGGTCCAGCGGGCCACCACGTCCTCGATGTCTTCCTTATCGACGATGCCGGTGGAGCTGTCGTCCAGGTTGTACTTTTCGCGCAGAACGCGCAGGTTTTCGCGCTCTTTCCGCTCTTCATCGCTATAAAAACGCGCTTTTTCGAACTCGTGGTTCGCGATGGCGGTCTCCATGCGGTGAACGATGAACTTCACGCGCTTCTGAATCTCGCTAATCTCCGGCGGCAGCGTGGTCTGCTTCAGCTTCACGCGCGCGCCGGCTTCGTCGATCAGGTCGATCGCCTTGTCGGGCAGGAAACGGTCTGGAATGAAGCGGCTGGAGGCGTACACCGCCGTCTCGATGGCGTCGTCGGTGTAGGAGACGGCGTGGAACTTCTCGTAACGCTCCTTGATGCCGAACAGCACTTTGCAGGCATCGGCCTCGCTCGGCGGCGGCACCTTCACGGCCTGGAAGCGGCGTTCCAGCGAACGGTCTTTTTCAATGGACTTGCGATACTCGCCCGGCGTCGTCGCGCCGATGCATTGGATTTCGCCGCGGCTCAGCGCGGGCTTCAGGATGTTGGCGGCGTCGAGCGAGCCCTCCGCCGAGCCCGCGCCCACCAGCGTGTGCAACTCGTCGATGAAGATGATGGCGTTCTGATTCTCCATCAACTCCTTCATGATCGTCTTGAGCCGCTCTTCAAACTGGCCGCGGTACTTGGTGCCGGCCACGATCAGGCTGAGGTCGAGCGCCAGAATGCGCTTGTCGGCCAGGAAGCTGGGCACGTCGCCTTCGGCGATCTTCTGCGCCAGCCCTTCGACGATGGCCGTCTTGCCGACGCCCGGCTCGCCGATGAGCACGGGGTTGTTCTTGGTGCGCCGGCAGAGGATCTGGACGACACGTTCGAGTTCATAGTCCCGGCCGATGAGCGGATCTAGATTCCCGTCGGCGGCGGACTGCGTCAGGTCGCGGCTGAACTCGCTGAGCAGGCTGGACTCTTTCGGCCGGCTGGTGGTGGTCTTTTCCGAGGTGGCGCGGGCGATCTCGTCGCGCACCTGGTTCAGACGCAGCCCGCGCTCCTGCAGTATTTCGGAGGCGAAGGCTTTCTCTTCGCGCAGCAGGCCCAGCAGCAGATGCTCCGTGCCGATGTGCTTGTGGCCCAGCCGCTCGGCCTCTTCGGCCGCATAGGCCAGCACCCGCTTGCATTCGGTGCTCAGCGGCAGGTCCACGCTGGTGGGCACCTTTTCGCGCGCCGTGGTCTGCGCCTCAATCTGCTTGCGGATGGATTCGATGTTGGCCTGGCTTCTGAGGAAACGGTTGGCCAACGCTTTGTCTTCCCGGAGCAGCCCCAGAAGCAGATGCTCGGTTTCGATGTACGGGCTGCCGAACTGGCTGGCCTCATACCTGGCGAAGAAGATCACTCTCCTCGCCTTTTCCGTATATCGTTCAAACATAAGTTCGCGCCTCTCGTGAAGACTGGGCGGGATCTAAGCTGGCCCAGCTTCTCCGCGCCGGCCTGACCGGGCCCGCGCCAACTCCCGCGCGCTCATCGACGGCAGCGCGCCATGCTTTCATTGTAAGATGCGGCGGCGCGCGCATGGGGCGCTGGAATTCGCGGCACGGTTCCAGAACTTCGGAACTAAGTTGTATTTTCCTGGAACCGCATTTCCGCAACCTGCGTCAGGAGGACAGCGAAAGTTTGGAGGTAACATGTTTCGTTGCATCGCTTTCCCAGCATTCCTGCTGCTCGCATCGCAGTCCTCTCTCCTCAGTCAAAGCCAGGTCGATACCCAAAAACCTGACTTAACCATCCGCTCCACCACTCGCCTCATCCAGGTGCACGTGGCGGTGCGCGACGGCTCCAGCCAGCCCGTCGCCGGCCTGGCGCAGGGCGACTTCGAGATCATTGAAGACGGCCGCCGTCAGGACATCCGCTTTTTCACCACGGCCTCGAACCGGCAGGCGCAAGATGCCGGCATTGCCCCCGGGATGACGTCTAACCGTCTCAGCCCAGGCACCGAAAGCCGCGGCGTCACGGTGGTCCTGGTCGATTCGCTGAACACGGACTGGAGCGCCCGTGCCGCCGCCCGCGAAAACCTCCGGAAGTTTCTGCTGGCCGCGCGGCCCGACGACCGCATCGCGCTCTACACGCTCGGCGGCTCTCTGAAAGTGATTCACGACTACACCACCGACGCCGCTTCTCTGCTGAAACAGTTGGACCGCACCTTCGACCAGGCCAATTTCGGCGACAACCTCGCCCAACTCAATCTGCTGAAAGAGCTGATCCCAGAAGCCGGAGCGCTGCTGGCCTGGTCCATCGCACGTGAGACGGACTTCCGCGACGTGCAGCGCGCCACCGCCTCCTTCGATGCGCTGGAAGCGATTGCCCGTCACGTCGGAGCCACGCCCGCCCGCAAGTCACTGGTCTGGATCTCCAGCGGATTCCCGCTCTCCATCCGCGCCACCGCCGCCAACGGCACCACCGTCCCCGGCCGCGGCTTCGCGCGCACCGGAGAGGACCGCTCGTTCTCGCCGGAGTTCGACAAGGCGTTCAAAGCTCTCTCCGCCGGCAATGTCGCCGTCTACCCCGTGGATCCGAAAGGCCTCATGGGCCTCGCCGAATTCGATGCCGTCAGCCCGCGCCCTTCAGCTGACCGCTCCTGGCAGGAGAACAATTCCATGCTGAACCAGCTGGCACAGCGGACAGGCGGGCGCGCGTTCACCAGCCAGAACGATATCCTCGGGGCCCTGCAGCAGATCTCGGCTGAAGCCCAACAGACCTACGTGCTCGCATACTATGCGCCATCGGAACAGTTCGACGGCAGGTACCGCAAGATTGAGGTCCGGCTGAAACGGCGCGGGTTGTCGGCAGCCCACCGCCAGGGCTACTACGCCCTGGATGACAAGGCACTCAAGCAGACCGACTCCGAGCAGGAGATGCGCCTCGCCGCCCGACAGCCGCTCGATTCGGCCATCATCGGCATCGACGCGCGCCTACAGCCGCAGCCGGGCTCTGAAGCTCAGATGTTGCTGGCCCGCATCGACACCGCCGAACTGCTCTGGCCAGAAGGAACCGGCTTCGCCGCGGAGGCCAAGGTGGCTTTGCTTCAGTTCGACGCCCAAGGCCGCCAGGTGGCCGGCACCGTGGACAGTGTTCGCGTCCCCCTGGACGCAGCCAAGGCGGGGCTGCTCTCCCGCAACGGTCTCGCTTTTCAGCGCGGCATCACGCTGAAGCCGGAGACGGCGACCGTCCGCATCGTGGTCCGCTCCGCCAAGACAGGCGCAATTGGAACTCTCGCCCTGCCCATCCAGCGCCCCACCGCCTAGCGCCGCTGATGCAGGCTCCCGCCACGCAGCTCGAGCACGCGGTGGGCTCGGGCTGCGAATCCCAGATTGTGAGTGACATAGAGCGTAGCGAGGGCATGCTTCTCATGCACACTCTCAAGCAGTTCCATGATGTGCAGGCCGGTGCGCTCATCGAGGTTGCCGGTGGGCTCGTCGGCCAGCAACATCCGCGGGCGGCCGGCCAGGGCGCGGGCCAGCACGACGCGCTGCTGCTCGCCGCCGGAGAGTTCGCCGGCGCGGTGGTGCCAGCGTTCGGCCAGGCCGACGTCTTCCAGCCTGGCGCGGGCAGCCGCGCCGGCCGCGTCGTGTTTCTCGCCCCGGATGAGCAACGGCATCATGACGTTTTCGAGCGCGGTGAACTCCTTCAACAGCGTGCTCATCTGCCAGACGAAGCCGATCTCGCGGTTGCGCATCGCGGCCAGCTGCGCTTCGCCCAGCCCGCGCGTCTCGGTGCCGCCCACCAGCACCTGGCCCTGGCTCGGTTCGTCGAGCAAACCCAAGAGGTGCAACAGCGTGGACTTGCCGGTGCCGCTCTCGCCCGTGAGCGCCACGCGTTCGCCCGGGGCCAGCTTCAGGTTGAGATCCCGGAAGACCACCAGTTCGTTGACGCCGCTGCGGTAGACCTTGGAGAGGCTGCGCGCTTCCAGCGGGCAGTTCGGATTTGCTGCGCCGGCCATGCTACCTGTCATTCTAGCGGGGCCGGCGCTCACGGCAGGATTTTGGAGAGGGCCTGCACCACCTGGGCGGCCAGCGTGGCGTAGCCTTCCTGGTTGAAGTGCACGCCATCGGGCACGTGCATTTCGGGGCGATCTTTGATGACGGCGAAAAGGTCGTCCACGGGGATGCGCTCGCGCGCGGCGAACTCGGCCACCAGCCTGTTGCGCTCAATCATGCGGGCGGTCTTGGGGTCCACCTTCTCCGGATTGTTCTTCTCGCGCACGTCGGTGGTGGTGGCAAGGATGAGCTTGGCCCGCGGGGCCTGTTTGCGAAGCGCGGCCAGCAGCTCGGGCAGCGCCGCGGCATAGGCAGCCTCGGTGTAGCCGTTGCCGTGCATGCCGTTGTTGAAGTGGACGACGTCGAAGGTGTGCTCGCGCAGCACCAGCGCCACCTGCTCGAGCAGGGCCGGATCGCCCAGGCTCTTCGAGGTGGCGAGACGGGCGACGTAGGCCTTGTCCTTGAGCTGCTTTTCGACGATGGGGCCATAGCCGCGGGTAATGGAGTCTCCGATGAGCAGGACGCGCGGCAGGGCGTGGTCATTCGTATTCGGGATCCACACGTCGAGCCATTCGATGTTTTCGCGGACGACTTGCGCCGGCGCGGCGATGGCCGCGGCAAAGAGCAGGAGCAGCAGTGACTTCATGAGGAGACTCGCAGCACCAGTTTACCGGGCCGGCGGCCCGCCGGCGACCCAGACGATCTTGTTGAGCGCTTCGGTTTCGGCCTTTTCGTTGAGGGCGTGCTTGAGAATTCCCGCCGTTTCCAACTCGCGGTGCCGTCCAACGAAATCGGAAGCCATATCGGCGCCCAGATAGTGGCCGGCGGAATCGAACAGGTGCTGGACCGAGGCGGTTGATTCCTCCAATTCCTCTCTCACATTGACGCTGAACCGGTCCGGCAGCAGATTGATGACTGAGACCCCGTTAAACGGCTTTCGAGCCAGGTTCATGCAACTGCGCGGAAACAGGACACGGGATACTTCCACTGCTGGGGGCCCTGCCAGTTGGTAGTCCTTGTTGCTCTCAAGGGAAACGCCGGCCATGGTCTCGGGATCGAGTGTAACGAGGACGGCCTGCTTGTATCCGTTGGCAATGCCACCGGCCAGCAGCAGTTGGTGGCCGTCCCGCTGCAATGGACGCAGGAATTGAAGGTGGCCGGAGTGCCAGTACTCCCGCAAGAGCTTGCCTTGTGGAGAAAGGAGGGCAACCTGGGTGGCGTATTCGGAGGTGTGCGAACTGGAAACGGCGATGCGCACCCCAGCCCGCGTCCTCAGCAGGCAGACCCCCAAGGGCGTGTAGGGCGGTTCCATCACATCCTTTGGCGTCGCCATTCGCTTGCCTGGAACGAAGCGCCACAACTCATTGCCGGAAGCGTCGAAGCAGAGAACCATGGCCGGCGACGACGGGGAAAAGGGGAAGACAAGAAAGACGACTTCAGGCTGTCCGTCGGAGTTGATGTCGCCGATCGCACCTAGGTCGTGGAGTCTCCGCTGAGCGATTGCATAGTCGGTAAGAGCGAAGTCAAAGCGTTTCCGCCACAATTCGCGGCCGTGGTCGTCAAGCACAATCAAGCTGTTGTTTGCCACGCTCCATTCGGACGGCATGAGGGTGCGGCGCCAGAGATACCAGGCGAGGGCTGTCCCACAGACCAGTGCGAGCGCGGCTAACGCCAGCATCCACCGGCGGGGCTGGAGGCGATGGGGCGGGAGTTCCTCAGGCGCACCGGCGACCTCCGGCCGCTTCTCAAGCCACTCGTCGAGCTCTGAAATAGAAATGAAGACGCGGCCGCGGCCGCCCGGCAGGCGGCGGATGGGTAGGCCCCGTTCCACTTCCCAGTTCTGTGCAGTGCGGACATTGACGCCGAGGTAGGCGGCAATCTCCTTCCAGGAACTGAGCAGCGCGGGATCCTGCGGTCTGTCTGGATCCGGCATGGTTAGCGACAAAGCACAAAACTAACACAACCAGCGACTGGCGATAGCGGCGCAAGCCGTTGGGATCACAGCGGAATCCCTTGCTCCGCTGCTAAGCCGGAGGCGGCTCTTCGTCAAAGACTTCGGCTGGATTTTCAAATTTCGTGTACTGGTGCAGGAACACGAGATTGATCTTGCCGGTGGGGCCGTTGCGCTGCTTGGCGAGGATGAGTTCAGCCTGGCCGCGGAGGTCTTCACGATCGCGCTGGTAGACTTCGGGGCGGAAGATGAAGGCCACCATGTCGGCGTCCTGCTCGATGGAGCCGGATTCGCGCAGGTCGGCGAGCTGCGGGCGGTGGTCGCCGATGCGCTGCTCGGGCGCGCGGCTCAACTGGGAGAGGACGAGGAAGGGAACGTTCAGGTCCTTCGACATGAGTTTCATGCCGCGGGAGAGGGCGCCCACTTCCTGGACGCGGTTGGAGTTGCGGCCGAGTGAGGGCGCAGGCATGAGTTGGAGATAGTCCACCACGACCAGGCCGAGTTCATAGGGCATGGTGGCCTTGAGCTTGCGGAGCTTGGCGTTGATGTCCATCAGGGTGGTGCCGGAGGTGTCGTCGATGAAGATGGGCGCCTCGTAGAGATCGGCGGCGGCGGCGCCGAGGCGGGCGCGCTCGTCGCGGTCGAGGTAGCCGGAGCGGAAGCGCTGCTGATCGACGCGTCCGAGCGAGCAGATGAGACGGGTGAGCAGCGACTGCTTGGACATTTCCAGCGAGAAGACGGCGACGGCCTTGGGTTGGCGCTTGTTGGTGGCCACGTGCATGGCCGTGTTCAGGGCCAGGGCAGTTTTGCCCATGGCCGGGCGGGCGGCGAGGATGATGAGTTCGCCGGGGCGCATGCCGCCGGTCATCTCGTCGAACTTGAGGAAGCCGGTGCCGGTGCCCTGGACGCGGCGGGCGGGGTCGAGGAAGGCATTGACGCCGCCCTCATCGCTATCGAAGACCTGTTGGGCGCTGACCAGGGTGTTCTTGGCCTGGGATTCGCCGAGCTTGAGCAGTCCTTCTTCGGCGGAGGAGAGGATGAGGGCGGGATCGTCCTCGGCGAGCATACAGCGCTGGATGGTCTCCTGGGCGGAGAAGATCATCTGGCGCAGGAGGCTCTTGTCGCGCACGATGGCGATGTAGCTTTCGAGGTGGTAGATTTCCGGCAGTCCTTCGTCGAGCGAGGCGAGGTAGGCGAGGCCGTCGATGCTGTCGAGCTCGTTGTGGCGCATGAGCTCGTTGGCGACGGTGACGCGGTCGATGCGTTCGTCGCGGTTCTGGAGATCGAGCATGCGCTGGAAGATGCGGCGGTGCTTGTCGATGGAGAAGTCGTCGGGCGAGAGCGAAGAGGCGGCGGTGACGAAGGCGTTGCCGTTGAGCAGAATGGAGCCGAGCACCATGCGCTCGGCATAGAGGTTAGAGGGCAGTCCTCGCTCGAAAGAGGGATCGGTCTGTGCCTGCGTGGACATCTCTGGGACGTTTTACAGGGTAACGCCACTGGGGATGCGTGGCGCAAGTCGAAAAGAGAGGCCTTGGCGCTGCAATGAGTTGGGCTGTGCGGCGGCTGTGGAAAACGCGCGCTCCCCGCGGGCGTCAGCGGCTGGCATGGCCTTCGAAGAACTCGCAGTGGGGGCGGAAGCCGAGCGCGCGGTAGACGGCGAAGGCGGGGTTTTCGCGGCGGACGCTGAGGGCGATGGTGGCGGCGCCGGAGCGGTACAGCCCGGCGGCGACCAGCGAAGTGAGGCGGGAGGCGTGGCCGCGGCGGCGGCTATCGCGGCGAGTGTAGACATTGCCGATGGCGGCGGCGGAGAAGCGGGACGAGAGCACGTGAGTGCCGGCGGCGGCTACGAGTTCGCCGGCCTCGAACGCGCCGTAGAAGAGGCCGTCGGAGAGCATATGGGGATGGAAGAAATCGGGCTGTTCCGAGGCGGCGAGGCCGTCGGCGTAGAGGGCTTCGAGGGCAGGCAGGTCGGCCGGCAGCAGGCGGCGGTCTGCGGGGGCGGGCGCGGCGGGCTGGAAATCCCGCGGGGAGAGGGACATGCGCCACATGGGGTGGAGCTGGACGTGGTGGTAGTGATTCTCGATGAGAGGTACGATTCCGGGCTGGATTTGCAGGATGAGCGCGGGGTGGCGGAAGAGGTCGCCGGCGAAGGGGGCGAGTTCGGCGGGCGTGGCGCTGGTCCAGAAGATGGGCGTATCGAAGGCGCAGTAGAGCAGGGCGACGGAGGCGGGACGGGCTTCGGGCAGAACCCAGAGGCAGTGGGAGGCGAGGGCGGGCTCGAGGTCGGCCAGGGCGTAGACGGCCCAGGCAGGATCGGCCATCAGGCGCGCCAGAACGTCGTTTTCGAGGGCGTTGAGAGTCACCATTTCAAAAGTAGCGTGTTTTTTTGTTGGTTTTGGAATCAACAGGTTGAGAGCGGATGGGCGGCTGAGGCGGAACGGCAGCGGAGGCGGCGCAAGTAGGGTTTTGGGCGGATGGAAGACTATGGCTGAACGGATCTACAAACTTCAACCGGACCGCACGGTGCACCTGCGGGGCTTTGATCACCTGGGGGCATCGGCCGCGGTGCACTCGGCGACGCCGGACGGTTTCACGGTGTCAGGCAACTTCCGCGACGCGGCGGACTTCGCGGTGGTGGTGCTGTATGACGCCGACAATTTCTTCGAGCACCCGCGGCTGAAGTATTTGCCGGATACGGACTTCGCCGGGCTGACGCTGCGCTTCGACGTGGGCTACCAGGGGCTGATGCCGCTGAATTCGCGCAAGTACGCGACCATCGACTGGCCGTACCTGGACGTTGTGTCATCGAACGGCATGTCGTCTCAGGTGCGGCTGTCGGACTACGCCGAAGTGGTGGGCACGCCGGACCAGCCGGCCTCGGCAACGGTGGAGATCGAAGGAGAGCAGTTGGACGCCTGGGACCGCGTGACGCTGTGGTACCAGAACATGGCCTTCGACTACACGGTGCCCGGCAAGGTGCGGACGGAATATGCGTTTTTCGCGAGCGGCCCGGGGCACATTCATTCGATCGTCGTGCGCGACCGCGCCTACGCCTATGTGGAGCAGGAAAACGACACCTCCAGCGGCATTGCGGCGGTACTGATGGGGCAGATCAACGGGACGGCGGCCGGATTCACGGCGGACCCGGAGGTAGGTGCGGCCCCGGGCGACGATCCCTGGGTGGTGCGGCTGACGCGGAAACTGGACACGGGGGCGACGGTGGAGGTGAGCGCCAGCGGGAACCTGAGCGAGTATCTGCATCACGTGAAAGCGACGACGGTGTGCCGGGCGCTGTGCGCGCAGATCAACAACGCGAACTACGGCGCGGCGGCGCCGTTCGGACTGCAGGCGGTGGCCGAGGGCACGACGCTGCGGATCTCGACGACGAGCGGCGGCTACGATGCGAACTTCCTGGGGCTGTACTCGGTGGCGAAGAACTCGCGGCTCCGGGCGGTGCAGGAGGTGGTGCAATTCAGCGGCGGGACATCCTCGGCGACGCTGCGGGTGACGCTGGATTTCTCGCAACTCGGCCTGACCGACATCCGGCGGATGTGGCTGACGCTGGCTCCGCGGCTGGCCGATGGGGGCGAGTATCAGGGTGAAGAGTGGCAGGCGGTGTTTTCCAACTGGAGCCTCGTGGGACCGGAAGAGAAGAAGCAGCTGCGGGTGGCGGGACCGGAGAGCACGATGGTGGAAGCGCTGGACTCGCGGTGCGAGCAGACGGGCTGGTGGGCGCTGGAGAACGGCTTCTACCTGGGCAACAACGCGCTGGTGAGCTGGCTGCCGGGCTCGACGATGACGGTACGCTACTCCTGTCCGCGGCCGCACGATGTGTGGGTGTGGACCTCGCTGTACGGAGACCGCGGCCAGGCGGCGGTAGAGCTGGACGGCGCGCTGCAGGGCGTTTTCGACAGCCGGCTGGCGACGGATACGGCGGTGGTCACGCGGCGCAAAGTGGCTTCCGGCGTGGCGGCCGGCGATCACAGACTGCGGCTGACGACGCAGGGGGAGGGGCCGTTCTACTTCATCGCGGCGGAGGCGGTGGTGGCGTCGGACGTGCAGGCTGCGGCGGAGATGCAGGAGTTCTCCACGCCGGCGCTGGATTACTCGACGGACCACACCTACAAGCTGCCGCCGGCCCGGATCCTGTGGATGCTGGAAAAACTG
>JACQZS010000283.1 GCA_016213725.1 Acidobacteriota bacterium | reverse complement strand
CCGCCAGCATACGCTCCACGATGGCTGCCTTGAACTCCGCAGTGTGCCTCCGTACACCTTCTCCATCGCTCATCTGGGACTCCTTTCCATTCAATGTAAAGTGTCTCCATTTGCTTTGTCTCAACTTTGGGGTCCAGATCAACCTGTCCCTTAGCAGATTTCCCCGAAACCGGAGCAGCACCCCACGCAGATACCCCTACCGCCCCACCCCCTTCTTGAACGACTTGTCAGGATACCCCGGAGCCGCCGGCACCGTCACCGGCTTCGCCTTCATCAGCCCTTCCAAATGCTGAATCGCCGCCTCCAACTGCGCGTCCTTCCCTTGAAACGCCGCGTTCGGCAGGTTGTCTACCACGATGTCCGGATCCACCCCATGCCCCTCGATCAGCCACTTGCCCTCCGGCCCGTACACCCCCATCTCCGCCGCCGTCGCCACGCCCCGGTCCGCCAGCGAATTCGATCCCGTCAGCCAGATCTCCCCACCCCACGTCCGCGTCCCAATCACTTTTCCTAACCCCAGCCGCCGGAAGCCTTCCGCGAACGCCTCGCCATCCGAGCCCGTCCACTCATCGCACAGCACCACCATGTAGCCCCGGAACGCATATTGCATGTTCCAGTAAGGCTGCCCCACCCGCGGCTGCCAGTACATCCAGGCCTTCCTCGACAGCTTGTCCAACAGCCAGCTGTCGATGTTCCCGCCGCCGTTCCGCCGCACGTCCACAATCAACCCCTCGCGGTCGAACACCGGATAGAAATGCTCCGCGAACTGCGCGATGTCGTTCGGCCCCATCGCCCGCAGATGCACATACCCGATCTTTCCCCCAGTCGCCTTCTCCACCTGCTGCCGCCGCGTGTACTCCCACTCGTGATACCGCAAATCCTGCTCCTGCTGAGGAGTCATCGGCTTCACGATCACCTCCCGCGTCTCGGTCTTCCCCATCGGCTTCACCTTCAGCAGCACCTGTTTGTCCTGCTGGTTCCGCAGCAGCTCATATGGATGTGCTGCCTCCAGCGTCGGCCGCCCGTTCACCGCCACAATCACGTCACCCTCGCCCACCCGCACCGCCGGCTGCGCCAGCGGCGACCGCTTGTCCGGCCGGTCCGGATCGTTCTGGTACACGTGCCTCACCACCCATCCGCCCGCCGCCTCGTCCCGCTCCAGGTACGCCCCCAGCACGCCCAGTGCCACCTGGTCCGGCGCCTGCCGCATGTCGCCGCCGAACACGCTGTTGTGCAGCACCGACAGCTCGCTGATCAGCTTCCCAATCAGGTCGCTCAGCTCTGCCCGGTCCCGCACCCGGTTCACCAGCTCCCCATACTTGTCCTTCATCTGCGCCCAGTTCACCCCGTGCATGCCCTTGTCGTAGAAGTAGTCCCGGTGCAGCCGCCACGCATCGTTGAACGCCTCCTGAAACTCGTCCTTCGGCACCACCGTGAACGTCCAGTCCTTCAAATCCACCTGCGAATCGGTCAACGCCTTGGGCGACTTCCCATCCTTCACCGTGCTATCGAACACGTGGAAGTTCTGACCCTTCCGCACCAGCATCTTCTTGCCATCCAGGGACAACTCAAAGCTCCCCACGCCCTCCACCACGCTCTCCGGTTTGTCCCCCTTGTTGTTCACATCCATGCACTCAAGCGCCGACTTCGAAAAGTCCAGCCGGTCCCGCGTCACCCAGCACAGCCGCTTCGCCGGCGCGGCCAATCCCGTATAGTTCCCCGCCGCCACCGGCACCTCTGAAAGCCGCTGCGCCAGGCCATCGAAGTCGATCTCCACCTTCACGGCCTCGGCCTTTTTCTCGTCTTTCTTCTCGTCTTTCTTCTCCTCCGGCTTCTTTTCTTCGGCCTTCTTCTCTTCCGGCTTCTTCTCGTCTTTCTTCAGATCCTTCTCCGCGCTGAACACCTCATCATCGGCCTGGAACGGAGACCGCGCGTCCTTCTTCAGCGCCATCTCGTAAATCTTCATCGTCTTGTCGAAAAACGGATCCGGCGCCCGCGAGCCCCACGGCGACATCACTACCGACCGTAACGCCCGGTCCGACAGGAAATACAGGAACTTCCCATCGCTGCTCCACGCCGGATTCGCGCTGTTGTAGCGGTCTGTCGTCACCGCCGCCGCATTCCCCGAATCCATCCCGTAGAGGTAAATCACCGAGTTCTGGTTCTTCGCCGAAGCCGTGTACGCCAGCCACTTGCTGTCCGGAGACCACGTTAAATCGTCAAATGCCGGCGAACTATTGCCCGTCGCATTCAAGTCCGTCGCCAGCTTCTTCTGCGTCTTCGTCGTCAGGTCCAGCAGCCAAAGCTGATTGTCCTTGTCCTGGTGCGCCGCCCACTTCCCATCCGGAGAAGGAAACACGTTCCACCGCAGCACCTTCCCGTCCGTCGTCAGCCGCTCGCCCGCCGCCAGGCCGTTGGCCGGCAGCTTCCAGATCTCCACTTCGCCGCTCTCCGTCGATAGCGTCAGCAGGTTCTTCTTGTCCGGCAGCAGCGTCGCATACCGGATGCGCGCCGCCTTCGGCCCCGTCGCATCCACCAGCCGCCCCTGCTTCGCCTTCACCGGAGCCAGAAACGCCCGCCCCCGCGAGGTCAGCACCAGCGAGTTCCCATCCGGAGAAAGCGTTGCCGAGGTCAGATACTCCATCGGGTTCTTCACCCACCGCTCCCGCAGCTGGTCGAAATCCGACGGCAGGAAAATCTCGATCTTCGCGTCCCTCCCAGTCCCCGCGTCAAACACGTGCAGGTCCGACCCCAGCTGGTAGACAATCTTCCCTTCGTGCATCGAAGGGCTCGCAATGTCCCACCCCTCATGCTTCGTCAGCTGCCTCAGATTCTTGCCCGCCTCATCCATCGACCACAAATTCATCGTTCCATCCCGGTCCGATGCGAAATACACCCGCCCCTTCCAATACATCGCGTCCTTGCTCGTCCCGGCGTAGTCCGCCGTCAACGCCACCGCCTCTGACCCGGCCGTGAACTTCCACAACTTCTGCGCCGTCCCGCCCTGATACCGCTTCGCCCAGCTCCCCTGGAACGGCAGCCGCGTGAAATACAGCGTCTTCCCCGCCGTGTCGTAAACCCCCTGCGCCGCCTGCGACAGCGGCACTCGCTCGATCTTATTCTTGGCGTCGATCGTCGCCATCTGCTGGTTCGGCACACCCGAATATGCCGTCGTCACGAACAGCACCTTGCCGTCCGGAGTCCAGCCCACCGGCGTCCCTCCGCCAAACGTCCGCCGCTGCGGCAGCCCGCCCTCGGCCGGCATCGTATAAACCTCGGACACGCCCTCGTAGTTCGCGCTGAACGCCAGCGTCTTCCCGTCCGGAGAGAACCGCGGCATCGCCTCCAGCGCCGCATGCGAAGTCAACCGCCGCGCCAGTCCCCCCTCTACCCCCACCTGCCACAGGTCGCCCTCCGCCGTGAACACCACCGTGTTTCCATGGATCGACGGATACCGGTAATACCCCCGGTTCCCCTGTCCGAACGCCGCCGAACCCAGCAGAAGAAGAGCCAGTCCGAGTGAAAGCCGCATAGCCGCTAGTATACGAACGGCGCATCTGCTTCCGCCTCCGCCCCCGGACAATTTACACGCCCGGTCCTGCGCTCACCTCAAACGGCAACCCGCCGCCCCAGAACCGCTCCACCAGCGGCATCGCCTCTGCCGGAAACCCCGTCGACAACCACCTCCTCGCCCCCCCGCAGGACGCATCATACTCAGGATGCCGAGCCAGATACCCTTTCAGCGCCCGCGCCGTCGCCGCCGGCTGATGGATCATCCTCACCCCCGCCGGCAGCGCCGCCGCAAACAGATCCGCCACCAGCGGATAGTGCGTGCACCCCAGAATCACCGTCTCCGGCGCCTTCCCCAGCCGCCCCAACAGCTCCCCCACATACCCATCCACCAACCCTCGCAACTCCCCCCGCGCAGCCCCCCGCTCAATCGCCCCCGCCAGCTCCTCGCACGCCTGCTGCTCCACCGCCAACCCCGGCCGCCGCTTCCCAATCTCCAGCGGATACACTCCACTCTCCACCGTCCGCCGCGTCGCAAATACCGCAATCACTCCGCCGCCCTCTCCCTCCGTCGCCTCTTCGATCGTCGGCACCGCCACCCCAATCACATTCCGCGCCACCCCATCTTCCCGCCGCCGCACCGGCAGCCACTGCTGCTGAATCCACCTCAGCGCCACCACCGAGGCCGTATTGCACGCAATCACCACCAGCGTGCACCCCTCCGCGAACAGCCGCTCCATCGCTCCGCAGGTCAGGTTCAACACCTCAATCGGCGGCCGCCCCCCATACGGAGCGTTCCGGTTGTCCCCGAAATAGAGAAAGTCCCGCTCCGGGAACGCATCCACCAAGGCTCGGTGCACGGTCAACCCGCCAAACCCGCTATCGAATACGCCGATCATCCCTTCCATTCTCCATCCTGCGCCGCCGCGTTTCTGCGCCGCATCGCGCCACCCGGCTACGGCCGCTTCAACTGCGCTGGATACGCCGTCACCTTCAAATCCACCACCGCGCTCTCCCCCTCCTTCAGCCGTACCACCCGCCCCTCCCGCGACAAACCCAAGCGGAACACCGCCTCCCGCATCGCATCGCTGTTCACTCCCCCCATCGCAAACGCGAACGCCAGATACTCTCCCGGCCGCACCCCTGGCATCGTAAACCGCCCCTCCCCGTCGCACACCGCTAAGCGGACGTCCTGCCCCTCCACGTACTCCTCCGCATCCGCCGCCACTAACACCACCTTCATGCCCGCCCCTTGCTCCACCCGGCCCTCTACCCTCGCCGCCCCCGGACGGAACACAAACTGCATCCGCGCCCCCTGCCCCGTCAACTCCACCACACGACCCGTCACCTCCTCGCCCCCCAACCGCACCGATCTCAAATAGAACCTCTCCATCACGCCCCAATGCGCCACCCGGTACCGCCCCGCGTACAGCCCCTCAAATCGCAGTACCTTCTCGTATCCGCCGCCGATTGACTCGCCGCCCCCCACGGGAGCCAGCGACAGCGAAGCCCTCTCTCCCTCCGGCAATCCCTCCACCGCCCCCTCCACCGCGAACGGCGGCGCCACCTCCAACCGCCAACCCTCCAAGTCCCGCGCCGGCATCTCCAAAGCAGCCTCGCCCCGCAGCGTCACCTCTCCGCGCTTGCCTTCCGCGCTCACCTTCCACGCGCCCGCCCGCACCGCTGGAAACTCGAAGCTGCCATCCGCGCCCGCCACCACTCGCGCCTCCGCCGTCCCCCAGCCCACCTCCGACAGCAGCCACACTTCTGCGCCGCTCAGGCCCTTGCCCGCTTCGTCCACCACCACGCCTCGCGCGCGAAACATCGCCACGGAGCGCAGCCGGATCTCAAATTCCCGCACGCCCCCCTCGCCCACCATCACAGTTTCGGCCTCGCCCCACGACACCGCTCTTGGGTAATACGTCGCCACCCAACTCTCCCCTTCCTTCGGCCGCGCCTTGATCGGGGACAGGACCTTCTCCCGCTCCGCCAACCGGCTCCCCGCCACCACCGGCCTCGCCCTCAGCCGGTACGCTCCCGGCAGCAGACCCTCGCACGCGTACCGCCCCTCCGCATCCGTCATCCCAATCTCCCCGCCGCCCCCCGTCGCCATCGCACACTCCACGCGGGCCCGCCCCACCGGGTGTCCCTCGCCATCCACCACGCGCACCCGCACCACCTGCAGCGGTGTCACTGAAAACGTCAGCTTCACCGCCCGCCCTCCCGCCTCCACCCGGAACGGCCGCCACACCGCAGCGTCCCGCGAGGGTG
>JACQZS010000023.1 GCA_016213725.1 Acidobacteriota bacterium | reverse complement strand
CTCAGCCCGCACTCCTCACTCCGGCGCCTCCGGCGGCACAAACGGCTTCAACTGAACGCTCTCCGTCTGTCCGGCCGCCACACTCACGCTCTTGAACCTCCACAGGTTTGCCGTCACCCACTCCGGATCCCGCAACAAGCCGTAATCGAAATCCGTCCCGGCCACTGCCATCAATAGGTATTCACCGGGCCGCAGTGCTGCCACCCGGAAGCGGCCGTTCTCACCCACACCAAACGTAGAAACGCCCAGAGGGACGGCGCGCAACGTCACATCTTTGGGCAGCAACGTCACAAACACCTCTCCATCCCGGCCAACCTCCGCCATCTCCACATGACCCGCCACCGTCGCGCTATCCGTCCGGAACACCACCGTGATCGCACCCGGCCCACCCTCGGACAGGTCAATCTCCTTACCCAGCAGGTCCTCCCCCCCTGCCCGAATCGCCGCTACATAGGCGCCATTCATGGCCCCGCCGAATCCCCGCAACCTGTACCTCCACGAAGCGTTGGCGGTCACCATGAACGAGCCGTCTTCTTGCACTCGCCCCTGCGGGTTCCTGCCAACGGCAAGCGATAATTCCGTCGGCTGCAGATAGACCCGCATCGAGGTCAATGCCGCCTTGGCCTTCTCGCCGTCCGCGCATTCCACCATCACGTGCCCCTGAACCGCCACCGGCGGCAGAGACCGGAAAACCACCCCCGCCACGTCCTCCCCGTTCACGTCCACCCTTTTCGTCACACCCATCTCATAGTTTGGTGTGCCACTGCTCATCGGCATCAACGCCAACACGTAGCTCCCATTGGGAATGCCCGACAGTGTAAAACTCCCGTCCGCCCGACGGGTCCTGGCACTGCCCATCGGAAGGAAATCAAAGCCGTTTCGATGAACAACGCCGACCGCATAATCGGATGCCAGCGGCGCGCCAGTTGCATCCAGGGCCTTGCCGCTTATCGCGAACATTGGAACTCGCCGCAGCCGGATTTCGATTCCGCCCAACTCGGCGCCGGCCGCCACCTTCAGGGCCTTCGCCTGCAGAGGGTCTGCCACGCCCGGATAGTACGTGCGCGGAATGCCGGTGCCCTTCTCCCCCGACCGCTGATCTCTGACATCCACCACATTCACCAGCACCCGGCCCGGCGGCACATCGGTGATCCTGAATTCTCCCAAATCGTTCGTCTGGCGCTCCTGGGCCGCCGGAACCCACTGCATCTCGCCGCCCAGCACTTGCCGCGTCAGCACCTGCACCCGAGCCGCCTGCACCGGCTCGCCCTCGTCATCGACAACCCGCCCTGCAATCACCGCCAGCGGCTGCAGCTCGTACCGGAGCCCCTTCAACTCCTGCTCGGCCGCCAAGGTCAGCACCTGGGTGCTTGCCCACCGCCGCGCCACCCGCATCCCCTGCCGGCGGATGTCCACAATATACAGGCCCGGCTCCAGCTTCTCCAGGCGGAACCGCCCTTCCGCATCGGTAGTGGTCGAAACCGGCTCCACATTCAGACCCTCCGTGACCGCCCTTCCGCCGCTAGGCTTCTCCAACTTCAACAACACCTGAGCCCGCCGCACCGGAGCCCCGGTGATGCTATTCACTACCACCCCCGCCACTGAGGCGCCAGGCCGCGCCTCCTGCGCCCCCAGAACTCCGGCGAACCACAGAACAGTGATCACCGCTTTCATGGCCCCTCCTTGAATCCTCGAGATTCTTCGGAAAGCTTTGAACCCAACTCCTGTAGAATTCCCGCGCGGTTACTCCGGTTCCGCCGGCGCCGCAATCGGCTTCAATTGAATCCTCTCCGTCTGCCCGGCCTTCAACGTCACCTGCTTGAACTTCGACAGGTTCGCCGCTACCCACTCCGCATCCCGCAGAAAGCCGAAATCCGGATCCGTTCCGGCCACCGCGATCAAAAGGTAATCCCCCGGCCGCAGCACCGTCAGATTGAATCCGCCCTTCTGATCCACGCCGGTGGTCCGGAAGCCGGCGGAAAACTCGCGCAATTCCGCCTCTTTCGCCATCAATGTCACCATCACGCGGCCAGTCGGCCCGTTCTCCAAAGTCTCAACTGTGCCGGTCACCGACGCCCCGTCCGTCCGGAATACCACCTTGATCGCTCCCGGCCCGCCTCCGGCGAGCTCGAACTCCCTGCCCAGCAGATCCACGCTGCCCGCCCGGATCTCCGCCACATAGCTGGCCTGCTGGATTCCTCCGAACACCTGCAGCCGGTACTTCCCCACAGGCGCCGCACTCACCGTGAATGATCCGTCTTCCTTCACCTGCCCCGACATGCTCCCACCCACAACCAGCCCCATCCCCGCTGCAGCCAGCATGACCCGCATCGAGGTCAGTGCGGCCTTGGCCTTCTCCGGCTCCACCCCTTCCATGACTACCTGGCCCTGCAGCACTACCGGAGGCTGCGGCCGTAAGGTCACTCCCGCCACGTCGCTTCCGTTAACGTCTACATTCTCTATCGCCGCGGACTGTTCCGAGTTGCGGTTCATCGTCCGCAACATCACCACGTAGCTCCCGCTCGGAACGCCCGACACCTCAAAACTGCCGTCCTGCCTGCGGGTGCTGAACCGGCCCACCGGCATGAATCCAAATCCCTCCCGGCTCATCACATTTACGAAGAAATCCGCGGCGAGCGGCGCACCCGTCCCATCCACGGCCTTGCCGCGGATCGTGAACACCGGAACGCGCCGCAATTGGATGTCGATTCCGCTCAGCTCGGCGCCGGCCGTCACCTTCAACACCGTCGCTTGAGACTGTTCCGCCACCCCCGGATAGTACGTGCGCGTGAATCCCATCGCCGGCTTGCCCGGCTCCGCCGCAACCGTCGGCGTTGCCCCGCCCATGTACGCCACACTCACCATCATCCTGCCCGGCTGCACGTCGGGGATCCGGAACTCACCCCGGTCGTTCGTCGGGGCGCCGCCTGACACCGGAACCCACTGCGCCTTGCCGCGTAGCATCTGCCGCCCCAGAACCTGCACTTGAACCCCCTGCAGCGGCTCGCCCTCGTCGTCCAGAACCCGTCCCGCGATGATCGCCTGCGGCTGCAGCTTGTATCGCAGCCCTTTCATCTCCTGCCCCGCCGTCAAATTCAGCGTCCGGTTGTCGGCCGCCGTCCGCCCCATCATCATGCCCTGCTTGCGGACCGCCACCATATACCGGCCCGCCTCCAGATTCTCCACGCGGAACTTCCCTTCCGCGTCGGTCGCCGCCGACACCGAGGGACTACTCGGCCCCAACATGATCGCCCCGCCGCTGTTCGGAGTCATCAGCGTCAGCGTCACCTCCGCC
The DNA here is from genome assembly GCA_016213725.1 of Acidobacteriota bacterium. Lineage (GTDB taxonomy): Bacteria > Acidobacteriota > Terriglobia > Bryobacterales > Bryobacteraceae > Paludibaculum. The sequence continues at coordinate 3,327 of JACQZS010000023.1, read as the reverse complement.
CGCCGCACCGGCGCCCCCGTAACGTCATTCACCACCACGCCCTCCACGGACGCCTTTGGTTGAGCTTCCTGGGCCGGCGCCACCAAGGGAAAGAAAATCAATGCAATGGCAAAGTTCATATTTGTAATAAATTCCACGGCGATTCCCCCGAAATTTTGCTCTGGAAAGATTACAACTGAAGAGGGCATTGAAATCAAGGGGCCACCCTCTTCCCTGCGCCGGTTCCGGCGCGCGTCTTCACACCAGGAATTGCCCTCCTTCCAACCGGTTCCAAACCCTAAACGGCACTGTGTAAAATTCAGTACCCCCCTGTAGGCCTACCTTAGAACGGCCGATCTATTCCACGAGACGTAGTGTGATTCGCTGTGGCCGCTCCTCTCGAGCGCGCCGCAGTCATTGGCGGTCTAGTCCAGCCAGTCTGCCCCAGGACAGGCTCTGGACTGTTGCTCATGGATATGGCAAGTCAAACTAGCGAGAGCGTAGGTCGGCGGCCCTTATCAAAACTTGAGGGCCGGGCTAAGGCCTTTGCCCTAATCATCGCCTATCTCGGTCTGTACCAGATCCTCTTGGCAATGGCCAACTGGCGCCCGGAAAACCCCCTCCGCTTCGCTTGCTATCTCGCCGTATCTCTGGCGCTCTGGTGGTTCCAGAAGACCCGTCCGGCCCTGGCCGGATCCTTCCCCCTCACTCTTCCCGTAGTGCTGCTGGCCGTGGTCAGCCTCTCCGTACCCGAAGCCCTGCTGCTGGGCTGCACCGTCGCGCTTGTCCAGAATTGGCGCTCCCTCGGAGGTCTCGATGGGCGCCTCCATCTCTGCTACTTCGTCGGTGTCCAGGCGCTCATGATCTCCTTCGCCCGCTACGCCTCCGATACGCTCGTGCCATCCGGAAAGAATGGCAGCCCCATCCAGCTCCTGATCGCCGCCGTTGCCCTGTTTGTCGCCAACACCCTGCCGGCCGCCATCATCGAACGCCTTGCCGGTGGCGCCCGCCTGGGCCAGTTGTGGCACGCTTCCTACGGATGGGCTCTCCCTCACTATCTGGTGGCCGCCGCCGGCGCTCACCTCTTCCGGCTGGGGCCCTCCTCCATCTCCTGGGATACGGCCCTGCTCGCCCTCACCGTCATCACCCTCGCCTTCCGCCATCACCAGATGCGGCAGTCTGAACTCCGTGCGCAGCAGAAGCACGCCGGCGACCTCGCGCTCCTCCATATGCGCGCCATTGAAGGCATGGCCCTGGCCGTCGAAGCCAAGGAAAACAGCAATATCGCCGGACACCTCCGCCGCGTGCGCATTTACGCGCTCGGCGTCGGCCGCGCCATGAACATGTCGCCCACTGAGCTTGAGGCGCTCCACGCCGCCGCGCTCCTGCACGATATCGGCAAGCTCGCCGTCCCTGACCACATCCTCTCCAAGCCCGGCCGCCTCACCGCCGAGGAGTTCGCCAAGCTCAAGGTACATACGCTCGTCGGCGCTGAAATCGTCGAGCACATGCAGTTCCCTTACCCCGTCTCTCCGCTGGTCCGCTCCCACCACGAGAAATGGGACGGCACCGGATATCCCTTCGGGCTCAAAGGGGAGGCCATTCCCCTCGGCGCCCGGATCCTCTCCGCTGTCGACTGCCTGGATGCCCTCTCCTCAGACCGCGAATACCGCAAAGGCCTGCCCCTCAAGAGCGCCGTCAAGTACGTCGCCGGGGAAGCGGGCAAGAGCTTCGATCCGGCCGTCACCCAGGTCATCGAGGAGGTCTGGCAGCAACTCGACTCCGAAGTCCACTCCAGCGACCGCAAACCGCTGCTGTCCACCAATACCCGCATCGACAACGGCCAGGCCCCCGCCGCCGGCCTCGATACCATCGGCAGCGCCCCCGCCGCCGGCGCCGGCTTCATCTCCACCATCGCCGCCGCCCGCAAGGAAGAGCGGCGCCTCCGCGAGATCGAAACCGCTCTCGGCGGTTCGCTCAATACGGAGGAGTCTTTCGCCCGGCTCACCACCCTTCTCCGCGGCCTGTTGCCCTTCGATGCCATCGCCCTGTTCATCCGCGAAGCCGGCGTCTTCCGCGCCCACTTCGCCGATGGCGAGGACTCCTCCTCTCTGCTCAACCTGGAGATTGAAAACGGCGCCGGCCTCACCGGCTGGGTCGCCCAGCACGCGCAGGCTGTCGTCAACGGGAATCCTTCCGTCGATCCCGGCTTCCCCGCCCAGGCTGGCGCCCTGCTGGAATCCGCCCTCTCTTTCCCGCTCAGCGGCGCCAACGGAGTCTTCGCCGTGCTCAACCTCTACCGCCGGCGCAAGGACGCCTTCTTCCGCGACGACTTGCGAATCCTCACCGCCATCGGCCCCCGCGTCGCCTCCGCCCTCTCCAATGCGATGGCCTACCGCGAAATGGAGTCGCTCACCCAGGTCGATCCCGCCACCGGGCTCCCCAATCGCTCCGGCATCCAGCGCCGCATCGGCGAAGAACTCTCACGCTGTCGCCGTACCCATACTCCCCTCGCCGTAGCCGTCATCCGGCTCCGCCCCTCCGAGCACAGCCTCGACCCCAAAGCCGAATCCGGCCGCCTCGCCGCCATCGGCAGAGCCTTCCGCCAGGATTGCCGCGACTACGACGAGGTCGGCTATCTCGGCTCCAATACCTTCGCCGTCGTCCTGCCCGGCATGAAGGTCTCCAACCTCTCCGACAAGTTCGCCAGCCTGCTGCGCGCCGCGGGCACCACTCTGGAAGAGTTCCGCTCCGCCGGCGTCGAAGCCGGCAGCGCCTTCTACCCCGACGACGCCGACGATGCCCGTCAGCTCCTCGTCATCGCCGCCCGCCGCATCACCGAACATTCCGCCTTCATCGCCGGCCTACAGGCCCTCCACGAAAAGACCCGGTCCGCCGCCAAACCCGCCCAAACCGTTCCCCATCCTCAGGGATAAACCCCGGCCGGCCTCCACCCCAGCTCGCCCGCCCGCTCCAGCCACAACAGCCGGTTGTACTTCGATAGCCGTTCCGACCGTGTCACCGATCCCACCTTGATTTGCCCCGCCCCCGACGCGCTCGCCAGGTCCGCCAGAAACGAGTCTTCCGTCTCTCCGCTGCGCGCCGACACCACCGCCGTCCACCCTGCCTCGCGCGCCATCCTCAATACCTCGAACGTCTCCGTCAGAGTTCCAATCTGGTTCATCTTCACCAGCACCGAGTTCCCCGCCCCTTCCGCCATCCCGCGGCTCACCCGCACCGGATTCGTCGTGAAGAAATCGTCGCCTACCAACTGCAGCTTCCCGCCCAGTCGCGCCGTCAGCTCCCGCCAGCCCGCCCAGTCGTCCTGCTCCAACCCGTCTTCAATCG
>JACQZS010000270.1 GCA_016213725.1 Acidobacteriota bacterium | reverse complement strand
GCTTTCCCCGCAGCTCTGCGCATCAGCGGAATCCAAAGCCGGCCCGGCCACTCTACAGGCCGCATCGTCGCCTTGAATACACTTGGGGGCATTGCCGGATCCGCTTTGACTGGGCTAGTTCTCGTCCCCTATTTCGGCCTAATCCCGACACTCTCCGGACTGGCGATTGCCGCTTCCGTCATCGGACTGATCGCGGCATTTCGCGGCTCGCAGACGCTCCCTGCTTCCCGCCGGGCAGCCTGTGCCATCTCCGGCGCCGCGGTATTGCTGGCAGTCTTCACCCCTACCGACCAACTAGCCAGGCATCTGCCTGGCGCGCGCGCCGGGTCCATCGCCTTTTACAAAGAGGGCAAGGGGAGCACCGTTGCGGTCGTTGAACAGCATGCCGGCGGACAACCGTTTCACCGGCTCTATATTCAAGGCGTTTCCAACACCGGCGACACGCTGCCGTCGCTCCGCTACATGCGCCTGCAGGCACTGCTCCCGCTCATCATCCACAACGGATCGCCGCGATCCGCTCTTGTCATCGGGTTCGGGACCGGCATTACGGCCGGCGCTCTGCTGGCTTATCCGGAACTCGATAGGCGGGTTTGCGCTGAACTGCTCCCGCCGGTGGTTGAGGCTGCCCCCCTGTTTCGCGGTAACTATGGCTCAGCAGCGGACGGGCGGCTGCAAATCCGGCTCCGCGACGGCCGCCGCGAACTCCAGCTCAACTCCGAGACCTACGACCTGATCACGCTGGAGCCTCCCCCGCCCGCCGCCGCCGGAGTCGCCAACCTGTATTCCTCAGATTTCTACTCGCTGGCAGCCCGGCGTCTGCGGCCCCAGGGGTTGCTCGCCCAATGGCTTCCTCTGCGCACTCAGAACTTGGACGACTCCCGCGCACTCGTGCAATCGTTCCTCAAGGTCTTTCCGTACGCGTCGCTCTGGACCACCGAACTTCACGAAATGCTCCTCATCGGCTCAGCGCAGCCCATGGTGCTGGACGCGCCCACCATCGAGAAACGATTCGCCCACCCCTCCGTTCAATCCGCGCTGGCTGAGGTTGGCATCCCTACCACCACCGCACTGATGGCGACGTACGTCACAGGGCGGGACGGTCTCGTTTCGTTCGCCGGAACCACCCCTCCAGTGACAGACGACAGGCCAACCATCGAGTACGCCTCCTGGGTGCGGACAGACGAGTTCCTACGCGTCTTGCCCCTCCTGCTGAGCTTGCGGGCCAAGCCAGCCTTCAGCGGTTCGATCACCGCCGAGGCGGCACTGGCGATCGAGGCCGAGCGCAGCCGGTTGCTGCGCTTTTACGAGGCTGGGCTTCTTGCCTACCGGGGGGAGCGCGACGCGTGGGCGAGAACCATATCCGACGTTCTCCAGGAAGACAGCCAAAACCCTTACTACCGTTTTTTCTTCCGTGGCTCTCGTTAACGCTTCAGCGTGAGTTGTCATGCGCTTCGGCGCAATGGCAAGGAAACAGCACCTGCGCACAAGGGCAGGTGTGGCAGTTTGGCTTCCCCCGTACACTCTTCTTTCCGGGGGCCTTGCCGCTCTGTGCGGCGAGGCTCCCGTCGAGCTTGCACTGCAAGCCCGTCTGATGGAAAGAGGAAGATTCCAATGCGCTCAATGATCACCCCCACGCTGGCGTTGTTTCTGTTCGCCGGTTCCGGGTTCGCCCAGGATATCCGGTACAACTTCGACCAGGCTGCCGATTTCACCAAGTACAAGACCTACAAAATGGTCGAAATGCGCAATCCCCAACAGGTGGACGACCTGCTCAAGAAGCAGATCTCCACAGCACTTGAGCAGGAACTCGCTAAGAAGGGATTAACCAAGACGGAAGGGAACTCCGCCGATCTCTTCGTTGGCTATCAGGTCGCAGTCCACACCGAAAAGCAGATTGACACCTTCAACGACGGTTGGGGAGGCGGGCCCGGCTGGCGTGGCGGCTGGTATGGCGGCGGTGGCCTCAGCATGAGCCAGTCGACCACCTCCACGCTCTACGTGGGCGAAATTGCCGTCGATATGTACGAACCTGGCAAGAAGCAGCTGGTTTGGCGCGGAGTCGCCAGCAAGACTATCGACACCAAGGCCAAGCCCGAAAAGAGAGAAAAGAACCTCCACAAGGCGTTTGAGAAGATGCTCAAGCACTATCCTCCGAAGAAGAAATGAACCGTTCAACAGCCCCTGCTCTCGCAATCCTATTAAGCGGCCTCCTCGTACTTCAACCGACGGGGGGGCCGTTTTTCCAAGCCAACGCCCAGACCGCGGCTCCGTCCCTGTCGGATCCCGGTTGGCCCCGTCAAATTGTCAAGAACGGCTCGACGTTGGTGTACTACCAACCTCAGGTCGACGAGTGGAACAACTCTCAACTGTTGACCTGCCGGATCGCGTTCTCACTGACGCCAAGCGGCGGAAAGAATGTCATGGGAGTCGCTTCCGTGCAGGCCTCGACTCTCGTCGACAAGACGGATCGCACGGTCGTCCTGAGAAACATCAACGTCACCAGCGTCCGCTTCCCCTCGCTGAATGCCTCTGATGCGACATCGGCAGAGGCCGTCTTCCGCTCTCTGGTTCCACAAGGTGGCGAGACGATTTCGCTGGACCGTCTACTAGCGGATCTCCAAAACACCAAGTCGGTCACGAAACCCGTCGTGACCAACAATTCGCCGCCGACTATTTTCTACAGCGCCTCGCCAGCCGTGCTCGTCATGGTGCAGGGTGAGCCTGTCCTTGCGAAAGTCAAAGGCGAGGACATAGAGTACATAGTCAATACGAACTGGGACATATTCTTCGACAAGTCCTCAAAGTCGTACTTTCTCCTCGCCGACACGGTCTGGCTTACCACGAAAGACCTCAAGTCCGGCTGGACGGTGACCAAGACTCTCCCCAAGGATCTCGCCAAGCTGCCTCCCAATGAGAACTGGGACGACGTCCGGAGGATGATCCCGCCGCCGGCCACCACTGCGCCCGTGCCGCAGGTCTTCTTCTCCAGTACTCCCGCCGAACTCATTCTCTTCACCGGTTCGCCCGTGTACGCCCGGATTCAGGGCACGCGACTGCTTTACGCCACTAACACCGACAACGATCTCTTCCTGGACAACATTGCCCGGGAGTTCTACATTTTGTTGTCCGGCCGGTGGTTTAAGTCCGCCGCTCTCGGCGGCCCCTGGTCCTATGCCGGAGACTCGCTGCCGGCGGACTTCGCAAAGATCCCGACAGATTCGCCTCGCGCGCGCGTCCTGGCCTCTGTGCCCGGAACCATCGAGGCGTCCGACGCCGTACTCCTGGCCCAGGTCCCAACCACGGCCATCGTCAACCGCGCCGAGGCAGAAAAGAGCGCCGCTGTCACATACGTGGGCAATCCGCAGTTCAAACCGATAGAGCAGACCAAGCTGGAATACGCCGTCAACACCGACCAGCGCGTCATCAAGGACGGGGACCTCTATTACCTGTGCTTCCAGGGTGTCTGGTTTATGTCCACCCAGGCCACAGGACCTTGGAAGACTGCCGATTCCGTCCCGCCGGAAATATACACGATTCCGCCCAGTTCGCCGGTGTACAACGTCACTTACGTTTACCAGACGAACCCAACTTCCACGACAGTCGAGTGCAGCCACACGGCAGGCTATCTCGGCGCCATGGTGATCGGCGTCGCCGCCGGCTTCGCAATCGCCTACGGTACTGGATTCTACTACCCGCCGTACATGTACTGGGGACCCATGTATCCCTACCCCATCTACCACCCGTGGCCTGCGACCTATGGGGCACGCGCCGTCTATAACCCGTGGACCGGAGGCTTCGCCGTAGGCCATGCCGCCTATGGCCCGTTCGCAGCTGCAGGCACATCGGCCTGGTACAACCCGGCAACGGGCCGGTATGGACGCGCAGCCAGCGTTCAAGGATGGTATGGCGGACGCACTGCCGCCAGCGCATACAATCCCTGGACAGGCGGTTATGGGCATACTGTTCAGGGTCACAACGCCTACTCTCAGTGGGGCAGTTCCGTGGCCACCCGTGGCGGTCAATGGGTTCAGTCCGGGCATGTGGCCACCAGTGCCGGCTCGGTTGCCGGGTTCCGCACTTCCACCGGGCGGGCAGGGGCCGTTGTGCGTGGCACTAACGGTACCGTGATTGGCTCAAACAACCACATCTATGCCGGCAACGATGGGAACGTCTACCGCCACGAACAGGGTGGCGGCTGGAGCAGGTATGGCAGTGAGGGCTGGAATCAGGTACACCCGTCCAGGCCGGCTGGCGAAATCCAAAGCACTCCCCGAGGCTTCGGCAGCGAGGAACGCAGTGGGCTGGACCGATCGGCTTTCAGCCGCTCTCGCGGGCAGTTCCAAACCAACCGCTTCCACAGCTTTCAGCGGATGGGCGGACGCTTTCGGAGATGACTCCCGTGCCGTGCCCACCTTAGCTTGCGATGGGACCTTCGGGTCTCACTCCAAGGCATCCAGGGCAAGAGAGTGGCTCCCCTCTCTTGCCCCTGGGCGCGCCTAGTTTTCCCAGTCGGCCTGCCCGGCTGGCGCGCGACTGAAGCGGGCAACTCGGTGAGGCCTTCTAGGATTTCTCGTCAGCACAAGGTGAGTATTCCTGCGAAACCGATCACTAATTCCTGCGGGAAGCCGATCACTCTTGGGCACGCCGGATCGGAGCGAAGCGACGCTGGAGTCTTGATCATGCCCGAAGTGATCGGCATCGTCAAGAGTTGAGGTGCTATCGGAGCCGCAGGCGACGCTTCGGGTGCGGGTTCGGAGAACGAGTGGGGAACGGCCGGAGCGGTGGAAATGTGGGAATCGCGCAGCGATTTCCAAAGGCGGTGGGAAGAGAGGGAAACCGCGCCGGCGGTTTTCCGCGCTTTCCATGGCCTGGCATTTCCACGGCTCAGCCCCTTCACGTTTCCGCTGTCGCCAGGCGGCGCGGCGGATTCTTGCGCAGCGATGCGCCGCGCAGTTCGATGCGATGCGCGCCGTGCACAATGCGGTCGAGAATGCCCTCGGCCACGGTCGGATCACCGATCTGCTCGTACCACTGCGCCACCGGCAGTTGCGAGGTGAGAATCAGCGACCGGGCCTGATAGCGCTCCTCGCAGATCTCCCAGAAGTCGCGCCGTTCGTTTTCCGCCAGCGGCGCCATCGCCCAGTCGTCGACCACCAGCACGTCGATGCGCGCCAGCCGCGCCAGCATGTTGCGTAAGCTCCCGTCGGCCCGGGCCAGAGCCAGGTCGCGAAACAGCGCCGGCGCGCGCATCGCCAGTACCGAGTAGCCGTCGCGGCAGGCCTTCTGCGCCAAAGCGGTGGCCAGGTAGCTCTTGCCTACGCCCGTCGGGCCGAGCAGGAAGATATTCTCGTGATTGCGCACCCAGGCCGACTCCGCGCTCAGTGATCGCAAAAGCGCCTTGTCCAGGCCGCGTGGAGCACGGAAGTCGATGTCTTCCACACAGGGCCCGCGCTTCAGCCGGGCGCGCCTCAGCCTCTGTTCGAAAGCCAGGTTTTGCCGCACTGTCCACAACCGGTCCACCATCAGCGCCAGCTTCTCGTCGAAGCTGAGCGCGCCGCTTTCAGGATCCTGGACGAGCCCCTTCCACGCCTCCACCATCGCGTCCAGGCGCATGGCGTGCATCTTGTCCACCGTCGGTTGATGCAGCATGTCAGCAGCCCTCCGCCGGCGGCGCAGGAGTGAAGTACTCCGCGCCGCGGATGTTGTGGTGCGCCGGAGTGGGCCGCGGCGGGTCTGGATCGAGCGGGGTCCGGTCGAGCGATTTCGTCAGAATCGACCGGAAGCTCTTGTAGCCGCCTCCGGCGCGCACGGCGCGCTCGGCCGCCGCCCGGACTCGCTCCGCCGGATAGCGTTGCGCCAGTCGGATGACTCCCAGACAGGCGCGGTAGCCCATCTGCGGGTGCGGGTACTGCGCCAGGATCGCCTCCACCAGTTGCGCGGGCTCCGGGCCGGCCTGCGCCGCCCAGTCCTGGATGCGTTCTCCGCTCCACTCCTCCTGCGCGCGGTGCGCCGGCGGGCGATGCTCGGCGAGTGTCACCGCCTGGTTGGGCGTGAAGGTCCGCGCATGCGAGGCGACTCGCTGGCCGCGATGGAAGATCTCGATCGTGGCCGGCGTTGCGCGCACGTCCACGGTTTGCCGCAGCAGCGTGTAGGGCACGCTGTAGAAGCTGTGCCCGTGCTGGATGTGGTAGTCGATGTTGACGACGGCCTGCGACCAGAGCGACTGGTCGTAGGGCTCACCAGGCAGGCGCCGCAAGGCGGGCTGGTCCAGTTGCGCGAACAGTTCGGCGCGAGTGCCGGGCCGCTTCTTGAACGGCCGTCCGTTCAGATGCGCCAGCAGTTCTCCGATGGCGGCGTTGATCGCGGCCAGCGCAAAGAAGCGCCGCTTGCGCAGCGCGGCCAGAATCCAGCGCTCGGCCAGCAGTACGCCGGCCTCCACCACCGCCTTGTCGCGCGGCTTGCGGACCCGGGCGGGCAGCACGCCGCAGCCGTAGTGGCGCGCCATCTCGTAGTAGGTCGGATTCAAGTCCGGATCGTAGCGGCAGGGCTTCACCACGGCTGTTTTTGTGTTGTCCGGCACGAGCAGCTCCGCCGCGCCGCCGAAGAAGGCGAAGGCTCGGACGTGCGCTCCGATCCAGTCCGGCAACCGCTCGGTGAGAGTGGCTTCGGCATAGGTGTACAGGCTGGCGCCCAGCACGGCCACAAACAGGGATGCCTCCCGCACTTCGCCGCTGTGCCGGTCGTAGAGCGGAATCTTCATCCCCGCCCAGTCGACGAACAGCTTCTCGCCGGCTTTGTGCACCTGACGCATGACCGGGCTCTGCCGGGACTTCCACTGCTCGTAGAGAAAGCAGAAGCGGCTGTAAGAGTAGCCGTCCTGCTGGGCGGCTCGATACTCGCTCCACAACAGATGCAGGGTGGTGTGTTTGTGCTTCCGCAGGTCCTCGTGAAGCTGCGCGAAGTCGGGCAGCTGCCGTCCAGCCGCTGGGGCTTCGCCTCCAGCGGGCTCCGGATAGAGCTTGGCTTCCAGGGCGTCGTCGGTCAGCTCCGGAGGCAACGGCCATTCCAACCCCGCGGCGGCAAAGCGGGTGAGGTAGTCGTGGACGGTGGGTTGGCCGATGCCGGCGCTACGGGCGATCTTCCGCTGACTCAGCCGGTGCTCGAAATGCAATCGCAGCGTCTCGCGTATCTTGCGCATGGACAGTCTCCTTTGGGGCACCGTTCCAGGGTGCCGGGATCTGCCAGCGCCGTCTTGCCCTCTTCCGCAGCCCGTTCCTGTCCATGCCGATCACCGATTCCTGCGCAACAGGAAAAGTGATCGGCTTCCCGCAGGAATCACCGATCGGCATCAACAGGAATCGCTGATCGGACGGCCCAGGAATGAGCGATCGGCTTGGGCAGGAATCCTTGATCGGCTTGCGCGAGAATACTCAGCACAAGGCCTACATGAGAACCCAGCCTCGCAGTATGCGGCGACCAGGGGTGGCACTGCCGCGCACGAGCACAGATCGGTGTCCTCCTCCGCCGCCAGGAAGTTCTGGCAGGTTCAAGTCGGCCCGCACCGCACCTTCGCTGGGTGAGACGTCGATGCCGGACCGAAAGGGATTTGGATTCTCCCGCTGGCACAGTGCTGCAACGGCTTTGCCGCGCGGCCCAGAATTCAACCTCCCGCCCAGGTCTATTCTGACTGGTTCCAGGTGGTGTCCGGGTTGTATTCGGTCATGCCTGCTGCGATCTTGACGGTGTCCGGGCCTAGATCCTTCTCGTACACGATGCCGTTCTGGTTGACGATGAAGGTCATCACACCGGAGCTGCGATACTCCGCCGGATACGCGACGAACGCGAATCCCCCTGTGAGCTGGCCGTTCACAACGTAGTCCTTCGCCCCGCCCTTTGCCGCGGGGCCCTGTTTTGTGAGTATGCGGAAGCAGTACCCATGAAATGGCGTCGCCTGGCCCTGCTTGAGGTTGTAGCCCTGGCCGGCGGCCTCGGCGATCATCGGGCCAATCGGACTTGGCGGCTCGTTGTCGCTGGTCTTCCAGTACAGTCCGTTCTGCTTGCCCGCGTCGCTCAGAAACTGCTTGGCGTATTGCTTGGCCTTCTCTCCCGTGTGAATGGTGGAAGCATACTCCAACTGGGCCTCGACGAGCGACAACATCACCTCGATGGCGTCGTTTTCGTTGGCGCCGATTCTGCGATAGAGAATCTCCTTCACGCCCGTTTCGGTGTTGAAGTACCAAACGCCCTTGTCATTCTTCACCAGGGGAATAGGCAGCGGCCAGTTCTCGCTGCCGAGATAGAGGGTGACGTTCTGATCCGGCTCCACAACGAGACGGTGCACCTGGTCGTACCTCTTGACGAAGTCCGCCAGACTCTTTTGATCCGCAACCGCGTCACCGGTAAAGAGGATCTGTCCCGAGTTGGAACCGAGAATGGCGGTCAGGGTCCCTTTGTCGCCCGCTTTTGCTGCTTGATAGAGGGCGAGAACGGCTTCTCCCGGGCTGGCAAAAGTCCGCTCATTGCCCTGCTGGGAGAATACCGCCGGAGCGGCGAGGAAGGAGACAATAATCGATGCGCAGACGGCGGCGGCGCAACCAGCCGAGCGGGGCTGGGATGAGAATTGGTTGGATGTCGGCAAGCTTCAAATCCTCCTTAAGTACGAAAGCGCACAATGCGCGGCGCAGGCATTCACCGCCGGATCAGCGGCGGCGCCCTCCATGAGCGCGACCGCTTTCTTCCAGGCCGCCACCGCCACCACGGCTGGAGAAACGGCCTCCTTCGAGACTCTGTTGGCCTCGCGCACTATTGATGCGTGCGTTTCCGCCCTGGCCGTAGTTCGCGAACGCCGTGTTGCCGCCCGCCCGGCTGGATTGTTCACCGTAACCCCTTTCGGGCCTCCGTTCCGGCGTCGACATGTTCTCGCGCCGGCTGAAGTTGGGTTGCTGGCCATAGCCTCTCTCGGGCCGCCGCTCCGGCATGGCCGCGTTTTCACGCCGGTTGAAGTTGGGAGCTTCGCGCGACCGTGCGACATTGCCTTGACTCTGGCCGCGGAATTGCGGAGCGTCATATCTCTGATTGAAGTGGGGTGTGCTGTAGCTTCCCCTGAAGTTGTTGGTGCGGTTGTTCGAGTTCAGAGAGTTGCGGTTGAAGTTGTTCCGGTTGATGTTGGTGTTGATGTTGCGATTGATATTGGCGTTGACGTTGCGGTTAAAGTTGTTGTAGTTGTAACGCCCGTTGCTGTAGTAGTGGTTGCGATTGACGAAAGTGTTGGAGGTCGAGATGTAGGTGTTGTGGTTATATACGACAGTGCTGTTGTGCCAGCCGCAGCCCCATGAGTTCCACCCCCACCCGCAGCAACCGCCGCCACTAATTGCGGCGCCCACCGCTACGCCTACTCCGAATGAAATAAGGCTGGTCGCGACCATGGCGCCGGTGGAATAACCGGGATAGACCGCCACCGGCGCTCCGTAAACCACCGTTGGGTTGTAAACCGGCACGTAGACAACCGCCGGCTGCGCGGGCTGAATGATGATGGTCTGCGGCGGAGGCTGAACGACAGTCACCGCGGGTTGAGCGACCACCTCAACCGGGGGAGCAGCGGCGCCGGGAGCCTGATTTTGTACGGTTACCGATTGCTGCGAGTTGGTCTGGAGGTTTCCGGCCTGATAGGCGCGCTGGCGCATCACCTGGACTGCATTCATCACACTCTGCGGAATGTTGTAATAGGCGTCGCCGAGCGCCGACGTCCACGAGAGGTTTGTTGCCATCTGTTGCAGGACGTCGGAAAACTGCGTCAGGCCCTTCACGCTTGCGTCCCAGGACTCGGCATTTGCCGCTTCCATCAACTGTTGGCCCTTGAGGGCCGAATTCTGTTGCAACCAACTCCAGGCGGCGCCGACTTGATCGGGGTAAGTCGATGCGGCCAGAACTTGCGCCACTAGATTGTCGGGAAACAGCGCTATCGGCGCGACGAGCTGGTACAACTGGTCGGCAGTGGGTGCCGCATAGGTGGTCGCCGGCAGCTGCTGCCCGGCTTGATTCTGGACACCCCCGGAATCTCCGGGTAATGACTTCTTATTGCAGCCGACCAGGCCGAACACCAAAGTGCAGCTGAGGAATATCGCGAGCTCCTGTTGTAAAAAGCGCATGAGTGACCTTCACGTGTTACGCAATAAAGTGCCAATCGACATCCGGGTTGAGAACTTCCGGGCGTGCGCGACTGGCGGTTTGTTTCATCGAGAGCCTGGTTTCCCATTCGCATCCGCCATCCTTGGGACGGCGGCGCAGTTTCTGTCGTCTTCAGAAGTGAAAAGCAGCACCCAGCACAAAGCTCTGGGTGATCACGTCGTATTTGAAGTAATCCGAGCTAGTGCCGGACTTGTAGTTCATCCCCAGGACACGGTACCCAATGCCGAGCGTGGTTCGTTTGCTAACGTCTACCCCGAGCATCGGGAATAGGTTCCAGGCGAAATCGGAGCCAGCGCCGAATCCTCCGATATCGCCCTCCATCTGAAAGTGCCACTTGCCCCAGAGAGGTTGCCGCAGCTTGATACCCACAATCGGGTCGAGCCACTGCTGGGTTTGATCGAAAACTCTCTGCTGGGGGCCCTTAAGTCCGATTCTTCCCTGAAGGACATTCCAGCGGGCGCCGAACACGAAATCGACTTTCTGGTTCAACTCTCGAAGACCCATGAACGTGTACGCGCCCTGGTTGGCGTCGACATCCGCATTCGCGCGCTCGCCGAGGATTGGATCCCGGTTCAGTGTAGTTCCCAGGGCCATGTAGTCGGCATCGAAAGCAATGGCCCACCGAGATTTTCGCGCTTCGAATCCGGTCATGACGCCGAACTGGAGATTGCTGAAGATCTCGCTCGGCGGCACATTCACGTCTACCCCATAGCCCTTCAGCGCCATCTGGCCGTCCATCCACGGCAGCATGAGATAGGGCGACAGCGTGACGTTCCACTTGTCGGGGTCCTTGACGGCGCCGCTCTGAGCCCACACAGACAACGCGGTGATTGGAAGCAGTAGGGCTATTGGAAGGTGGCGAAAAGTGAACACGATAAAGTCCTTTCCATCGGCCAGTTAAGGAATGCGTACGGCCGGCTGGGAAATCCTACTGGAGATGCCTCCCGGGAGCCCCCCGCCGCGAGAAGAAATCCCGCTGTGCCAGCCATGGTACGGCTTGGCAAATGGACCTCCACTGGGCAGACCGGAACCATTCTGCGGAGGCAGGGACCCGCCCGACTCCAGCAACTGCGCTCCCATCATCATCAATCCAGGTCCTTTCACCCATTGCGTCCCGATTCAGGACCCGCCTGGCCCCGTGAAGAGGCTTTCTTATAACCCGGGAGAATTGGCGCGTCAGAACTCGACTTTTCTCTGCTGAGTTCCATAGGCATCTCTCATCCTGGCAACCAAGAATGGCACCTCCAAAAGAGACAATATGCGCGCTTCACGCGAGGCCCGATCAACGTCAGCAAAGACCACGCGGATCACGCCGGGCTGATACGCTGAACTCCGCTCAAAACACAGGCTATCTGCACTGGGCTTTTGGGAAACCTGTCTGGAGTGGCAGGTGCTCCGAACGATGCGGCTGGCGACGCCCAATAAATATGTAACCTCTCCGTTTTCCGGGCATCGTAGGATAACAGTGGCCACATCTATGACTGCGCGCGATTCAGTTCTGGAACTCCAGGCGCGGATGCGCCGGTCGATCATCGGACAGGACGACGTCGTAGACCGGATTTTGTTGGGTTTGCTGGCCAATGGCAACATCCTCCTGGAAGGTCTGCCCGGATTGGCCAAGACGAGGGCGGTAAAGAGCCTGGCGAAAAACCTGGATGCCAGGATGAGCCGGATTCAGTTCACTCCTGACCTGCTGCCTTCCGACATCACTGGCTCTGAAATCCTGCACTCCCAGAACGGGGAAAATGTCCTGCAGTTTCAGCCGGGACCCATCTTCAACAACATCATCCTTGCCGACGAAATCAACAGAGCGCCTGCGAAGGTTCAGTCGGCGCTGCTGGAGGCGATGGAGGAACGGCAGGTGACCGTCGCCGGCAAGACCCGCAAAATGGAACCGCTGTTCATTGTTGCGGCGACTCAGAACCCAATCGAACAGGAGGGAACCTATCCTCTTCCCGAAGCGCAGATGGACCGGTTCCTGATGCACGTCATGATCCAGTATCCGAGCAAGGACGCCGAGAAAGATGTCGTGCGGCTGGTGCGCGGGGAGGAGTCCACGGCTGCATCTTCGACTGAAGAGGCTCCGATCTCACAAGAGGTGATTTTCCAGGCGCGCAAGGAGATTCAGGCTGTTCAGGTCTCTCCCGCGCTGGATCAGTACATCGTGGACCTGATTGATGCGACGAGGCACCCGGAGAAGTTCAGCCAGGACTTGAGGCGATGGATTCAGATTGGAGCGAGTCCTCGCGGAGGGATCGGCCTGGACAAGGCATCGAGGGCGTTCGCCTGGATGCGAGGCGGCGACTACACGACTCCTGACGATGTTCGTGCCATTGCGCACGACGTCCTCCGGCATCGCGTGTCGTTGAGCTATGACGCCAACGCGGAAAGGGTGACCGCGAATCAGGTGGTCAGCGAAGTGATCAAGTTGGTGGCGGTGCCGTGAAGACAGGCACAACAACTGAAGAAGCCGGCGTCTACACTACTCTGGAAGAACTGATCCGGATGCAGTACCGCGCGCAAGGCGTTTCGCTGCTGCCTCGCAGGCCGTTGCGCAGCCTGCTCACGGGGCGGCATGCTTCCCGCCTGAGAGGACGGGGGCTCAACTTCGAGGAGATCCGGGCCTACCTGCCGGGCGACGATATCCGGACCATCGATTGGCGTGTGACCGGAAGGACACAGAGGCCGGCGGTCCGTGTGTACACGGAGGAGCGCGACAGGCCGCTGTTTGTGGTGGTCGACCAGAGGATTTCCATGTTCTTTGGCAGCCGCAAGAACATGAACTCGGTGACTGCCGCGGAGATTGCGGCGGCGGCCTGCTGGCGGGCACTGGCGAATGGCGACCGCGTAGGCGGGGTGGTCTTCAACGATTCCGAGAGCGTCGAAGTGAAGCCGCTGCGCAGCCGCTCCACCGTGATGAGGCTGCTGGGTGAAGTTGTTCGGATGAACCGGGCCCTGAATGCGCAGACCGGGCCAAAGGCGAATGCGGGAAAGCTGAACGAGGTCCTGGACAAACTGGTGCGGGCGGTGAAACACGATTCGCTCGTCGTCGTCCTCAGCACGTTCTTCGGCGACAGCGAAGAGACTGTGCGCAGTTTGAGTCGCCTGGCCGCCCACAACGACCTCGTCATCGGACTGATCTACGACGAATTGCAGATGCACCCCCCCGAAGGCGGCCGGCTCCTGGTGACCGACGGCGACCTGCAAATCGAAGTGAGCCGGGCAGGGGAGCGTGAGCGGCACAAGCTATCAGAGTTCTTCATTGATCGAATGCAGAAGACCAGGCAGCGATTGGCGGGCCTCGGCGTTCCGGTGATGATGATCAGCAATGCGCAGGATGCGTTGGAGCAGGTGCGCAGGCAGATCGGCGGGATCGCCGCGGCAGGCCGTGGGGGGCAGCTTTGAATCCCACCGCAGCTTCGACCGACTTGAAGGGCCTGAGGGATATCCAGGTGCCTGACGCGGTGAGTTGGATGCCGCAGACGGATGCATGGTATGTGCTGTTCGGGCTGGCTGCGGTAGTGATTCTGCTGGCCGCGATCAGATTCTGGGTCCGCTGGAAACGGAACGCATACCGCAGAGAGGCATTGAAGGAACTGGAAGTGATCGAAGCGCAGTGCGCGCATGAGTCTGGACGGTTGGCCGGCTTGCCGCGTATCCCGGAACTGGTGCGGAAGACGGCGTTGGCGGCGTATTCCCGTCAGCAGGTCGCCGGCCTCTCGGGCGATAAATGGCTGAGTTACCTGGAGAAGACGGCGCCCGGGTGTGGGATGGGCGTGCCGGCCGGCCAGTTGTTGAATGTCGTCGCCTATGCGCCGCCAGCCAGCCTGGCTGGGTTGACGGATGCCCAGACCCGGTTATTGATCTCCAGTGCGAAGTCGTGGATCCGGAGGCACCGTGCTTGAGATCGAATATAAATGGGTCTTCCTGCTGGTACCGCTTCCGCTGATTTCCTACTGGTTGCTGCGGGCATTCCGTGAACGGCGTGAGGCGATTCGCGGCCCCTTTTTCGATGAGATCGCCGCCGTGGCCGGGCTCCAGCCCGAACGCGGGGCGATGGTTCCGAAGTCCAACTGGGGGCAGAAGATCCTTGGGCCCGTTGTGTGGGTGTTGCTGGTTGCGGCCGCTGCGCGTCCTGTGTGGGTGGAAGATCCCATTCGCAAGACGCTCTCGACGCGCGACCTGCTTCTGGCTGTGGACCTCTCTCAATCCATGGAGGCGCGGGACTTTACCTCACCCACGGGAGAACACATTTCGAGGGTGGATGCCGTCAGGCTGGTCCTCAACGATTTCATCGCCAAACGCAAAGGCGACCGGATCGGCCTTGTATTTTTCGGGACGGAGGCCTACCCCCAGGCGCCGTTCACACTGGATCATCAAACCTGCAAGGATCTCCTGGCCGAGGCGCGGCCAGGCATGCCCGGCCCCCAAACAATGATCGGCGATGCGATCGGACTCGGCATCAGGATGTTTGAGAAGAGCCAAGCCAAGCGGAAGGTCATGATCTTACTCACAGACGGCAACGATTCGGGCAGCAAAGTGCCGCCAACTCGTGCCGCGTCGCTCGCAAAGGACTTTGGCGTGGTGACCTACGCCGTCGCGGTGGGGGATCCAGGCACCGTCGGTGAAAACAAACTGGACGAAGCGACTTTGCGGAAGATCGCAAGCATTACAAACGGGAAGTTCTATCGCGCACAGGATCAGAAGCAACTGGCTGGCATCTACGATGAACTGAACCAGATTGAAAAAGTCGACCTGAATGTGCAAACCTATCGCCCCAAGCGGCCCCTGTTCCAATACCCCCTGGGTGCGGCGATGGGTGCGACGATGGCCTATCACTTGATGATGCTGGTTGCGGCGATGCTTCGACGGCTTCATCGAAGCGCACCGCTGGCGACGGCGGAACCGGGAAGAGAGGTGGGCTGAGAGTGCTGGGAGATTTTCACTTCTTGCGCCCCTGGGCGCTCTGGGCCCTGATCCCGTGGGGCATCCTGGCGGTACTGCTTCGACGGCAGGGCAGCGCCACGGAACAGTGGGGGAAGTTCATCGCTCCGCACTTGCTGAAGAGACTGATCGTTGGCCGGTCGGAGTGGAGATTGCTCACGCCGGGCGTGCTGGTTTTCCTTCTCCTCTTCCTTTCGATTGCCGCCTTATCGGGCCCGACGTGGCAGCGCGAGAAGCCACCTTTCTCCGAAGACAAAGCGCCGCTGGTGATCTGCTTGGACTTGTCCTCCTCGATGGAGGCGATTGACCTCCAGCCTTCGAGGCTGGAGAGAGCCAAGCAGAAAATCAAGGATCTTCTGGCCCTGAGAAAGGGCGCCAGGACCGCGCTGATCGCCTACGCCGGCAGCGCTCACACTGTTCTTCCACCCACGGACGACCCAGACCTGGTTGCCTCCTACCTCGATGCCCTCGCCCCCGATCTTATGCCCTTGAGCGGCAAGGATCCCGACGCCGCTCTCAAGCTGGCGGGCGAGATGCTGGCACGAGATGAGACGCCTGGAACGATCCTCATCGTCGCTGACGGATTGCCCATCCGCGAGTACCGGCGCCAGGACAAGCAGCAGTTGATCGCTCTTGGCGTTGGCACTTCCCGCGGCGGCCCTATTCCAGGCGGTAAGGGTGTGGCGCAGTTCGACTGGCACAGCTTCGAGGAGTTTCACGACAAGGCTGGGGCGGTGGTCACCTCGGTGACACTGGACAACAGCGACGTGCGGAGGATCCAATCGAATGTGCAAACCCACCTGCAGGACGTACTCAACCGGGATCAGCGTTTGCGTTGGATTGATTCGGGCTATTGGCTGACCCTGCCCGTCGTGCTGCTGGCCTCACTGTGGTTCCGGCGAGGATTCGTCGTTCAGTGGTTCGGAATCCTGATCGTGCTGATGGGTGGAAGCGCCGCATACGGCGCGGAGAAACAGGAGCCGTTATGGATGCGGCTGTTCCTGACCTCCGATCAGCAGGGCCGCTACTACTACGAACGCGGCGACTACGCTGATGCCGCCCGGTGCTTTGAAGACGCGGAGTGGAAGGGGGTCGCCTTCTACCGCGCGGGCGACTTTGAGTCGGCGGCAGCCTGGTTTAGCCAGGTGAAGGGCGCCAGCGGGGCCTATAATCACGGAAATGCCCTGGCCAGGCTGAACAAGCTGGGGGAAGCCGTTGCCAGCTATGACAAGGCGTTGGGCATCAATCCCGCTTTGGCCGATGCGAAGACGAATCGAGACCTGCTGCAGGCGATCCTCGACCGGCGCAAAAAGAATGATCAGGGCGAACGGGAGGAGCACCCGCCGGACATGAAGGCGGATCAGATGAAATTCGACAAGAAAGGCGATTCGGGCAAGAAGACCAAGGTCGAGATGGAGAAAATCACCGACAAGGACCTGGCCAAGGTCTGGCTGCGGCGCCTGGAGGTTTCACCGGCGGGTTTTCTGCGGAACAAGTTCGAAATCCAGGAAGAGGAGACTAAGCGGAGAGGGGGCGGGCGTTGAGGCTCAGCATTCTATTGATCGCGGCCGCTGCGCTCATGGCGCAGGATGCTCCGCCCAAAGCGAAGGTGCGAGCCAAGCTGCAGCCGGAATCGGGCATCATTGCCGGTCAGCCGGTGTACCTGGTGGTCGATGTGCTCTCGAACACCTGGTTCGCCTCCGCGCCCGATTTTCCGGAGATCTCGGTTCCTGGCGCGGTGGTTCTGCCGCCGGAAGAGATGGGGACGAACTTCAGCGAGCAGGGAGAGGGCGGCAATTGGGCAGGCCAGGAGAAAAGATACGTCATCTTCCCTATGACGGCGGGAGAATTCGAGGTTCCGGCAGTGGCGGTCTCGGCCCAGCCCGCAGATCCCAGCGGAAAGACCAGCCCGGCCGTGGTCCTGACCACCCCGCCGCTGCGTTTCACCGCTGAATTGCCGCAGCAGGCGCGGGAGGCTGGGCTGCGGAGCATCCTCTCCGCCCAATCTCTCTCCGTCACTGAAAAGTGGTCCCGGCAGGATTGGAAGAGCCTGAAGCTTGGTGACGCTGTGGACCGCCACATCGTGTTCGAAGTGACGGGCTCCATCGCGATGGCTATTCCCCCCGTCAGTTTCGAGGGACCGGAAGGCGTCAGCGTCTATCCCGGGCAACCTGAAGTCGCAGATCATGTGGAGCGCGGGTCGTACAGCGGCAAGCGGACAGAAACAGCGTCCTATGTTTTCGGCCGGGAAGGCCCGGTTTCGATTCCGCCGATCACCGTCTACTGGTGGGATCTGAATGCGCATACCTTGCACAAGGTAGTCTTGCCGGGATTCGAGACGACGATTCTGCCCAACCCGGATCTCGATCCCTCGCAATTGCGCAAGTTTGCAGAACAACAGGCGCCGGCCGCGGAAACAGCGAAGAGGAGCATCGATCCGAAGCAGATTGCCTACATCGTGATTCTCCTACTGGTGTTGGCCGTGTCGTGGCGGTTCCTCCGGCCTTATGTCCAGGCGATTGTCGCCAGGCGGAAGGCGACGGAAGCAAGGCGGGCGGACGCCGAAGCAGTGTGGTTCTCGAAGTTCGAATCGGCGGCCCAGGGCGGTGACGCGGCAAAAACCAGGGCGGCCATCTATGCCTGGCTTGACCGCTGGGGCCGATACAAGCCTGCGGCGACTCTTCTAGCCTTCGGCGAAGAGGCGGGCGACCCTCAATTGCGTGAGGAGCTAGCCAGTCTGCAGTCTTCCAAGCCGCCTGCTCTTGCTGATCTCAGATTCAGAGCCATCGCCGCTCGGAAAACCCTGATGGCCGGACGTGATGGCGCTTCGAGGCCGGTTTTGCCTCCGTTGAACCCATAGGGCCGGGCCGGCGTCGCTTAGAGTCCCCCTCCTGGTAGCGCGCGAATGCCTGCGCATGATCACAGTTCAGGCAGCGCGCGCCCGGTGCTAGAGTCGGGCACTGAAGCATGGAATTGCGAACAGGAGCATCTTGTGTCCACTGCTCACCGGGCAACCGGAGGGCAAGAAACCCGGTTTCTATGTACGCGGATGCCCCCAACCGGCGGATGGGGCGGGCCTTACGGGCGGTTTTCTCGCGGGTTGCAGGGGCTCCCGGGAGTGCCAGGCTTGCGGCGTGGAAGCGGGTGGATTCTTCCCCTCCTGAAACCACTTGTTTGAAGCGCGAATCGGCTGAGCCGCCGCGCCATTCCGAAAGGCGGAGTCCGGTGAATCTCTGCGACCCCCTCCTGCCGTCGGGCTTCACGAACCTCTCCGACTCTGAGATCCCAGCCGCCTTGGCACCACCAGTCCGGCGAATCAGGGTCGCTTCACACTATTGCCTCCGCAGGTCTGAAGTTGGCTAACATCAAAGGTGGGTTTTGCTTGTTTTCCAACATCGGCCACGGTCGTTTTGTTCTAGAATTCGGCGGCCGCGGGCTGGTCCTTCGCAATCACTACCGGAAGGTCACCATCTCCATTCAGAATTGCCGTCAACCGCAAGGAACCAGCATTGAGATGGACTTCGAGGGCAGTTTCAGCGTAAGTGGGAGTTACTAGTCAATGCGCGCATCCACTTGTCTATTCCTATTGGCGCTGACTGCTCATGCTCAGAATTCGGGTGTGGACAATCAAAGCCTCGCCAATGCCGCAAACGACCCCACGGCGCCGGTAACAACCCTCTTGTTTCGTCCGGCGTATGCGCCGCGCATTCCCTTGGCCGGCAGCGGCGGCTCCGTCTTCGAATTCAATCCATCCATGCCGCTGAAGACGGGGAAGCTCCAGCACCTCATCAAGTTCACCATTCCTCTGGTGGCAGTATCGCCGGAACCTGAACGCGCCGTCGGATTCGGAGATATCCAGGTATTCGACCTGTTGGCTGTTGGATCGCCGTACGGCAAGTGGGGATTTGGGGGGACTTTCGTGACCCCGACGGCGACTTCATCGCAGGTGGGTGAGGGGAAGTGGCAGGCTGGCCCTGCCCTGGGTTTTATCTCGGGGAAGATGCCTCATCTTCTTGCCGGCTTTGTGGCCCAGAACCCCATCTCATTTGCAGGCGACAAGAACCGCGCCAGTGTCAATGGCCTATCTATAACACCCACACTGACTTACAACATGCGCAATGGGTGGTTCTTCGGCCACAGCGATTTTGACTTCACGTTTAACTGGCACGACAGCGATGATCGTCTGATTCCGATCGGCTTGCAGGTTGGACATGTTTTCAGAGTTGGCGGGAAGGGCCTCAGCCTGTCATTTGAGGCCGCCTATTCCGTTCGTCACCCGACGAAGATTGCCTACCCCAAGTTGCTACTCGCAGCCGAAGCGGTCATCATTATCCCCTCACGCTGACTCCACCGAGTTCGGGAACTGGCGCTGCGAAACAGCGCCGACGGCGATGTTTCCGGCGCTCACGCGCCCGTGCAGGTCGAACGCGCTGGCATTGACCTGCTGGAGTTTCCCCTTGTTGGCCAAACGGCAGGGAATGAGCAGGTATCCGGTTCAAACATCCGGCAGGTCTGTACCCGGAGGTGTCGTCGCGTTGAGCCTCTCGAGCTGCAGTTCGACCTGGAACCCCTTGATGAGAGTAACTTGTTCGAGGTGTCGCACAATTCGGAGACGGCGCGGACAGTGATGAGTGCCTGACCGGAAGCCAGGGCCGACAACCGGATCGCCTGGCCGGGCGAACGGAGATCGCTGATGCCTCGGGCTGCTTCACCCATCGGGAGACCTGCACAAGTTGCCAGTTTCAGGTCGAGCTACCGGATGCTACATTCGGACTTTGGCATGGAGTTATCGGAGCAGACGGCCTTTGTCGAACAGGTGCAAAGGCAGCATAGCCGTTGCATTCGTGTAGCCCGGATCATTCTGAGCAGGGAGGATGACGCACGGGATGCCGTCCAGGAATCGATTCTCAAGGCATGGCAACACCGGCACCGCCTGAGGGAGGAGGCCGCCTTCTCCGGTTGGCTGGTTCGCATTGTAGTGAACGAATGCCGCCAGCGGCTGAGAAGGGCGCGAAAGGTTGTTTTCGAGCGGATTGAAGATGCTCCGGCAAGATCGGAGCTCGCGGCCTGGAACAGACTGCAGGACGAAACTCCGGAGGCCAGGGTGGTCAAGGTGGAGCTGGAGGAGTTGCTTCGGGAAACCGTGTTGGCCATCCCTCAGAACCTGCGCGAACCGCTCATGCTGTTCTACTTCTCAGGTCTCTCCGGCAAACAGGTGGCGATTCGGCTTGGAATCACTGGTGCTGCCGTCAAGATCAGGCTGGCGCGGGGGCGTATGGAAGTGTGGAGGCGGTTGAGTTCAAGGATAGCGCCCTCGGCGGCTGAGATCGGTGATGGAGTCCTCATGGCCCCGCTGTCACACACAGCCTGACTCAGGGGCCGCCTCTTGCGCCGTGCCTCGTGCGGTCCTCAATTTTTCCGCCTGTGCCAAATCAGCCGCGAGCCAGTTCGGTAACCGTGGCCGGTGGCCGGATTCTTGCGAGGGGCCTCTTGGAAGAAGCCAAGACCGCCAAGGGGAATCCGCAGTACAGGGCGAGCAGTACGTTTGCCGGCAGGAACATCGTTTCCGGTCTTGTCCCGTAGTCCGCCCCCCCATTGCCTACAGCATTCACTATGGCGTCGGAGATCATCGCCGGCGAACATTGGCGAGGCGGAGCGCCTTGTGGACACCT
Organism: Acidobacteriota bacterium; assembly: GCA_016213725.1. GTDB lineage: Bacteria > Acidobacteriota > Terriglobia > Bryobacterales > Bryobacteraceae > Paludibaculum. Next base: position 1,892 of record JACQZS010000270.1, on the reverse strand, counting down.
GTACGCTGAGCCGTGTGTCTGCCGCCGGACCCTAACCACCCCGCCAGAACTCCGTCTGCCCGCTGGTGAGTCCATTGAACCAGCCCGCATAATGCACCATATTGCGGCACCGCGCGACTGAGTCGCAGGGTTGCGCGGGCACGGCCGCGGAAAAGGGATCGTCGTCCAACGTGCATAGGGCCAAAAGCCGGGGCCAGGGGACTGTCCATCCCCCGGAATGAAGCCTCTCAAGCCGTATCCGTTGCCGGGGTGCAAATGATGGTACGATGCCCTCCGGCATAGGGATTATTCGTGTTTCGCACCTTCTTCATTCTCCTCTTGGCCTTAGCTGCCTCTGTACCTGCGTTTGCGGCCGATCCGCCCATCCTCGGCGCCGAATGGACATACGATTCACGGGAGGGGATCGTCGGCCAACCCGTTCCATTTCCCGACGCCAACTCCGCGCGCGCAGTGCTCATCACGTTGGGCTCCGGCAAGGTGCGCATGATCGACTCCGCGGGCCGGATGGTCAGAGAATTTCAGCTCGACGAAGCAGCCAGCGCGGCAGCGTTGGCCGGCGACCTCTCCGCCAACGGCCGCATTCAGATCGTCGCCCTCGACACATGGGGCTCCATCTATTGCTTTGCCGAGGACGGGACACGCCTTTGGAAGTACGCTCGCGAATCGAATGAAGGCAGCTACCGGCAACCTGTCCTGGCCGATGTGGATGGGGACAAAACCCTGGAAATCCTCGTCACCGACAGCCGTGGCCGGCTGCTCGTGCTAGACGCGGCCGGCCGGTTGAAGCTGGAACTGCACGTGACCGACTATCGCCTCAGCCCGCCCGCCGTGGCTGATCTCGATGGAGACGGCGCCGCCGAGATCATCTTCGGCACGGAGGACAAGGAGGTCTACTGCTTCGATGCGCGCGGCGAACTGCGCTGGATGGCCACAGCGGATGGCCGTTTCGGCCGCACGCTGCCGCTAATTGCCGACCTCGACAACGACGGCCGCTACGAGGTCTATCTCTCCTCCGCGTTTGTCCACGCCCACCCCGGCGTCTTCGCGCTCGATGCTCGCGACGGCCGCCTGTTGTGGAAGGCGGAAGCGAAACTACAGTCCTACCACTCATTGGCGGCAGTGGATCTTGACGGGGACCGCCGCCCGGAACTCCTGTTCGGCGACAAGAGCACTTCGTTGTTTGCCGTACGGCAGGGCGGTGGAGCGCTGTGGTCCGTGCAATTGGGCGGGCGCGGCATCTTCTTCGCGCCGGCCGCCGCGCGGCTCGATGCGGCCGGTGCCGTGGCCATCCTCACGGTGGTCCGCGGCGCCGGGCCGGAGGGGCACTCGCTCTATGCTTTGGATGCGGCGGGCAAGGTTCTGCAAGGCGTGCCGCTGCCGGGCGGCGGCACCGCTTCTCCGGCGCTGGTTCGCTTCTCGGCACAGGGAGAACTCAAGCTCCTGGCTGTAGGCGGGGCGGGGAAGTTGGTCTGCTTCCGCCTTCGCCAGGATCCACAAAAGGCACAGATCCTTTGGGCCGGCCTCAGGAACGACGCCAATCTCTCCGGTTATCTGCCTGGCGCCAATGGGCAGCCCGCGGGACAACCGCTACCGGCTTTGGCGCCGCTCCCGGCCCCGGAAGCCCGCTTCGCATGGCATGGCACCAACAGCCTGGGACTCAAGCAAGTACCCAAGGTCGGCACCGCCGCCGTTCGTCTCGTCCGGCCCGACAAGAGTATCCAGACCACTGTGCTGCGTTTTGGCCCCGGTCTGGCTCCTCCGCAGATGCGATATGAAGCGGCCTTCAGCGGCAACTACAGCCTCGAGGTCCGCTGGACCGGCTCCGGCCAACTGCCGCCGCCGGAACACTATTCCGTCAACGTCCCCGCGGACGGCTGGAAAGATGCTGACCG
>JACQZS010000267.1 GCA_016213725.1 Acidobacteriota bacterium | reverse complement strand
TGCTGGGGGCGCAGCCGCGGAACGTCGTCGAGATGCTGCCGAACCGGCGGGTGCTGGACGTGGGCACGGGCGACGGCGATGTCGCGTTCTTTCTGGAGTCTCTGGGGTACGAAGTGGAAGCGGTGGACCTGGCGGCGAGCAACCATAGCGCGCTAGCGGGATTCAAGCGGCTGAAGGCGGAGTTGAGTTCCGCCGTGGAGCTGCACGAGCGGGACATCGACCGGCAATTCACGCTGCAAGGCGAGCCGTACGGGCTGGCGCTGAGCCTGGGCCTGCTGTACCACCTGAAGAACCCGTTCTATTACCTGGAAGAGCTGGCGGGGCGGGCTCACTACTGCCTGGCGAGTTCGAAGATCGCCGACATTCTGGAGCCGGGCGGGTCGCGGGACGTGCGCGGGACGCCATTGGCGTACCTGCTGGAGGCCGATGAGCTGAACGAGGACAACTCGAATTTCTGGGTCTTCACCGAGACGTGCCTGAAGCGGCTGTGCGAGCGGGCGGGGTGGACGGTGATCGACGCGCTGCGGGTGCAGCGCACGGACGTGGCGCGGGCCGACAGCGCGGAGGACGATGCGCGGCTGTTCCTGCTGCTGGCGAGCAAGAAGCTGGATGCGGCGCTGGTGCGGGGCGAGGGCTGGTATGAGCGCGAGGAAGAGGGCTGGTGGTGGACGGCGTCACGCTTCACGGTGACGGCGCCGCTGGCCGGGCAAGAGGCGCGCTGGGTGCAGCTGGACGGATTCGTGGCGGAGGCGCTGGTGCGGGAGGGGGCGAACGAATTGCGGGCGAGGGTGGGGGGCGGGGAATGGCAGAGAGTGGAGCTGCGGGAGGCGGGTCCGGTGTCGCTGAAGTTCAAGTGGCCGATGGGCGCGCGGGTGGACGTGCAGGTGGAGTTTGAAGTGGCGCGGCGGGCGGAGATCGGCGGCGAGGAAGACCGGGATCTGGGGATGATCGTGAAGGACGTGGTGCTCGGCTGAGCGCTACTTGACGTCTCTATTTGATTTCTTTGGACTGAGCGGTGGCGGGCTCAGCGCCCCAGTTCTCGCGAATGACGAGGGTCTGATCGGAGAAGAACGTGCGGCGGCCGGTGGAGTTGAAGACCTTGGGGACGGCGGTGACGGTGTAGCCTTCCTTGGTGCCGGTGATGGTGAAGATGTAGCCGGTCTTTTCGCCCAGGGCCAGGTCACCGGGGATGAGGTCAGCGGCGGCGATGCCGGCGGCGCCGGAGGCGGGCGGGCCGAGCTGCTGGAGGGATTCGGCGAACTTCTGGAACTGGCTCATGTACTGCGTCTGAGCGGTATGGACGGTATTGATCTGGCGGATGGCGGCCATCTCCTGGGAGTGCATGCGGGCGTTGTTGAGTTTGGGCGCGGCGATGGCGGCGATCACCAGGATGATAGCAATGACGATGAGGAGCTCGATGAGCGAGAAACCGAGGCGGCGGCGAGAGATTTGATGGCGCATGGCAGTAATCCGTGCAGGGACGTCCCCTGCCTATATCTTAGACGCATGAGAGGGCGGAATCGTGGAGGGCGGGGAAAATAGATGAGCGGGGGAGGGGGATAGCTGCTAGCCTTGGAGCACCATGTCAGCAATAAATGGAGACAAAGCGCGTTTCAACCACGCGCGCAAGCGGAGAGAGAAGCGCAGGGCGGCGATGCGCCTGCTGAAGACCGCCCTGACGACGCCCGCCACCGAGTCCGCGCCCGCCCCCGCAGTTCCTCCCGCCAAGTAAGTCCAAGCCCGAACAAGTAAAGCGAAGAGCCGGTGGGCCAAAGCATAGCGCTCCGTGTGTGGCAGCGGGGGTGTGTTCAGAGGAGTTCGCGAAGGAAGTGGCCGGTATGGGAGTGGGGGACGGCCGCGATTTGAGCGGGGGTGCCGACGGCAACGACCTGGCCGCCGCCGCTGCCGCCGTCGGGGCCGAGGTCGATGACCCAATCGGCGTGGCGGATGATTTCGAGGTTGTGCTCGATGATGAGGAGCGAGGCGCCGTTGTGGACGAGGCGTTCGAAGGCGTCGAGGAGTTTGGCGATGTCGTCGAAGTGGAGGCCGGTGGTGGGCTCATCGAAGAGGTAGAGGACGCCCTGGTTGTCGGACTGGGCGAGATGAGAGGCGAGTTTGAGGCGCTGGGCTTCGCCGCCGGATAGAGTGGTGGCGGACTGGCCGAGGCGGAGGTAGCCGAGGCCGACGTCGGCGAGGGGTTTCAGGCGGGTGAGCAGGCGCGGCTGATCTGCGAAGAAGGCGAGGGCTTCGCGGATGGTGAGGCGGAGGACCTCGTGGATGTTGAGGTTGCGGTAGCGGATGTCGAGGATGGACTGTTTGTAGCGGGTGCCGCGGCATTCTTCGCAGACGAGTTCGACGTCGGCGAGGAACTGCATTTCGACGGTGACGGTGCCATCGCCCTGGCAGGTTTCGCAGCGGCCGCCGGCGATATTGAAGGAGAAGTGGCCGGCGGTGTAGCCGCGGCGGGCGGCTTCGGGGGTGGCGGCGAAGATCTCGCGGATGAGGTCGAAGGCCTTGGAATAAGTGACGGGGTTGGAGCGGGGGGTGCGGCCGATGGGGGACTGGTCTACGAGGACGAGATCGCGGATAAGTTCGGCCTTTTCGACGCGGCGGCAGGTGGGTTTTTCGGAGCGGTGGGCGGCTTCGGCGGTTTCGGCCTTGGAGAGGTCGCGGCGGTAGCGGGCTTCCAGGGTTTTGTGGATGACTTCGTGAACGAGCGTGGACTTGCCGGAGCCGGAGACGCCGGTGACGACGGTGACGAGGCCGAGGGGGATTTCGACGTCAATGCCCTTGAGGTTGTGGGCGCGGCAGCCCTCGAAGCGCAGGATGCGCTTGGGGTCCGGCGGGCGGCGGCCGGACTTGAGCGAGGTCTGGAGGTCGCCTTTCAGATAGCGCGCGGTGAGGGAGGCCGGGCGGCGGGCGCCG
>JACQZS010000271.1 GCA_016213725.1 Acidobacteriota bacterium | reverse complement strand
TCCTGGAGCTTGTCACGCTGCCCCGTCTCGCCTCTGCCGCCGGAACGGCCGACTCCGCCGATGGCTACCGGAAAAGACCCACCCGGGATCTCGCCGAGGCTCTATTCGTACAGCGCGGCGTCATGCGCAGGCTGCGGCGTTCCCTGCGGCGCGTGAGACCTGCGCTCTCCTCGCAAAGCTCTGCCGCTCGATACATGGAGGCAGATTGCCCCTACAGCCCGGAAGCGTTCGAAGCGAAGCTCACGTTTGTGCGGCAAATCCTGCGGGACCGGGGTTGCCTGAGCGTCCTTGACGTTGGGTGCAACACGGGGACGTTTAGCCTGATGGCAGCCGACGGCGGGGCCCGCGTGGTTGCCATCGACCACGATCCGGCGGCCATCGACCATCTTTGGAAAAGCGCCAGAGACCGGAATGCCGCGGTCTTGCCGCTGGTGGTGAATATCGTGCGCCCATCCCCCGCGGTGGGCTGGAACAACGCAGAGGCGCCCGCTTTTCTCGAGCGCGCACAGGGCAAGTTCGACTGCGTGCTGATGCTTGGACTGGTGCATCACCTTGGCGTTGTCGAACGCATCCCGATGGATCGGATCTTCGACCTCGCCGCGAGTCTCACCACGAACTCTCTCATCATTGAGTTCGTCGGCGCCGAGGACCCCCAATTCCGCAAGCTGGCCCGCGGCCGCGATGAACTGTTCCGCGATTGGACCGCCCAGCGATTCGAGTCGTGCGCGCGAAGGCACTTCACCATCCACAGCCAACAGCCGGCGGGCCCTGCACGGCATCTTTACTGCTTAAAGAAGGAGAGCTTCTGACGTGCTCCGCCGGACTCTCGTGTGTGTGGCTTTCTCCTTCTTCTGTTTCTCAAACACCTGGGTTGAATTGGCGGAAGGCGAAATCCCCTACTTCGCGAACTACGCTCCGCTGCGCTCCACTCTGCTGCCTGTAATCGTCCTGCAGGCGATCATAGCCGCGCTGCTGCTGGCGGCGTGGCAGGTGCTCCACCGCCGGACGCCCCGCATGGTTTCCATTGCCAAAGTGCTGTTCGTACTCGCCTGCCTGGTGCCAGCCGGAATTTTCTCCGTCGCCCTGCTTCGCCTGGTTCCGGCGGGCATTACCGGGGTCGTGCAGTCGAAGTTGTTTTGGCCGGTCGCCATAGCCATTCTCGTTCCCTCCGTAGTTGCCTTTGCGCGGCGTCCACAACGTCTCTTTGCGCTGGTCGCCGCAGGGCTGCTCTGGTCCTGGCCCGCCCTGTTGGTGGTCATCTTCCGGGCCGGTTCCGCAACGCTGCTGCGCTACCCGTCCAGCGCCTATGCAGACGGACCCCTCGCGCCGCGCCTTGCGGCGAAACCGCGCCTTCGTGTGGTCTGGATCGTGTTCGATGAACTCAGCCAATCCCTCGCTTTCGATCACCGGCCCGCCGGCGTAGCCCTGCCCAATTTCGACCTCCTCCGTCAGCAGAGCTGGTATGCCTCGGCTGCGCACTCGCCGGGCCCATCCACACAGGAATCGATACCGGCCCTCCTGCTCGGCCGGCCCGTCTCGCTGGCCGTGCCCGGCGGCCCGGCCTCGCTGCTACTGACGTCCCCAGGCCAACCGGAGCGCCTTCAATGGCAGGACGGCAACAACGTATTCCGCCGCGCCCGAAGCCTGGGAGTGAACTCAGCCCTTGTGGGCTGGTTTCATCCCTACGGGCGCCTCCTGCATAGAGACCTCGTCGCCTGCTCCTGGACGGCCGGATGGCTCCTATCCGGAGCGGAGCAGAGTTCCTTTCCGCAACCCCTGCTGGACGACGTCTACCACCGCATCCGGTGCCAGATGGCGGTCTACCCCCTGGTGGGCCATTTTCCCGGCTACGCACCACGTTCCTATCAACGGCAGCAGACGGCTGAGCGCTTTCAATACCTGTTCGATCGCGCCATCGAAGACGTCTCAGATCCAGGGCTGGGGCTGGTTTTCCTGCACTTACCAGTGCCACACCCTCCTGCAATCTACAGCCGCACAGCTGGCGCTTACAGCATCCGCGGCCCGCAGAACTACCTTGACAGCCTGGCCTTGGCCGATCGAACTCTCGGGCTGTTGCGCCAGGCCGTTCACAGCGCCGGCCTGGACGGGCAGACGGCCTGGATCGTCAGTTCGGATCACGGCTGGCGTCCGCTGTGGCGCGGTGGTCCGGACTGGACACCCGAAGAAGAGGCCGTCTTTCCTCGCTCCGATCTCACTGCCGTCCCGTTCTTCGTAAAACTACCCGGCCCGGAACAAGCCGCCACCTTCGATCAAACGATCAACACCTTGGGTACCGCTGAACTGGCGCTTCAAATTCTGCAAGGCAGAGTGACCATCAACGAGCAGATTCCGCTCATACTCCAGGGCTCAGGCCTGCCCGCCGGACAAACTCCGGCAATTCGCAGTCGCAAGGATTGACTATTTCTTCCTTCTCTCCTTACCATGGGGCATGAACTGGGGCTATTTCTGGGCACTATTTTTCTGTCTTTGCGCCACCAGCCTCCGGGCGAGCGTTTGGGTGGTCCCCGCCGCTAGAAATATTCCGGATGAAAGCGGTGCGGCGGTTGCCACGCGGCTGACGTTGATCAACAGGGGCGCCGAAAACGCCTCCGTGCTGGTTGAACTCATCCCCGCGGCCGGCACTGAGAGCCCGGCAGCGATGGCAGTGGATATCGCCCCAGGTGCGGCGTGGACATCAGAAGATGCTGTGAGGACACTCTGGGGCGATCTGCCCATCTCCGGAACGCTCCGCATTACTTCCGCGCAAGAACTCTTCATTACCGCGGCCAGCCTGCGTACCGGCGCCGCTTTGACGGCCGCGGAACTCCCGGTCTCCCGCCTGGAACTCGCCCCCCAACAGGAGGACTTCGTCCAATCCATAGCGGCCGTCCAAACCTCCGCTGCCACCACCCGGCTATCGCTCACCGCGCTGCTGCCCTCTTCCTCGGCGGAGGTCCAACTCCTGGATGCCGACGGGAATGAACTCGCCAGCCGCCCTTATGCGGGAATCACCGGCGAATTCAGCATTCCGCTCAGCGACCTCGCCTCCTCTGAGTTAGCCTTCGCGCGCCTGGCAGTCCGAGTCACCGCCGGCCGAATCCTGCCAGTACTGGTAGTCTCCGCAACCGATGGTTCCAGTGTCCGCTACTCCCCCTTGTCCCCGGTCTCCTTGCCCGCGTCCACGCTGCTGGTGCCCGCCGCCACGCCGGCCACCGTGCTCCGTCTCGGCGCCAGCGGTGGCGAAGCACTGGACCTGCGGATCCGCGCCTTCTCCGCCAGCGGGGAGTCTGCCGGCGATCCGGTGGCGCTGAAGTCTCCGGCCGACGCCATTCTGGAAGCCCGCGATCTGCCGGCATCCAACCTCGCCCTGGAATCCGCCACGCCGCTTACCGCCCTTGACGCCGCCACGCTTCGCGCCCCGCTCACACTGGCCCCTGCCGGCGATCACCTGACGCTGCCCGCCGCCGGCGCTGGCACTCATCTCACCCTGCTGGCCGGGCCTTCCGGAGCCACAGCCTCCGTATCCGCCTACGACGCTTCCGGCGCGCTGCTTTCGAGCACCGATCCCATCGCCCTTGCCCCCTTTGCGTCGCTCAGCCAAACTCTCGACCCGCTCCTGCCCGCCGGCGCCGGCGCCGCCCTTCGCCTCGAACTGGAGATCCTCGACGGAAGCCTGGCCGCCCAATCCACACTCCCCGTGGAAGGAGCGGCGGAACCGCTGGTCCACGCCGCCCAGGCCGCCTCTACCTCCGCCTGCCCGGCGCCTATCGTTTCCTTTTCCGCTGAGTCTTCCACTCTCTCCTGGTCTGTCCGCAACGCCGATGCGATTCTGGTCTCGGCCGCGCCCGGTGAACTGCAGCCCATGATCGGCTCTCTCGCCGTCAAGCCTTCCTCCACTACCGAATACACGCTCGAAGCCACCGGCTCCTGCGGCATGGGTGCGGCGCAGGCGACGGTCTATGTCGGCTCTCCCGTCCTGGCCAAGGTGGAGCCGGCGTCCGGATTGCCCGGCCAGGCTGTGCGGCTCACACTTTCCAATGCCGAGTCCTGGGTGGACCTGGCCGGCATTGTCTGGACGCTTTCCGACGGCCGCACCGTGGCGGCCGAGATTGTCGCCTCCGACGCCCTCTCCGCCACGATCCGCGTCCCGCTTGCGCTCATGGCTTCCTCGCCGGCTGCAACCTACTCCGGCTCCGCCCGCATCACGCTCAACGCCACTGGGGCCAGCGCCACCGGCCTGCCTTTCACCATTCTCGCGCTGCCCGCGGCAACTGACTCCATCGCCGGATTCCGGCAAGCGATTGAGGCCGTGGCAGCCTCATCGGCCGCCAGGCTGGCAGCGCTGCTCGACGCCGGCGCCCCCGACGCCAGTATTCAGCCGCTCCAGCGGGCGCTCGATGCCGAACTCGCCCAGATGCGCAAGGCCCTGGACGACATCGCGGCCACCGGGCGCGCCACCGTGGCCCTCAGCGCGCCTTCCACCGCGGTGCCGCAACCCGCCACATTCACCCTCACGCGCCAGGACCTCGACACCGCCTGGGCACTCTTCCGTTCCGCCCAGGCGGAGCTCCCGGCCGAGTCCGCATCTCTGAATCCGCTGGCGGTAGCACGCGCCGCCTCCGGCCGCCCTCAAGCCGCCGACGGAGACCGGTGGGACATCCTGAGAGACCCCACCTACAAGCTCTGCCTGGACGCCAAGCTCAACGAAACGCGCGCCATCCTCGACCGCAACGTCATCGACACGCTCTATGACCTGCTCGGCGATCTCCTTTCGACGCTCGCCGACGTAACGGGCCTCGACAAGATCCCCATGGCCGCCTGGACCAAGAAGATGATCGAGATCTCCTCCAAGCCCGAATACTGGTGTAATCTCTACCCCATCAAGCTGGCCACCTTCTACGCGCGTCCGTACCCAAACCCGATTCCGGGCTACGACTACCGCGAGTCCGGGCCGTTGGGCCTGAACGCGGGCACGGAACTTTACGCCTCCCTGATCCAGGTCTGGACCAAAGAAGAGGCCGCCGACGCGCTAGTGGCGATTCTCACCAAGAAGATCACCGACAAGGCGGAGAAGAAGATGGAGAAACTGCCGGAGAACGAGCGCGAAGCACTCATGCAGGCCATCAAGAAGATGCTCGACGACGCCTACCAGGCGGCGCGCGAGCAAGTGGCCGCCGTCGTCGGCGCCTTGGGTCTCACGCGCGTCAGCCAGGACCGCCTCGTCTACAAGGCCAATCTCGACCGGGTGGAGCCCGACTCGAAGCGCAACCGCCCCAAGATCCTCAAACGCGATTCCCGCGAGATGGGCTTGGAGAGTCTGTATCCCGACGATGCGCGCTATGGCCTGAGCGGCGTATACAACCCGGAGAAACCCCGCGGAGGAACGGTTCCCCTGGCCATCCTCCGTTTCCCCAAGCACTTCTACGACCCCGATTCCACTTCCACCTACTACGAGGTGAAAGGCAACAGACCGCTCTGGGCCTACACGCCCGTCACAGTGAAGAGCCGCGAGAAGGAAGTGACGGTGGAAAGCTATCAGGTGACCTCGGTCACTTCCCGGCCCCCCTCCATCTCGCCGCGCACGCTCCTGAGCGCGGACGGCTCCAAGGCCTTTGGTCCCCTGAAACTCAGCGGGTCGCGCAACTACGGCGAGAATGACTGCCGGTTGGGCAAGCCCTGCACGCGCAGCAGCGCCGCCATCGTCTCGGCCCGCCGCACGGGTCCCAGCACCTATCTGGTGTCTGCCAGCTTCAAATCTACCGGTGAGCGCTTTCCGGGCAGCGGGCAGAACCTGGCCAACATCGGGGTCAGCGCCTTCACTCCGCGCGTCCTCGGCAGCAAACAGCACATCCGCGTGACGTGCACGGTCAACAGCTCCAACCTGGGGCCGAATAGCGTTCTGGCGGGCCGCACGTCCGGCAGCTGCAGCGTGACTACCACCACTCTCGACGGCTCCAGCAACACCACGGTGCAACTCGCCGCCGATTTCGGCGCCACCTCCTCCCGAAGCCAGGTGATTGACGTGCCCAACGGCTTCCTGGCCCGTGTCACTCTGACCGGCTCCGGCGACGGCAACGGCAGCACCGACGTCACGGCCAAGATCGAACTGCTGGACAAGTAGCGGCGGGCGCCGGCCCTCACTTCTTGATCAGCCAGACTTCCGCCAACTGGCAGCCGCGCCCGGCCCCGCCCACGCCAGGCGGCCGGTTCCACTTCACCGTCAGCTTGCCGTCCTTCGTAGCGGACTCCGGCACGTCAAACTCCAGCACCTCCCAGGGCTTCTCCACATAGCTGTGGATCTCCGTCCCTTCGGCCTCCATCCGCACCGGCCCGGCTGCGTACACCACGCGGACCTTATAGCGAGCATGCGGGTCCAGCTGCCCGTAGTTCATCTCCAGCGGATATTCGTAGAGCGCCATCGCCTGGTCCCACCAGGAGCGCGGCCCGTTCTGGTTCGTGTTGAAGAACATCACCGGCGTGGCAAAGAACTGCGGATCGCTCTCCATGCCCGCGCCAGGCGCCAGATGCGGTTGCCGCGTGGCGTTGCCCAGATCGTCGTAGAAGCCGCCGGGTCCTGGATCGCTCCAGTTGGCCATCCGCGCCAGCGCGGCGCGCCGCTCTCGTTCCAGGTCCAGCTTGCCGATCCTCGCGAACTCCTGCTTCATCCAGGCGCGCTGGTTCAAAGGCGTGTCCAGAGTATCCAAAGTGTTGCCCCGCCCCGGCTGTGCGAAGTAGAGTTTCACCGCAAGTTGCATGCGGATGCTCTGATACAGCGCCTCGGCCAGCTGGAACACGCGCACGCGCAGATCTTCGGCGACTCGCGTTCCGGACTCATCGAGCACTCGGGCCGCCGCCGACATCGCACCTACCGTGTCCGTCGCCATGCCGCGGCGCAGAGTGTCCATCGCCTGGTCTTCCACAGCCATCTCGTGCTTCAGCCGGCGCTGCACATAGGCGTCGTAATACGCGCGGTAGAGCGCCTGCTGGAATCGCCAGTTCAGCAGCTGCTGCGGCGTCGCCCGCCGCTCCATCGCCTGAAACTGCGCCAGCGTGATCTCTACGTCCGGATTCGTCAACGCCGCGCCGCGCCAGTTGCGCTCGAGGTTCTGCAGGCCCTGCCCGAAATCGTCCGCCATTTCAGAGCCGATGAAGTACCGCCCAAACTCGCGCAGCCACTCCACCACCGGCCGCTGGCTGTCCCAACCGAGACCGCTCCACACGATCTTGTTCACATCGTCGTTGCAGCCTTCCGAATAGGTGATGAACCCAATGGTGTACTTCTGCTGCGCGTGGAAGATCTTGGCTTCGTCCACCGGACGGGGGTTGATCGGCTCCCGCGACGACGTCAACGCCCACGCCACATCCCAATCCGGCACCGGATACTGCGATTGCCGCGAGTGCGTAATGTCCGGATAGTGCCGGATCGGAACCTCCTTCGGCAGCCGCTTGCGCAACTCCGGCAGGCTCAGGCGCACTTGCGGTCCGTAGGTGATGCCAGTCAACCACGCGGGCCGCTTCGCCATCTCCGCGAAGAAGAACTCGATACTCTTGGTGTCGAATCCCTGCGGCGCCAGCCACAGTTGCGCCTTCGGATGGTACTTCTTCAGGTTCGCCGCCTGCTTCTCCAGAAACGGCATCAGAATCGGCGCCGGCGTGTGCCCCGGATCGCCCGCCGGCACCAGCACCGCATCCACTCTCGGCAACCTTTCAAACACCGCGGCCCACTCGGCCAGCGCGAACTCCACCGTCTTCGGGTCCGAGTAGTCGTTGTCCATCGCCGGGTACCAGATCCACACGTCCAGCCCGTATTCATCGGCGATGCGCGACATCTCGATCATCATTTCCATCTGCGGCCTCGGGAAATGCGGGCTGTCCTTCTCATCGTCCGAACGCGGCGGTATCAGCTCGATCGCGTTCGTCCCGAAGATCGCCAGATCGCGGATGTACTGGTCCCACTGCGCCGCATCCCACCCGTCATAGGAATTCGTTTTCGGCCGGTAGCCCAACTGGTGGCCGCGCAGCTTCGACTCCGGCGCGGTCGCCGCCTGGTAGTCGTCCCGCAGCGTCACACGGCCCTTCTTCATCTCCAGGTTCCGCAGCAGATGGCCCACGCCGAACAATACTCCGCGCTCATCGGCGCCTGCTACAAACACCTTCCCGCTCTTCAGCCCCGTGGAGTACCCTTCCGCCCCGGGCGCCGCCGGCACCGCCGCCTTCAGCAGGGCGTCCACCTGGGACTTCGATCCAATCACCACCGCCGCGCCCGCCTCCGGCGCGACCTGGGCCGTCTTCCACCGGATCCCGCTCCGCTTCTCGACCTCTTCCACCAGCACGGCGGCAGCTTTCAGCTCACGCTTGGATGCGCCTCGCGCCGTCACCACCACGGCCTTCGCCAAATCCACTTCAGCCGCCGCCAAAGGCAGCGCCAGACACACCACAACCAGCAGAGTCGTCGTCTTCATGCGAGGCGATCATAACATTGGAGCCCTGCGGTGAACCAGCTTAGCGAGGGCGTTCAGCCCCGGAAGTAAAACTCCCCGCCCGCCACGATCTCCGCCGGACCCACCATCGTCAGCCCGGCCCCTTCGCTGCGGAACTCCAACGGCCCGGCCAGCGTCCGCACCGTCACCGGACTCTCCACCAACCCGCGCGCCATTGCCGCCGCCACCGCGCCCGTGGAGCCTGTGCCGCTGGACATCGTGAACCCCGCGCCGCGCTCGAAGAAGCGGACGTCCAGGGTGTGCCGGTCCACCACTTTCACGAAGCTGACATTTGTGCGGTTGGGGAACTGCGGATGCCAGTCGATCTCCGATCCCAAGGCCTTCCAATCGAAATCGAAATCTTCAACGAACAGAGCGCATTGCGGATTGCCCACATAGAGGATCGTGCACTCGTGCGCGCCGTCGCGGCACGGCAACTGGAATCGCAGGTGGCCCTCTTCGATCCGCGGCTCGCCCATCTTCATTTCGAACTCGAACGTCAGCCCATCGCGCTTGAGCAGCCGCAGATGCTTGGCGCCCGCGCCGGTCTCGATCACGATCTCCTCGCCCGCCAGATCGGCATCGCACAGGAACGCCGCGGCGCAGCGCGTGCCGTTGCCGGAGATCTCCGCTTCGCTTCCGTCCGGGTTGATCAGCCGGATCGCCGCCGGACGTTCGCCCGAGGGCGGTTTCACCAACAGCCAGCCATCGGCGCCGGCGCCGGCGTTGCGGTCGCAGATGGCGATGGCCGCGCGCGTGCGCAGGCTCTCCTCCGGAGCAGCGTGGTCCCAGGTGAGAAGAAAGTCGTTGCGGGCGCCGTGCGCCTTCGTGAATGGAATCGTGATCATTGAATGTGGCGCCAGATTTCGACCACTGGCGAGTCCTTCACAGCGTAGCTTCGCACACACTCGAAGCGCCGCGGGCCGCGTTTCATCCTGTTCAATGCCAGGGAGACGCGGTCGCCCCGTAGCGCGATGGCCCATTCCTGCCAGAGGAACAGGTCCGGCCGCGCCGCCGAGGAGTCCCACAGCGCCAGGTCGCCCTGGTGGAGCGATTCTCGAATCGGGATGCCCGCGGACCGCAAAATGCCCGTAGCGTCGCCAAAGCCCATGAAAATGCCCGCGCCCTCCTGGTAACGAGGCTTCAGATAGGCCGCCGCCTCACGCGTCCAGGCCCGCCGCCCGGCGGAATTCACCTGGGACTCCTTCCAGCAAACCCAGGTCTCCTTGCGCGGGTAGGCCACCCACGGCGACACCGCCGCCAGCGCCAGGAGCACGGCCAAGGCCCCCCGCAGCCGCCCGGGCATCAGGGCCGTCAACGCGCCCACTCCCAAGGCCGCCAGCGGCAGCGCGTTCAAGCCGTAGCGCGTGTTATACCAACTGTTCGGCCACAGTTGGGGCACATAGATCGGCGTTCCCGAGGAGTACAGGCTGAGCACGTAGAACGCCGGCGTCAACGCCAGCAGCGCCACCGCCCACCAGGCCCGCTTCACGCAGGCCGCGGCGAATCCGGCCACCCCCAGCCAGGTGAGCGGCATGCCGATGCACAGCGTCGCCGCCGCCTGGTAGTACTGCCACGCCTTGGCCCAGTCGTGATCGCCCGGATAGCGTGGTTGCCCCGCGTCCAGGGAGCGCTGGTAGATGGCCCGCGCGCTCCACTCGCCGCGGTAGAACTCCAGCGGATCGGAGTACAGAACGAGGTTGTGCGCCAGCCAGTAGAGTGGCCCAAGTGCCGCCAGCGACGAAAACACCGCCGCCGCCCGCCACCGCCGCTCTCCGCCGTAGAGCAGGAAGAAGCCCGCCGCGAACGGCAGCAGGAACCACGCTTCATACCTCGTCAGCGTTCCGCAGCACGCAGCCGCGCCCGCCGCGGCGGCATCTCCCAACGAGCCCGTCTCCCGGAACCGCGCGCAGAAGTACAGCAGAGCCGCCGCGCAGCACAGCGCCAGCGGCTCCGTCATCGGGGTTGATTGCAGATACAGCGCGTTCGGATTGAGCGCGAACGCCGCCAGCGCCGCCCAGCCCGCCGCCTCGCTGGCGAATATCCGCCGCACTGCCAGGAACAGCAGCCAGCCCGCCGTCACGAAGCAGAGCACCGACGGAATCGCTCCACCAATGCCCGTCCGCCACAGCCAGTCGCTCTGCACGAAGGGCAGCATCAGCACGTGCGGCAGCGGCAGCCACACCGTGCCGATCTGATGGTAGCCAGTGAGCCGCGAATCGAAGATGCGCCGCGCAATGTTGAGGTGCGCCTCCGCATCGCCGTACCACAGCGTCCAGCCTTGCGCATAGACGAACGTGGCCGCAGCGGCGCAGACCACGCCGAGCAGGGCGAGCGCGCCCAGCCCTTTAGAAGGCGGTGAGCTTCTGGAACTCTTGGAAGCGCGCTTCGATGTCATCGCGGGTGAGCGTGCGGAAGCGGTCCACGCCGAACTCCTCACAGCAGAAACTCCCCATCACGGAGCCGTAAACCACGGCGCGCGCCAGTTCCCCGGCCGGGGCGTTCACGTCCACGCCGCGCGACGCCAGGTAGCCGATGAAGCCGCCGGCAAAGCAATCGCCCGCGCCCGTCGGGTCTTTCAGCGAATCCAGCAGGTACCCGGGCACGCTGAAGTACCCGCCGTCGTGAAACAGCGTGGCGCCGAACTCGCCCCGCTTGATCACCAGGATCTTCGGCCCCAGCTCACGGATTCTGGCCGCCGCTTTCTTCAGGTTCGATTCGCCCGAGAGCAGCTTGGCCTCGCTGTCGTTGATCAACAGGAAGTTCCAGCCCTTCAGCGTTTCCAGTAACTCGGAACGGAAGTCGTTGATCCAGAAGTTCATGGTGTCGCCGCCCACCAACCGGAGCGACGGCATCTGCTCGCGAACGCTCCTTTGGAGCGCCGGCTGGATGTTGCCCAGCATCAGGTAGGGCTGCTCTTTGTACGCAGCGGGCAGCTTGGGGTCAAACGTGGCGAAGACGTTCAAATCGGTCGCCAGCGTCTCGCGGTCGTTCATGTCCGCGGAGTACACGCCCGCCCAGAAGAAGGTCTTGCCCGGTACCCGTTCCAGCCCTTCCAGCCCGATGCCGCGCGAGGCCAGCAAATCCACGTCCTGCTGGGCAAAGTCTTCGCCCACCACGCCGACAATCGAGGCGGGCGTAAAGTAACTCGCGGAAAGGGCGATATAAGTGCAGGCGCCGCCGAGCATCCGGTCGACCTTGCCCGCCGGCGTCGTGACGCCGTCGTACGCTACTGAACCAACAATCACTAGAGACATTGGTTTAATTGTAGTAGAGGGAGCCTGATGGAAGAATTCCGGCGCTGGGCGCCGAACATGACGGTGATTTGCGTCACGCTGGCGATACAGGTGTATGTGCTGCGCCAGCTGCTGCGGCGCGCACCTCAATGGCGCCGTCAGGCGTGGGCCGGATTTGCGTTCGCCACGGCGTGGATGGCCGTCGCCGTCCCCTACCTCATCTCGCATCGCACGCAGGGCTTATCCTCGGCCGCCATCAGCTACCTGGTTGCCGGCTCCCTGTTCTGGGTGCTCGTGATGACATCCGCCGCGGTGTGGCTCAAGATTGCCCAGCCGGTTCTTTTCGACCCGCGCCGGCGCCATCTCCTGGCGCTGGCCGCGCCGGCCGCCGCCGCGCCGCTGGTCTCTGCCGGATTCGGCGTCATCGTTGCCCGGCAGGGCCCGCGCGTCACCGAGATCTCTCTGCCCTTCCAGGGGCTGCCCAAAGACCTCCACGGCCTGCGCATCGCCCAGCTGACCGACATCCACTACGGCCCCTTTCTCAACCAGATCGACCTGCGCCGCGCCGTGGACATCGCCAACGAGCTGCGCCCCCACCTCACCGTCCTCACCGGCGACCTCATCACCCGCCGCGGCGATGACCTGGAAGGCTGCCTCCAGGTACTGAAAGCCCTGCGCTCGGATGCCGGCGTCTTCGGCTGCCACGGCAATCACGAATACTACGCCGGCACCTTGGACCTCACCACCCGGCTGGGCGCGCGCGCCGGCCTGCGCTTTCTGCGCGGCGAATCCGCCCTGCTCCGGTTCGGCGCCGCCAACCTCCAACTGGCCGGCCACGATTACGAAAAGATGGGTTCCCGCTACCTCCCCGGGCTCGAGGCGATGGTGCGGCCGGACGCCTTCAACCTCCTGCTGCAGCACAACCCGGACGTCTTCCCGCGCGCATCGTCGGCCGGCTTCCAGGCCATTCTCAGTGGCCATACGCATGGCGGCCAAATCAATGTCGAAATCCTCGAGGAGAACGTCAACGTCGCCCGCTTCTTCACGCCGTACGTGAAAGTCCGGTATGAAATCGAGGGCCGGCAACTTTATGTCAGCAGCGGCCTGGGCACCGTGGGCGTCCCCATCCGACTGGGGGCCCCTCCTGAGGTAACATTGATCAAATTGTGCGGCGCCTGATCCTCAGTGATATCCACGCCAACCTGGATGCCCTTGAAGCCGTCCTCAACGATGCGGCCGGCAACTGGGACGAGGCCGTCTGTTGCGGCGACATCGTCGGCTATGGGGCCAGTCCGGTGGAGGCCATCGAGTGGACCCGCCGTTACGCGGACTGCCTGGTCCGCGGCAACCACGACAAGGCCTGTGCCGGGCTGCTCGAGATGGGCGACTTCAACCAGGCCGCCCGCGCCTCCGTGCTATGGACGCGCGCCCAACTCAGCGCCGCCGACATGGACTGGCTGAAGGGCTTGCCCGCCGGCCCCGCTTTCCGCGCCGACTATCAAGTAGTCCATGGGACGCCCGCCGATGAGGACGAATACGCCATCACGGCCGCCGAAGTGGAGCCCATCGAAAGCCACCTGCTGCGCACCGTCTGCTTCGCCGGCCATTCGCACGTGCAGGGCGGCTGGTCCTGGCAGCGCGGCGGACTCATACCCCTCTCCCGGCCCGGCTTCTCCGAAAGCGAACGCGTGATCGACCTCGATCCCGACTACCTCTATCTCATCAACCCCGGCTCCGTGGGCCAGCCCCGCGACCGCGATCCCCGCGCCGCCTATGCCATCTGGGACACCGAAAACCGCCTCCTGCACTTCCGCCGCGTGAGGTACGACTTCCGCCTCGCCCAGGGGCGCATTCTGGAAGCCGGCCTCCCCGAAATCCTCGCCGAACGCCTCGCTACCGGCCGCTAGCTTTCAGCCGCGGGCGCCGCGATCTTCAACGCCAGCGCGGGGCCGACCACCTTCGCCAGTTCCGCCTGCGAAGCCGCCTGCACCGCGCTCAAGCTTCCGAATTCCTTCAGCAGCTTCTGCGCCGTGCGCGGCCCGACGCCCGGAATCTGCAGCAGTTCCGTGGTAAGCGTCCGCGCGTCCCGCCGGGATCGGTGAAAGGTGACCGCAAAACGGTGCGCCTCGTCGCGGATCATCTGCACCAGGTGCAGCACCGGATTCTGGTGGTCCAGCACCACCGGCTCGTCCTCCTGCCCGTAGACGTAGAGGATCTCCTCCCGCTTGGCGATTGAAGCCAGCGGCAGGTTCAGAATCCCGAGCGCCTCCAGCGACTCTGCCGCCGCGTGCAGCTGGCCCAGCCCGCCGTCGATCAGCACCAGCCCCGGCATTGCTCTTTCCTCCTCCAGCAGCCGTCCGTAGCGCCGCGTCACCACTTCGCGCATCGAGGCGAAGTCGTCGTTGCCCTCCACGGTCCGGATGATGAACTTGCGGTAGTCGCTCTTCTTCATCCGCCCGTCTTCCCACACCACCATCGACGCCACTTTGTCCGTGCCCTGGATGTGCGAGATGTCGAAACACTCCACGCGCCGCGGCGTATCCGGCAGGCCCAGCGCCTCTTCCAGCGCCTCCGCAATCGCCGCCGTGGTCGGCTTCAGCACCCGGAACCGCTGCTCGAAGCTGTGCCGCGCATTGGAGCCGACCAGCGCCACCAGAGCCTTCTTCACGCCCCGCTGCGGCGTGTGGATCTCCACCTTGCGGCCGCGCTTCTCGCTCAGCAGTTCCGCCAGAAGCTCGGCATCTTCCAGCTCCACGGGAAGAGGGAGGTTGGCCGGCACGGGCTGGCCCTGGCTGTACACCTGCATCAGCAGCGAGGTGAAGAACTCCTGCTCGTCGTAGTCGGGCAGATCGTCCCAGAAGAATTCGCGGCGGTCCACCATGCGCCCGTTGCGCAGGTGGAACAGGTTCACCGCCACCTGCGGCGGCTCCGCATGCACGGCGTAGATGTCGGTGTCGTCGCCGGAGGCCGCGGCCATCTTCTGCTTCTGCTCGATCTCTTCCACGGTGGAGATCAGGTCGCGCAGCGTGGCCGCGCGCTCGAATTCCATCTCCTCGGAGGCCTGCTCCATGCGGGCGCGCAGGTCGCGCGCCAGGTCCTGCGTGCGGCCTTCCAGAAACGTGCGCACGTCATGCACGCGCTCGGCATACGCCTGCGGCGTGGTGAGCCCTTCCACGCAAGGCCCCAGGCAGCGGTGGATATGGTACTCAAGGCACGGGTGCGTGTGGTGCCGCGAGAAGTCCACCTTGCACGACGGGATCTGGAAGTGGCGGTGGACGAATTTCACAAGCCGGTGCGCCAGGTTGCCCGGGAAGTACGGCCCGAAATACTGCCCGTCATTGCGCACCCGGCGCGTCACGTAGACGCGCGAAAACCGCTCGTTGGTCAGCTTGAGATAGGGGTAGGTCTTGTCATCCCGCAGCAGTACGTTGAAGCGCGGTTTGTATTGCTTGATCAGGTTGTTTTCGAGCGCCAGAGCCTCTTTTTCGTTGTCCAGCAGGATGTAGTCCAGCTGGCACGCGGCGTGGATCAGGCGGCCTGTTTTGGCCTCCGCCAGCCGGTCTTCGTTGAAGTAGGAGCGGACCCGGGCTCGCAGGTTCTTCGCCTTGCCCACATAGAGGACTTCTCCCGCCTCGTCCTTGTAGAGGTAGACGCCCGGCCCCGTGGGCATTTGGGCGGCTTTCTCTCGCAAGGCGTCGATTCGCGGGTTCATGGAGCAGCCTATACTTTGATTGTGGCACGCGTGATTCTGTTGTTCGCTTTCTCTTGGGCAACTCTGCTGGCGCAGAAGCCGGCCGAACCTCCCAAGGAACCTCCGAAGGAGGAGCAGCACGCCGAACCGGCCGAAGAGGACGCCGCCGCGCTGCCCAAGGTCTACGAATTCAACCCGATCCAGGCGCAAACCGAGATCAACACCGGCAAATTCTACTTCAAACGCGGCAGCTACAAGGCCGCCGCCGGCCGTTTCCTGGAAGCCACCAAATGGAATCCGCAACTGCCGGACGCCTACCGCCTGCTCGGCGAGGCGCGCGAGAAGCTGAAGGAACCCAAAGCCGCCCGCGAAGCCTACACCAAGTACCTGGAACTCGCGCCTACCGCCAAGGACGCCGGCGACATCAAGAAGCGCATCGCCAACCTCACGAACAGCAAGAGCTGAGCCTCCGCCTGCGCGCCTCTTTCCGCATCATCCGAATCAGCTTCTGCGTCCCTTCTTCCGGCTGCGGAAAGAGGTCCACGTACTGCAGCTGGCGCTGGATTTGCGCCGGTACGCGGCAGTCGTCCAGACGCAGGGGAATGAAGTAGACGTCCTCGATCGGCGCGCTGCGGGCGCAGTCCAGCGCGTAGCGAATCTCGCTTTGGAACGTGCCGCGCTTGCTGATGGCGCGCTGCGATAGGCAGGCCACGAAGAAATCCGCCGTCTCGATGGCGCCTTCTATCGCGCGCGGCCAGTTCTGGCCCGGCAGTAATTTGCGCCGGTCCATCCAGGGTTGGAAACCGGCTCTTTCCAGGGCGGCGTAGAGCTGGTCCACCGCGGTCGCGTCCTCCGCGGCATACGCCAGGAACACGCTCGGCTTGCGGTTGGGCTGAAAGCGGAACCCGCCATCGGCAGTGGGCCGGAAGGTGCCGAGCCGCTCGATCTCCACACGCCGCCCCTCGGCCAGACAGCGCAACACCAGACGCGCCACCTGGGCCGGCGATTGCAGTTCAGCGCCGGCCACGTGCCGCTCCTTTCGACGCTGGCTTCTCCAGCAGAATGGTGGTTTTCGGGCCGGGCACCAGCTTGCCCAAACCGGGCAGCGAAACGCATTCGCCCTTCCGCAGCCGCTTCAGGATGTTCTCTACAACACGGTCCAGGGCGTCGGCCGCTTCGCTCTCGCTGCGGCCGCCCTCGGTGATGAGTTTCAGGAGACTATTGTTCGCCATGGCCAACAAGGTCGGCCACATTCGAAACCAGACTGCCTGCCGCGCGCCTGCCCATTCCCCGCAACCTGCTCAAAACGAGCGGCTTGCCGGTGCAAACATTTTTTCGCAAGTGCCGTCACCGCCCGCTACGGCTTCTTCGGCGGGAAGTCTTCAAACATCTTCTTCGCCGCTTTCTCCAGCTTCTCTCGCGCCATCTTCTGACTGTCCACGGTGTCCGTTGCCAGGGCCACCCACGCGGATTTCTTTGTCTTCGCGTCGATGAGATTGAGCACAAACGTGCCCACGTTCGCGTAGCTGGTAAGCACCATCGCCGGCGATCCGCTGCTCCAGTAGGTCCCGTAGTAATAGTCGGGAAACCACGTGTAGATCAGCGCGTCGGTATGGGGGGATTTCTCGCGCGTGGAAAGCGTGGCAATCTGCAGGTCGCCGCCCGCAGGCACTTCCTTCAGACCCTTCGCCTGCAACTCCCGGTTGATGATCTCCTTGATCACGGGCGTGCTGGTCTCTTCGTTTTCGATGATGCCGGTTTTGCGGGCCGCCCTCGTGGGCAGCCACTCGTAGGTCTTGTACTGCTTGCAGTCGTTGCCCGCCTGGTGCTGCGTTTTCACTTTCATTTTGGCCGGAGCGGGCAGACACAGTGCGGCCCCCAGCACGATGGCGAGTACGGCGGTCTTCCGGAGCATAACCGAGTATTGCACAGCTTCGCCGGCGCTCAGCCCGGTGTGGAATACGGCAGATCCTGCTGCGGAAGAAGCTGCCGAAGATGGTGTTCCATGTGCGCCACGTAGTCCTGGGCAAGATATTCGAGCGTCACCGGGCTGTTGCTGCCGACGGTGCACGGCGCGGCGGCGCGCTCCGGCGGGGCGCTGCCAAGGATCATCACAATGTGCCGGTTGAGGCTCCACCAGTGTTCCACCAACCAGGTCCAGTCCGCTTCGGCGTAGTGCTGCACCTGCACCATTGCCATCTGCTCGTAGTTGGGAAACACCAGTTCCCCGGCAATCAGCGCCCGTACAAAGCGCTGCTGGTTATTGATGGCGGAATCGACCAGATGGCCCAGCAGTTCGCCGCGGGTCCAGCCGCCGGAGCCCGGATATAGGGCTGTGCGCTCTGCTGCGGGTAGCGCCAGCAGGGCTTCGCGCACGGCGCCGGAAAGAGTCTGGATGTGCGAAGCGATTTCTTGGAAGGACATAGGCTGCTTCCATCAGCATAGGGCCATCAGGCATTCTGAAGGGGATGGTGATCCGTAACATTTCCGGACTTGCCGAGTTCAACGAAGCGAAGATGGGCAAGGTGCAACTGGCCGCCGGCCAGCACCTCTACGCCGGAATGAACTGTTTCCTCCCCGGACAGGAGCACGCCGCCCACGTCCACCCGGACCAGGACAAGCTCTACTACATCCTTGCCGGCACGGCTCTGGCCGAAGTGGATGGCAGCGTGACGGAGGTCTTCGCCGGAGATCTCGTCCTCGCACCGGCCGGCGTGCCGCACGGATTGAAGAACCCTGGCCCGGAACCGCTCAGCGTCCTGGTGATCTTCGGGCCGCCCCCGCGCAGATGATCCGGCTCTTCCTGATCCTGGCCTTGCCGGGCCTGCTCGCGGGCCAGACGCTGGAAGACCGGCTGCGGCAGATCGAAACGCAATCCGGGGGGGTGATGGGCGTCGCCGCCCTGCACCTGGAGACGGGCCAGTTCATCGGCTGGCGATCCAAAGACCACTTCCCCACCATGAGCGTGGCCAAGCTGCCCGTGGTATTGCGGGCGCTCGCTCAGATGCAGGCCGGCCTACTGCCCTTCCGCAAGATGGTCCGCGTGGAACCGGAGCAATACAGCACCGGGTTCAGCCCTCTGCGCGACAAGTACCCCTCCGGCGTGGTGGCCACCATCGGCCAGCTCATGGAAGCCAGTTTGAGAGACAGCGACAACACGGCCCACGACGTCCTGCTGGAACTCTCCGGCGGTCCTACTGCCGCCCAGGAGCAGCTCGACCGCCTCTTCAAAGGCGCCATCCGCATCAACCGTTCCGAGAAGCAGATGAACCAGGATCTCGAGGCCCTCGGGCCCGTGGCCTTCGACGCCGACGGCCGCGATTCCTCCACACCCGAGGCGATGACGCTGCTGCTCTCCGCCATCCACGGACGTAAGCTGGTCCACCCCGCCAGCCACGAGCGCATCATCCGCTGGATGACCGAGACGCCCACTGGCGCGATGCGCATCAAAGCGCTCCTCCCTCCCGGCACGGTGGTGTGGCACAAAACCGGCACCGGCGGCGACAAGGACGGCATCAACCTCTGCACCAATGACACGGGCGTAATCGCGCTGCCGGGGGGCAAGGGGCACCTCGCCCTCACGGTCTTCATCAAACTGTCCAGAAAGCCGCTGGCCGACCGCGAGCGCGCCATCGCCGACACCGCCCTGCTCTTCTACCAGCAATTCTCCCGGCAGCCTCCACAGCCCCAAACCATTGAAAAATAATCGCTTCTAGCACAGGACCAAGGCCCTTACCTTACCCTGGCCTTCCCCTAGCCAATCCTACTTGCCCCAAGCCCACTTATGGCGTCATGATAGTAACGCCGTCTCTATAAACACTATTTCGGATCGGATTAACGCTAATGAAACCCTCTTCCGGCAAAGCCCTCAAATCCGCGCACGATATTCTCGGCCACGTCGAGCACCCACTTGACCCTTTCTTCAAGCCCAAGAATGTGGCCATGCTGGGTGCCACGGAGAACCCCGGTTCCGTCGGCCGCACCACCCTGTGGAACCTGATCAGCTCGCCGTTCGGCGGTGCGGTCTTCCCCGTCAATCCCAAGCGTGAGAGCGTCCTTGGCATCAAGGCCTATAAGAGCGTCAAGGAGATCCCGGCTGAGATCGACCTGGCCGTGATCGCCACCAACTCCAAGCTCATCCCGGGCCTGGTGCAGGAGTGCGGCGAAGTGGGCTGCAAGGCTGCGGTGGTCATCTCGGCGGGCTTCAAGGAGGCGGGTCCGGAGGGCATCGAACTCGAGCGTCAACTGCTGGCCAACGCGAAGGCGGCCAACATGCGCATCATCGGCCCGAACTGCCTGGGCATCATGGTGCCGCCCAGCGGCATCAATGCCACTTTCGCCGCCGGCATGGCGCGCACGGGCAACGTCGGATTCCTTTCGCAGAGCGGCGCGCTTTGCACGGCCGTTCTCGATTGGTCGCTGGCGGAAAACGTCGGCTTCAGCGCGTTCATGAGCCTGGGTTCCATGGCGGACGTCGGATGGGGCGATCTGATTTACTACCTCGGCAACGATCCGAAGACCCGCGCCATCCTCATCTACATGGAGAGCGTCGGCGACGCCCGCAGCTTCCTCTCCGCGGCGCGCGAAGTGGCCTACACGAAGCCCATCATCGTCATCAAGGCGGGCCGCACCGCGGCGGGTTCGCAGGCCGCGGCGTCACACACCGGCTCCATGACCGGATCCGACGACGTGCTCGACATCGCCTTCCGCCGCAGCGGCGTGCTGCGCGTCACCAACATCGCCGACCTCTTCTACATGGCGGAAGTGCTGGCCAAGCAGCCGCGCCCCAAGGGCCCGCGCCTCACCATTCTCACCAACGCCGGCGGCCCCGGCGTGCTGGCGGCGGACTCGCTCCTGCTGGGCGACGGCGAACTGGCCGAGATCTCCGAGCAGACCATCGCCGAACTCGACAAATTCCTGCCGGCCACCTGGTCCCGCCGCAATCCCATCGACATCATCGGCGACGCCGGGCCGGAACGCTATGCCCAGACCCTGGAGGTGGTCTCCAAGGACGCAAACACCGACGGCATGCTGGTGATCCTCACGCCGCAGGCGATGACGGACTCCACGCAGACGGCTCAACTGCTCAAGCCGCTGGCCAAGCAGGGTGAGCGCCCTGTCCTGGCCAGTTGGATGGGCGGCGTGGACGTGGACGCCGGTGTCCACATCCTCAACCAGGCGGGCATCCCCACCTTCCCCTATCCCGACACGGCGGCGCGCATGTTCAACTACATGTGGCGCTACGCTTCCAACCTGCGCGCGCTCTACGAAACGCCCGCCTACGCCCAGAGCGACGCCGACGCCGACATCTCCAAGGTAAAGGTCATTCTGGACCGCGTGCGCGCCGAAGGCCGCACCATCCTCACGGAGTTCGAATCGAAGGACGTGCTGGCCGCCTACGGCGTGCCCACGCTGCCTTCGCGTATCGCCACCACGGAAGACCAGGCGGTGGATGCGGCCGAGTCGATGGGCTACCCCGTCGTGCTCAAGCTGCACTCGCTGACCATCACGCACAAGACGGACGTGGGCGGCGTGCAACTCAACCTCAAGACCGCCGACGCGGTGCGCGCGGCCTTCCAGTCCATCCGCGACTCAGTGGCCGCCAAGGCTGGCCTGGAGCATTTCAACGGCGTCAACGTCCAGCCCTTCGCCAAGCTCGACGGCTACGAGGTGATCCTCGGCTCCTCCATCGATCCCCAGTTCGGCCCTGTGCTGCTGTTCGGCATGGGCGGCCAGCTGGTTGAGGTCTTCAAGGACCGCTCACTCGGCCTGCCGCCGCTGAACTCGACCCTGGCACGCCGCATGATGGAGCGGACCAAGATCTACAAAGCCCTCAAAGGCGTGCGGGGCCGCAAGCCGGTGGACCTCGCCGGCCTCGAACAACTGCTGGTGCGCTTCTCGCGCCTCGTGGTCGAGCAGCCGTGGATCAAGGAGATCGACATCAACCCGCTGCTGGCTTCGCCGGAGCGGTTGCTGGCCCTGGACGCCCGCATCGTCCTGCACGATCCCGCCACCAGGCCCCCACCGAATAGATAACCTGCGGCCTTCCTCGCCATATAATTCAACGTGAAAGAGGGCCTTCTCATAAAAGGCGCGTATGTCGAAGGCACGGCCT
>JACQZS010000266.1 GCA_016213725.1 Acidobacteriota bacterium | reverse complement strand
ATCGTAACTGCCGTCGTTGACGACGATTACTTCGAACTCGGCGACGCGCCCGTCGAGCACTTCAAAGGTCCGGCGAATGAGCGACGGCAGCGACTTGGCGTCGTTGTAGGCAGGAAAGAAGACGCTCAGAGCGTGGGGGAACGGGAGGGCGGCGGGGCACTGGACGTTGCTGCTCATGGGAGGTCCTCATCACAAAAAGCTCCGGCTGAATCAGAGCCGCCAGGAGCTACGAATTGCACGCTATCGGGCGGCTGGTGAAGCACAACGGCGGCAACATGCTGATAGACGATCAAGGGAAACGGTGCGCAGGATACCCGGAGGGGTCCTTTGGAGGTGCGTGCGTAGTTCAGGAATTTTTCAGTGGCGGCAGCGCGCTGTTCGAACTGCGGAAGCTTCTTCCAGTAGAGATAGGCGACGTTGTGGACCAGGAAGATGAGGCTGAGCGCCGACACCCAGCGGGCGCGCTGAGGTCCGGCCCAATCCCGCATGCTGCCGAACCCGGCCGCCAAGAGGACTGCGAGTCCGGCACTGGCCAGATAGGTGTGACGGCTGGGAACGCGGGGCATGTAGGCGAGGAAGCTGTATGGCAACAGAGCCAAGGCCATCCAGCCCAGACTGACCGCACCGGTGATCTTCTGTTCCCGGCTGCCGGCGGACAAGACAAGTGCCCCCGCCAGGAGCCCCCAGAACCACAGCAGACGACCGACGCTGCGGGTGACGGTAGAAATGAAGGGGCTGTTCCATTCAAAGGTGCCGTCTTTCAAGTGCTGGTGGGGCGCGGACGTCTGGAAGATGGCCAGGATGTACCAAGCGGTGAAGATGGCCAGGATGAGCAGAAGGAGGCCCAACCACGCTGGCCTGCGGCGGCGCCAGAGCCACAGAGCAGCCAGGGCGGGGAGCACGATTACACCCGATTCCTTGGAAAAGAGCGTCAGGAGGTAGGCTGCGACGACTCCCGCCACCGCCAGACCTCGAGCCGCGGGGCAGACGAGCGCCCGGTAGAAGAGCAGAATGGCAGCGATGGCGAAGAGGAACACGAGAGGCTCGTGTTGGGCGGCGATCCAAACCACGGCCTCCTGGTGCCCTTCGAGGACGGCAAAGGCGCATGCCGCGATGAAGGACATCTCCCAGCCGATGAAGGAGAGGGTCCCGAGAGCGTAGACCATCCATGTGCAGAGGGTGTGGAGCACCAGGCCCCCAAGGGCATGGGAGAGCGGACTGGCGCCAAAGGCGAGATCAATCCAGTGAGTAAAGAAGAGAGAGGTGGCCCGGCAACGGTAAAGAGGATCGGCAGCGAGGGAGGCCCAACCGCTCATGGAGGCATAGTTCCGGCTGAGATAGATCTGCCCGTAGTCATCACTGATAAAGGGGAGATGGAGGAAAGCGAGGTACGGGATCCAGGCAAGTAGAGCCAGGAAAGCGAGCCGAAGGCCTAGCGGCCACTGTGCCACCGCAATGCGCACCCTTATCGGGCCTGGCGCTGAACTACTCATGCGTCTCCGTTACAAACCCAACACTAGACTATCTATAGAGAGGATATTCTGGTCTAGCTCTGTACCGCAATGTCTTACGGACAATGCGGGTTGTCTTTCGGTTGGACCGTTGACCGAACCGTCAGGTTGGAGTATTGTTGTCGGCTGGCGTCAGGCACTGGAATGAAAGACTTCGGCGATATTCTTTCCTGGGGGCAGTCTCTGAATCCGCGGCTGGTGCGGCTGGCCGGATTTGTGAGTGCGGCTCTGGTGGCATACGGCGACTGGCGGATCGGCCAGACGGTGAGCCTGGGTCCGCTGTATCTGGTTCCGATTGTGCTGCTGGCATTCGCCGGGGGGCGAGGCGAGCTAGCCATCCTGAGCGTCACCTGTGCGCTGTGCCGGACTACGTTTGCGTCGCAGGTTTCGCAGGTGGACGAGGTCATCCGATTCGTGCTGGCGCTGGCGGCGTATTCCGGTTTCGGGCTTTTCACCCACGAGATTCTGAGGAACCAGCGGTTGATTCGCGAGCACCTGGATGAGCGAAACCGGCAACAGAAGATCCGCCAGCAGTTGGAAGAGCATTTGCACGCGCTGGCGGAGAGCAGCCCGGCGGCGATCTTCACGTTGGATGAGGGCGGGAGAGTGTTGTCGGCGAACCAGGCGACGGCGCGGCTATTCGGGCTGGAGGACGATGGAGCGCTCACGGGGATTTGCGTGAGCGAA
This sequence comes from Acidobacteriota bacterium, assembly GCA_016213725.1. Taxonomy (GTDB): domain Bacteria; phylum Acidobacteriota; class Terriglobia; order Bryobacterales; family Bryobacteraceae; genus Paludibaculum. The sequence goes on along the minus strand of JACQZS010000266.1, from coordinate 27,909 downwards.
CTGCTGCCGGTGCTGGCGGGGGCGTTGCGGGTGAGCCCGAGAACGGGCGAATTCCGGTCTGCGGTGCAATGCCAGGGCAGGAGATTGAGCGGCGAGCTATTCGGTGCGCAGACGTGGTTTTCGACATACCAGGCGGGGCAAGGACGATGTCTGGCGGCGATCGCGGTGGACTCTTCGGAGGAGGTCCGCGACCGGGAAGAGCAAAACCTACGGCATTTGCTGGCCAACAATCGCATTGTGGCGGGGGCGGTGTCGCACGAGATCCGCAACATGTGCGGGGCGATTTCGATGATCTACTCCACACTGGCATCGAAGGAAGAGTTCGGGAGCGAGAAGGATTTCCAGTCGCTGGGCGTGCTGATCGAGGGGCTATCCAGGATCGCGGCAATGGATCTGGCGGCCAAGGCCCAACCGGTGCTGGTGCGGGTGGACCTGAGGGACACGCTGGAGCAACTGAGAATTCTGGTGGAACCGGCGTGGTTGGAGATGGGAGGACGTGTGACGTTCGATGTGGAGCCGGGCCTTCCGCCGGTGCTGGCGGATGGGTTGGGCGTGATGCAGGCACTTCTGAATCTGACTCAGAACAGCCTGCGGGCGGTGGAGCAGATACCGGAGCCGACATTGTCAATCAGAGCGAGGGGGAAGGGTCTGGAAGTGGAGATTCTGATTACCGATTCGGGTCCGGGCATCGCCGACCCGAGCCATCTGTTTGAACCTTTCCAGCAGGCTTCCGAGCACGTGGGTTTGGGCCTGTATGTGGCGCGGGCCTTGCTTAGAAGCTATGGCGGCGACTTGAGATTCCATCCATTGCCGCAAGGTTGCCAGTTTTCGGTGCACTTGCAGGCGGCGGAATAGCGGAATTCTGTACTATCGTTACCTTGGCGGATTGCCTTGCGTCCATCCAAGTACGGCCGGTCTTAAATCGCCATGGCATTACCCTCCAGATCATCACTGCGTTTACTGCTGGTGGACGATCACGCTTTGTTCCGGGAAGGCCTGGCCGGAGTGCTGGAACGGCAATCGGGATTCGAGGTATCGGGCCAGGCGAGCACGGTCCAAGATGGTCTGGCGGCACTCGGAGAGAAGCGAGTGGACGTGGTTCTACTGGACGTCGACCTGGGGCGCGACCGGGCGATGGATTTCGTTCTGGGGGCTTCGTCGCAGGGATTTGCGGGCCGCATTCTGGTGGTTACGGCGGGTTTGAGTCCCAAAGAAGCCGTGCAGTTGGTGGAAGCGGGCGTGGCCGGGATTCTGCACAAGCACAGCCAGCCGGAGGAGTTGTGCCGGGCCATTCGCGAGGTGGCCTCGGGCGGGGTCTACATGGAGAAGGAGTACCTGAAGGGGATTCTCGAAGCGCTGGACCGGACCAAGCGGGATGCGGTGCCGCTGTCGGAGAGGGAGATCGCCGTGCTGCGTCTGTTGCTGCAGGGCGGGCTCAACAAAGAGATCGGGGAGCAACTGAGGATCTCCGAGAGTTCCGTCAAAGGGGTGCTGCGGGGGCTTTTCGACCGGCTGGGAGTAAGAACGAGGAGCCAGTTGGTAAAGGTCGCGCTGGAGAAGTACGGCGAGTACCTGTAGATCCTGAACAGATCTGGCAAATCGGCGCAGGCCCAGGGGACATGGTCCCCGGGGCGGGAGAAAAGGGGCGCGGCGTCAGGGCTTGAGGTAGCCGAGGGTTACGAGGAAGGCGTCTGTTTTGGCGAGAGTGTCCTGAAAGGCCTTGTTGCCGCCGCGGCCGTAGTTGAAGAAGCCGTGTGTTTCGCCGTCGTAGCCGTGGAGTTCGCAGCGGTTGCCGGATTCGGTCATCCTGCGGGTGAAGGCCTCGATGAGGACGTAGGGGACCGTGGTGTCGGCCTTTCCGTGGAAGATGATGGTGGGCGGAGCGCCTTTGGCAATGTGGTGGTAGGGGGAGATCGACTCCAGGGGAACTCCCATCCGCTGTTCCATGCCGGCGGGTTCACGCCAATCCGGGAGGCCGGGGATAGAGGCCAGGACGGCAGCCGGATTGTAGAGGACGAGGGCATCGGGGCGGGCGCTGATCTTGAGGTTGTCTGAGGGATCGTTGTATTCGGAGATGAGCGCGGCGGCGGCGGCGAGGTGGCCCCCGGCGGAACCTCCGCCGACGGCGAGGCGGTTCGGATCGATGCCGAGCATCTTGGCATTCGCGCGGATCCAGCGGATGGCGGATCTGGCGTCGCGGAGGCATTCCACGGCTTTGACGCCCTGGCGGGAAGCGACGCGGTAGTCGGCGGTGATGGCAACCATGCCGCGGGAGGCGAGGTGGCGGCAGTGTTGCTCAAACTGGGCGGGGTTGCCGTTGGTCCAGCCGCCGCCAAAGAAGAAGACGATGGCAGGGGCGCCTTTGGGGGGCTTGGGAGTAGTGGGCTGGAAGACGTAGATTTTGAGCGGAACGCCGGCGGCGGTTTTGTAAACGTAGTCGGTGGCGCCTTCCATCCTGGGTGGATAGGAGAGGCCCTGGGCGTGGAGGGCGGCGGCGGAGAGAGCGAGAAGAATGGCAGGGCGCATGGTGTTTAGACGGCTCTTTTGCGGGCTTCGCCGGGCGAGAGGATGGGCCAGTTGGAATCGTCGCGGCGGGCCTCTTCCATGATTTTAGTCAAGCGGGCGGCGACATCGGGCTTCTGTCCGGCGAGGTTGTTGCGTTCGGCGAGATCGGTGGAGAGATCGTAGAGTTCGACGGGCTGGGTGGGCGCCTTGCGAATCGCCTTGAAGTCGCCGGAGCGAACAGCCTGGTGGAAGCCCATTTCGTGGAATTCCCAGTAGAAGTAGTCGTGGGGCTTCTGGGATTGGCCGAGCAAAGTGGGGACGATAGACTGGCCGTCGATGCCTGCGGGCGCGGGAGCGCCGGCCAGTTCGGCGGCGGTGGGGAGGAAGTCCCAAAAGGCCCAGGGGAAGGCGCTGGTTTGCGCCGGGCGGATGCGGCCGGGCCAGCGGGCGAGGGCGGGGACGCGGATGCCGCCTTCGGTCATGGAGCGCTTGATGCCGGTGAGGGGGCCGCTGCTTTCGAAGTACTTGGGGTTGTGGCCGCCCTCGGCATGGGGTCCGTTGTCGGAGGCGAAGACGATGAGGGTGTTGTCGTCGAGACCCTTGGTTTTGAGGGTGTCCATGATCTGGCCGACGGAGCGGTCCATGTGGGTGATCATGGCGGCGAAGTTCTTTTCGACCTGGGGCCAGGGTTGATTGGTGTAAGGTGCGTCGGAAGGGACTTCCATGCCGTTGCCGGTGTCGCGGCCCATTTCGTTATTGGCGTGCGGCTGGGTGAAGCAGGCGTGGAGGAAGAAGGGCTGAGAGGCGGATTGACGGTTGAGGAAGTCCACGGCGCGGCGGGTGAAGAGATCTGGGGCATAGTCCTTGCGCTGCGTGCCTGTGTTGCCGCGGCAGAGGAAGTCCGTCTCGCCGTTGAGGAGGTGTTCGGGGTAGTAGTTGTGGGCGTGGAACTGGGAGAAGAAGCCGAACCACTCGTCGAAGCCTTTGCGGGTGGGATAGCCGGTGGAGCCGAGTTGGCCGAGGCTCCATTTGCCGAACAGGGCGGTGCGATAGCCGGCCTGTTTGAGGATTTCGGTGACGGTGAGGTCAGAGGGGCGCAAGGGGAGGTCAGGCGACTTGTTGCCGCGGGTGCGGGCATGGCCGGTGTGGTAGCCGGTCATGAGGGTGCAGCGGGAAGGGGCACAGACCGTGGAGCCGGCGTAGGCGGAGGTGAAGCGGACGCCTTCGGCGGCGAGGCGATCGATATTGGGGGTCTGGATGCGGGTTTGACCGTAGCAACCGAGATCGCCGTAGCCGAGGTCGTCGGCGAGGATAAAGATGATGTTGGGGCGCGGGGGTGCCGGGGTTTGGAGAGCGATTGCGGCGGCTGGGAGAGACTTGAAAAAGTCGCGGCGTTGCATGGGGGTTATCCTTTTTGGGGCAGGGCTTTCAGGAGGCGCTGAATGTAGTCCTCAGCGCGCTGGTTTTCATGTTCGGGCGAGCAGATGCGGCGGAGTTCCTTTTCGAGCTTGCGCACGATGCCGGGGTGTTTGGAGGCGAGATTCGTCAGCTCGCCATCGCTGGATTCGAGATCGAAGAGCTGGTGGGGGGCGGCGCAGTTGTAGATGAGCTTCCAACGGCCCTGGCGGATGAGGAAAGCGCTGGCGCGCGTGCCGCCGCCCTGAAACTCGGAGAAGACGACGCGTTGGGGATCGTTGGAGGGGATGCGCTGGAGGGGTGTGCCGCACCAGTGTTTGGGACGGGCGGCGCCCGTTGCTTCGAAGAGGGAGGCCTGGAGGTCGTGGAGATCGACGGGTGTATCGACGCGGCGTCCGGGTTGGAAGCCGGGACCGGCGACGATCATGGGGATGCGGGCGGAGTCCTCATAGAGGCTGCGCTTCCACCAGAGGCCGTACTTGCCGAGCATCTCGCCGTGATCCGAGGTGTAGGCGACGACGGTGTTGGAGAGCTGGCCGGATTTTTCGAGGGCGTCGAGGATGACGCCGAGCTGGCGGTCGATGTAGGTGATGCAGCCATAGTAGCCGCGGCGGAGGTTGCGGACCTTGTCGCCGTTGAAGACATCGGTGCCGAAGAAGCGGCGGAGGTCCTGAGCATAGGGATGGTTGGCGGGCTCGGCTTCGCGGCCTTGCGGGGGGAGGTCAGCGTGGGCGGCGTATTGGTCCCAGAGGTCTTGCGTGACGTTGTGGGGGAAGTGGGGCTTGAGGAGGTTGAGGGAGAGGGTCCAAGGGGTGTTGAGCTTGGGGGCGGTTTCAGAGAGCCACTGGAGGGCGGCGGCGACTTTCTGGTTGTCGCCCTGGAAGGGATTGGGCTTGACGCCGAAGCCGCCGGCGCGTCCTTCGGAATCGGCCTGGACGGCGAGGGGATTGCGGGAGACGTAGGTGTCGCCGGGGGGATTGCGGTCAGCGGGGAGAATCATCTCGCTGAAGCCGAGTGTGGCGGCCTGGTTGTAGACGTCGGTTTTCCCGATGTGAACGGAGTGGACGCCCTGCGAGGCGAGGACGCGGCCGTAGGAGGGGGTGTCGGAGGTGAAGAGGTTGCAGTTGCCGTAGGTCTGGAGGTCGAAGACGCGGCGGCCGGAGAGGAAGGATGAACGGGAAGGCAGGCAGAGAGGAGAGGGGCAGTAGGCGTTAGAGAAAACGGTGCCGAGGCGCGCGAGGCGCTGCATGTTGGGGGTGGAGACAAAGGGGTGGCCGTAGGGCTGACTGAAGAAGGGGTTGTGCTCGTCACTCATGAGGACGAGGACATTGGGGCGACGTGCGGGCGGAGCGAGGGCCGCGGCTGCGGGGAGAGTTTGAAGAAACTGCCGGCGAGAGGACATGCTAACTCCTAGCTTCCCACCAAGAGTGGGGTGGTTCTTTTTGGACGCGCGGGGGTTTGCGCGACTGGCGGAGGAGTTGATCGAACTCGGCGGCGAGAGCGGGTTGAGTGGAGGCAAGGTCGCGCGATTCGGTGGGATCGGCGGCGAGATCGTAGAGTTCAACGGCGCCGTTCTGTTTGGGGCGGAAGGCTTTCATGTTGCCGCGGCGGATGGCCTGCATGGGGAGGCCGGGGGCGAACTCCTGAGTTTTCCAGTTGTAGGCAGGATTCTCCCAGTAGAGGGTCTCGTGGGGTTTCTGGGATTTGCCGAGGAGGGCCGGGAGGACGGAGATGCCGTCGAGGCCGGGGGTGGGGCGGGCGCCGGCGAGTTCGGCAGCGGTGGGGAAGAAGTCAGGGAAGTACCAGATGAAATCGGAGGTGCGGGCGGCGGGGATGTGGCCGGGCCAGCGGGCGATCATAGGAACGCGGATGCCGCCTTCGTAAAGATTGCCTTTGTGGCCGCGGCAGTTGCCGGCGCTGGAGAAGAAGGTCTCGTTGATTTCCGGGAGGGTGGCGCCGTTGTCGGAGGTGAAGAAGACGATGGTGTCGCGATGGAGGTTTTGAGCGCGGAGTTCGTCGAGGATGCGGCCGACGTAGCGATCGACGCGGGTGACCATGGCGGCGTAGGCGGTGCGGACGTCGGGTTGGGCCTTGAGACGGCCATTGGGCTGGGACCAGGGCTGGCCGAGGGGGAATTTGCCGCGGTATTCGGCGAGCGAGTCTTCGGGCACATGGGGCTCGAAGTGGGGCATGGTGGGCGAGTGGTAGAGGAAGAAGGGCTTGTCTTTGTTGCCGCCGCTACCGCGGCGGTGGATGAAGTCGACGGCGCGGTCTGCGATGACGTCGTTGGCGTAGGTGACGCGGGCGCCGGCAACGTTGCCAGGGAGGGGGAACTCCTTGGCGTTGTCGTAGAGGAAGCGCGGGTACTGGAAGTGAGCGTGGGCCTGATGGAGGGTACCGAAGAACTCGTCGAAGCCGTGCTGCCAGGGGACGCCCGCGGTGCCGATGTCGCCGAGGCCCCACTTGCCGAAGAGACCTGTGGCGTAACCGGCAGAATGGAGGACATCTGCGACGGTGGTTTCGCCAGGCAGGATGGGGACGCCGCCGGGGTTCGAGCGAACGGGGGTATGGCCGGTGTGCTGGCCGGTCATGAGGGCTGAGCGAGAGGGGGCGCAGACGGTGCAGCCTGCGTAAGCGGTGCGGAAGAGCGTGCCTTCGGCGGCGAGGCGATCGATGTTGGGGGTATGGATGTATTTCTGGCCATAGCAGCCGAGATCGCCGAAGCCGAGGTCATCGGCCATGATCCAGACGATGTTGGGGCGGAGGGCCGCCGACGCGGCAATGGAGGGCGCCGCCGCGAGGGGAGCCGCGGCGGCCTGGAGGAATTGACGTCGATCCACGGTTACGACCTCTAGAAGACGTACTTGAGGGCGAACTGAATGCGGCGCGGATCTTCGGCGGTGGTGATCTTGCCGGCGTTGGGGGTACCGACTGAGCCGTTGGGGAGGCCGAAGTTGGGTGTATTGGTGAAGTTAAAGGACTCGAAGCGGAACTGGATCTGGTGGCCTTCCCAGGGGAGAGGGAAGTTGCGGGCCATCATGAAGTCGAAGTTGGTTTTGCCGGGGCCGCGGACGAGGTTGCGGCCGGCGTTGGAGGCGACGCCTGGAGCGGAGGGGACAACAAAGCCCGTGTCAAACCACTTATCGATAGTGCGTTCGGAAGAAGGGAGGCCCGGGGAGCGGAGCCAGTCACCGCGGACTGAACCGCCGAGGTTTTCGTTATTGACGTTTATGGAATGGACAACCGGGAGGCCGGAGTACATAGAGAAGAGGCCGCCGACCTGCCATCCACCGAAGACGGCGTTGCCTATGCCGGAAGAGAAGTACGAGTGGCCCTTGCCGAGCGGGATTTCGTAGACGGCGGAGAGCATGTAGCCGAGGCGGCGGTCGAGGTTGGAGCTGGCACGTTCACGGGACATGTCCCAGGGGGTAGCGACGCCGCCGCCAGCGTCGAAGAGGTCCTCGTTGCCCTGATCGATGTTGTGGGCCCAAGTGAAGGAACTGAGGAAGGTGAGTCCCTTGGAGAATCGTTTCTCAACCTTGGCGGTCAGGGAGTTGTAGCTGGAGTTGAGGCTACCCTCGTGGAGGGAGACATTGCTGAACTGGGGACGGAAGAGGCGCTGATTGGAGGCGACGGTGGCGTTGGGAGTGATGGGCAGGTTGATATTGCGGATGTTGTGAAGATTGGTACCCTTGGTGCCGATGTAGCCGACTGTGAGGAGGGTGTCCCAGGGAAGGGTGCGCTGCAGGTCGAAGTACCACTGGCCGACGTAGAGGGTGGGGCGGAAGTCGGGGAAGACGTAGACGGTGACGCCGCGCTGGACGGTAGTGGTGCTGAAGTCAGGGAACCCGTTCTTGACGAAGTATGTGGTGGTTTCGGGGGTGGTTTGGAGGGAGACGTCGGAACTCTTGGGCGGGCCTGAACGGAAGTTGGCATTTTCCGTGCTGAGGCTGTTGGGTTCGCCATAGAAGAGGCCGGCGCCGGCGCGAAGGACGGTTTTCGGGGTGAGGGAGTAAGCGAGGCCAATGCGGGGGGCCCAGTTGTTCAGGTCGTTGAGGCAGCCGCAATCGCCGTCGCCGGAGGGGTAGACGAACTTCTCGTCGGCGATGTTGGCGACGTTGATGCCCTGGTAAAGGTAGCGGCTGACGGTCTGTTTGGCGACGTTGGGGAAGATGGCCTTCTTGAAGACCTCGTAGCGGAGGCCGAGGTTGAGGGTGAGTTTAGCGGAGATCTTGAAATCGTCCTGGACAAAGAAGCCGTAGTACCAGTTGTCGATATCCTCGCCCTGGTTGTTGCCGTAGGTACCGCCGCTGATGTAGCCGAGGAGCATGTCCGCCATGCCGTTGCCGGTATTGGAGCGGCTGGTGCCGTTGTTGGGGAACTCGGAGGTCTGGGCACCGCTGAAGGTCCAATTGCCCCGGCGCTGGCGAGCGGCGTCGCGATAGACGTTGGACTTGCGGATTTCGCCGCCGAATTTGAGCGTGTGTTTGCCTTTCATCCAGACGAGAGAGTCAGCGATGACGAAGTTGGCGAGGTTATTGACGTTGGGCCAGAAGCTCCGGGCGCCCATTTCGACGAAGCCGGAGGGGGAGAAGCGGGTCCAGCCGTAATCGAGGCCGTCGTTCATCTTGTCGCCGGGCGCGTTCTTGATGCCGAACTGGGGATTGAGGTTTTCGGTGAAGGGGATGTCGAAGCGGGTATCGAACTGGGAGTAGCCGTAGCGGAGCTCGTTGAAGATGGTGGGGGTGAGGGCGGAGCTGAGGGCGCTGGCGATGTTGTGGCCTTTGAGGACGACGGTCTGGCCCTGGCCGCCCATGGCGGGATAAGGGAGCCAGCCGTTCTGGTTGCGGAACTGGTCGCGGAGAGAGTAGCGGGCAAAGAAGCGGTGCTTATCGCTGAAGTTATGGTCGCCGCGGAAGTCGTACTGGTCGGCGTCGTCGGAGTCACTGGGGCCGAAGTAGTAGTTATTGGGGGCGTTCTCGTCGACGCCGGAGATATTCGCCGCCGGATAGAGAGGCATGATGTTTTTGACGACGGGGTCCCAGCGGCTGAGGGGGACGGTATTGCCGGGGAACTGGAGGCGGCGGGCGGTGGTGCCGGTACCGGTTTGGGTGAGGGGGTCGAAGATATTGCGGCGCTGGGCGGGCTGCTTGGAGAAGTCGCCGCGGAGGAGGATGTCGGAGGATGGGACGGAACTGATGTAGCTTTGGCCGGTGCGGATGCGGGTGCCCTGGTAGCTGCCGAAGAAGAAGGTGCGGTTCTTGATGACGGGACCACCGAGGGTGGCGCCGTACTGGTTCTGGCGGTAAGTGGGCTTCTTGGCGCCCGAACGGTTGGCGAAGAAGTTGGTCCCGTCGAGTTTTTCGTTGCGGAGGAACTCGTAGGCGGAGCCGTGGAAGGCGTTGGAACCTGACTTGGTGGAGACGAGGACCTTGGCGCCGGCGCGATAGCCGTGTTCGGCGCTCATGTTGTTGGTGACCACCTTGAATTCGGAGACGGCGTCGACGGGGGGCTTCACTTGTTGAGCTTCGAAGCCGAGGGGGCCGCCGGAGGTGCGGGAGCTATTGTCGTTGCCGTCGAGGAGGACGTTGTTCTGGGCCATTTGGAGTCCGACGGCGGAGAACTGGCCTTCGTCGCGTCCGCGGGCGCCGACGCCGAGGCCGCCGCCGGGTTGGACGCCGGCAGTGAAGAGGGCGAGTTGGAGGTAGTTGCGGCCGTTGAGGGGCATTTCAAGGATGCGCTTGGAGTCGATGACCTGGCCGACCTCGCTGGTTTCGGAGTTGATGAGGACGGCGGAAGCGGAGACATTGAGGGTTTCGACGACGGTGCCGGGCTTGAGTTCGAAGTCGAGGCGTGCGGTCTGGCCAACTTCGAGGCGTACCTCAGGGAGTTGCTGGGTGGCGAAGCCCTGGGCGGAGCATTCGACTTTGAAGCGTCCGGGGTTGAGGAGGGGGAAGATGTAGAGGCCCTGGGTATTGGTGGTGGCGCGGGAGGCGACGGCGGTATCCAGATTCGTGACAGTGATGGTGGAGCTGGGAATTACAGCACCGGAGGGATCGGTGACGACGCCCTGGATGGCGGAATTTTGAGCAGGAAGGAGGAGTGCTCCCAGGAACAGGGGGAGGAGGACCTTGGCGAAGTGCATACTTTGAACCTCGAGCGGAAGCATTGGCGCCATGAGAGGCAGCGAGACCGAACGGCCGACAGAACAGGCAGCCGCGCTGAGGACACTTTGCGCCAGTCGTTGACATGAGTCGAGAAAACTTACCTAAAAACGGATAAGAGGAGATAAAATCCACTTGTAACTCCCGAGGATGAAGCAACTTCTCAGTTCAGGGCCGTTTGTGGTGGACCTGGCGTTACACGTGGTCAGGAAGCACGGAGAGCGGCTGGCGTTAACGCCGAAAGTGTTTGAAGCCCTGGTGGTATTCCTGAGAAGCAGCAATCGAGTGTTGACCAGAGACGAGTTGCTGGAGGCACTGTGGCCGGGGCAGTTGGTGACGGAGGCGAACCTGAACCAGCACATGTCGATGCTGAGGAAGGCGCTGGGTGGGGGGGCGAGCGGAGAGAAGTTTCTGCTGACGGTGCCTGGGAAGGGCTACCAGTGGCTGCTGCCGGTAGAGGAGAGGGACGCACCGGGCTGGGGAAAGGCCTGGTGGGCGGGCGCAGTGGCGGCGGCAGTGGTGTTGGGAGGATTGGGTTGGGTGATGTGGCGGCAGAAGCCGGGGGGGATGCTGCGATACCGACCGGTGACGCGGCTGCAGGGGGCGGAGTTTCAGCCAGCGATTTCGGGGGACGGGAAGCGGGTTGCGTTTGTGTGGGATTTGGAGGGGCGCGCGGGAGCGCAGATCTACCTGGTGGACAGAGACAGCCAGAAGCCGGTGAGGGTGAGCCAGGGAAAGGGATCGTGCCGGAGTCCGGTGTGGTCACCGGACGGAATGCGGGTGGCGTACGTGTGTGTGGAGGTAGGGCGCGGGGAGGTGTTGATCACGACGCCGGGAGGGGGCACGGAGAAAGCGGGGGAGCTGCACGGGGCGTCGTACGGGCTGGTGTCGAAGCAACTGGATTGGTCTCCGGATGGAAGGCGGCTGGCGGTTTCTGACAAGTCTGCGGAACGTGAGCCGTTCACGGTGTGGGAGATCGATTTGGAGACGAAGAAGCGGCGGGCGCTGACGGTTCCGCCGGCAAATGCAGTGGGCGATCTGGAGCCGCGGTATTCGCCGGATGGGCAGTGGCTGGCGTTTGTGAGGCAGGAGATCCGGTTCCGGCACGCGCTGATGGTCGGTCCGGCGCAGGGTGGGGAGCCGGTGACGGTGCGGAGAGAGAACACGGAGATCAGCGGGTTGGATTGGAGTGGAGGAGGGAGGAGTCTGCTGTACTGTTCCAGCCCGCGAGGGGAGTACCGGGTGTGGAAGCTGGAGTGGCATGGCAAGGGTGGGGCGACGCCGGAGGCGACGGAGCTGCATGCGGAACATGCGATTCAGTTCTCGGTGTCTCGGAAGACGAATTCGATGGTTTATTCGGTGTTCCACCAGGATCTGGACATCTGGCGGCTGACATTGGGACAAGGCAAGGAAGAGGGCCAATGGCAGCGTCTGATTGCGTCAACGGGTGACGACAGCATGCCGCAGTATTCTCCGGATGGGACGAGGATCTGTTTTCGCTCGAACCGGTCGGGCGAAGAACAGCTTTGGCTGAGCGACGCGGAGGGGGGAGAAGCGGTGCAGGTGACGCAGGGCAATCTGTGGCCGACATTAGGGAGGTGGTCTCCCGAGGGCAAGCGGCTGACGTTCAACCGCTACGGGGTGCAGGAGTGCTATGTGATCTGGCCGGACGAGCGGGAGAGGGGAGCGTGGCGGCTGGACGGGGGGGAACATCCTTCGTTTTCCTCGGACGGCAGCGCGCTGATCTACCTGGTGGAGGGAACGCTGAGGAAGAGGGAGTTTGGCGACGCTGGGAAAGACACGCCAATTGCGAAGCACACGGACGGCGGATATCCTACACAGAGTTCAGCGGATGGCAGGTATATCTACTACACGGGCGGGCGGACCGATCCAAGCATCTGGAGAGCAGACACCAGAACGGGGCAGGAGTCAGAGGTGGTGCGCGGCTTGCTGCCGGGGTGCTGGGCATGCTGGAGCTTGGGCAAGGATGGGTTGTATTACATCGGCGCCGAGACGGCGGCGGGTGCGAACGCCAAGCTGCTGGTGGTGAACCCGGATGGCGGACAGCCCAGGGTTCTGGCGGAGATTCCGCCCCCGATGCCTTCGCTGGGGACGGGGGCGTTGTCGGTTTCGCCCGATGGGCGGAGGTTCCTGGCGGTGCGGGTGAACCGGTCGAACACGGACATTTACAGGCTGGACGGCATCGAATAGCGGCGGCGCTATTGAGCGCGGGGCCGGGTGGCGAAGGGCGCGGTTTTGCCGGAGTGGACGCCGTAGAGGCGGCGGTGGGTGGTCTTCATGGCCTCGATGAGTTCTGCATAGGGGCGATCGGTAACGTCGACGAGGCCGATGTGGTAGTTCTCGCCGTCCATGCGGCCGGTGACGGGCTGGTCTACCCACTGGAACCAGGAGGAGCCGATGAAGGCGGGATGGGCGGCGGCCTGCTCGACGTAGTAACGGTAAGCGACGCCACGTTCGGCCTGGTCTTTCACTTGAACGAGGCCGGGAGCGAGACCGCGGCCGGGGACGCCGAAGTGGAACTCGCCGACGATGATGGGGCGGGCGATGGCTTTGTGGACATCGTCCATCACCTTGGTGTTGACCTGGGTGGCGTAGACGTTCATGGAGTAGACGTCGAAGGATTTTGAGGCTTTGAGCATTTCGGCGGGCGGGAGTCCGCCACCGAAGCGGAGGCCGAGGTTGAGGTGGTTGGGATCGTGGCGGCGGATGGCGGCGTTGATGACCTGGAGGTAGCGGTCGAATGCCTGGTAGAGAAACTGCTTGCGGCGTTCGGGGGTATCGCCCTGGGCGAGAAAGGCCTTGGCTTCGCGTTTGGTGGCGGAGTCCGGGCGTTCGAGGATGATGTCGACGACGAGAGATTCGCGGTCGGGCCAGGGGGGCTCGTTGGCGATGAAGTAGCCGAGGAGCCAGGGATCGTTCTTGCGAGGGGCGCACTGCTCGGCGGCGGATTTATCAACGAGCTTGGGCCACTCTTCGGAGTAGACGTCGGGGAGGCCAAGGAAGCCGGTCTCCATGCCCCAGCCGCGGAGTTGGATGACGTAGGCCTTCTTGTGGGCGTCCCAGAGGCGGGAGTCTGACCAGTTGCCGATGGTGTTCAGGCCCCAGGCTTCGAGGCGGCTGAGGGCGGTGGCGATCCAGCCGGAGTCATTTGAATCTCCGTGGCGGCGGGCGAGATTCCAGGAGTAGAAGCCACCGCGGCCGCGGCGGTTGGGCTGGGGATTGGGATCAGTGGGGGGCATGGCCTGGTAGAACGATTCGCGGCCCTGGAGACGGGCGTCGCCACCGCCGCCGCCGATGCCGGTTGAAGCGGTGGAGAAGAAGAGATGGCCGTCCGGATCGACGAACCACCAGCGGCCATCGATTTGTTCGACGCGGAAGAAGCCGGTGGCGCGGGCGTTCGTGTCTTTGATGCCGCCGTAAGGGCACCAGTTATAATCGCCGGGCCGGAAGGAGCCGGACTCGGCGGCCCAGGCTTTCTTGAGTTGATCGAGGGACTCGATCTTGCCGGGCCAGGCGGCGGGGATCCACTGTCCGAACTGGTCGACGACGGGCTTCTTGTCGAGGATGTCGGAGCCTGGGTCGTCTTTGGCGAGGGCGACGGAACGGATTTCGAGGGTGGGCTTGTTGAGCGGCGTGGTCATGGCGACGCCGATGGCGTCGATGGCGTTGAGGGGGTTGTACTCGCCGCCGGTACCGATCCAGAAGGTGGCCCTGGGGACTTTGCCGACGGAGGCGAGGTCGAAGCCGGCACGGTTTGGGGAGCGGTAGTACTGCAGGGGCACCGCAGCGCGGATCCAGACGTTGGGGAGGGGCTGGAGGCGCCGGCGGATGTTCTTGCCGGCGGTGTGGAACTCGAGAAAGAAGCGCTGAGGTGAGGAGGCGCGGAGTTCGAGGACGAGGAAGTTGTAGGGGGTCCAGTCTTTGGGGAGATCGGGATTGAGCTGGGGGAGGGTCCAGCGGAAGGAAGCTTGCGGGCCGTCGAAGGTGACGGATTGGGGGGCTGCGTGGAGCGTGGAGAGGAGGAGAGCGATGAGAATGAGTGGCCGCATATTCAGTTGTCTCGACAGAGGAAGGTGCGGAACCACTATATGCGAAGGCGCGCGAAAGTTGAAGGGCGCGGCGGATGCGGGATCTGATACAAAGTTGGGCATGAAAACCGGATGGTTGCTGGTGATGAGCGCGTGCCTCGCCATGGGGCAGGAGAGTTACGACCTGGTGGTTTACGGCGGAACGGCTGCGGGCATGGCGACGGCGGTGGCGGGCGCGCGGCACGGGTTGAAGACAGTGCTGCTGGAGCCGCGGGACCATATCGGCGGCATGGTGTCGGGCGGGCTCTCAGGCACGGATGTGGGGAGGATCGAGGTGATCGGGGGGATGGCGCTGGAGTTTTACTGGCGCGCGGGGAAGCACTACGAGATGGACCGGCACCTCCAGCAACTGGCGTGGATGCCGGAGCCGGGAGCGGCGGAGTCGATTATGCGGCAGATGCTGGCAGATGCGGGTGTCCGTGTGCTGTTCCGGCACCGGTTGGCGGAGAAAAGAGGCGTGGTGAAACAGGGGACGCGCGTGGCTGAGATCGTGATGGAGAACGGCACGCGGGTGAAAGGGAAGATCTTCGCGGACTGCACGTATGAAGGCGACCTGATGGCGCAAGCGGGAGTGAGCTACACGTTTGGGAGGGAGGGGGTTCCGCAGTATGGCGAGTCACTGGCCGGGGTGTTGAAGTTCACGCGGAACCACCAGTTTCCAATGGACATTCCGGCGCGGGATGAGAAGGGGCAGTTGCTGCCGGAGGTGTCGGCGGAGCCGCGGGGCGAGCCGGGATCGGGCGACAAGCGGATTCAGGCTTACAACTTCCGCGTGATTGCGACGACGGTGGAAGCGAACAAGGTGCCGTGGCCGAAGCCGAAGAACTACGATCCGAAGCGGTATGAACTGCTGGCGCGCTATGTGCCGGCGCTGGAGGTGTACCTGGGGCGGCCGGCGACGTTCACGGACTTCACCCTGATGCGCACCATTCCGAACGGCAAGGTGGACGTCAACAACCGGGGCGGGTTCTCGTCGGACTACATCGGGAAGAACTACAAGTACCCGGACGGAACATACGCGGAGCGCGAGAAGATCTGGCAGGAACATGTGGATTACCAGCAGGGGCTGTACTACTTCCTGGCAAACGATCCGCGGCTGCCGGCAGCGCTGCGAACGGACGCGGCACGGTGGGGCCTGGCAAAGGATGAGTTCCCCGATACGGACCACTGGCCGAACCAGTTGTACGTGCGCGAAGGGCGGCGGATGACGGGCGAATTTGTGGCGACGCAAAAGGACCTGCAGACGGAGCGGACGAAGCAGGACGCAATCGGGATGGGGAGCTACAATTCGGATTCGCACAACGTGCAGCGGCACGTTTCGGAGACAGGCATCGTGCTGAACGAAGGCAACGTGGAAGTGCCGGTGCAGCCGTACCAGATCCCGTACCGGGTGTTGCTGCCCAGAAAAGCGGAAGCGGAGAACCTGCTGGTGCCGGTGTGTTTCTCGGCGAGCCACGTGGCGTATTCGAGCCTGAGAATGGAGCCGCAATACATGATCCTGGGCCACGCGGCCGGGGTGGCAGCCGCGCTGGCGGCGCAGAGGGGCGTAGCCGTGCAGGAGATTCCCGTGGATGAGTTGCAGAAGACGCTGCTGGCGGAAGGAGCAGTGTTCGAATTGGGCTTGGAGATCCAGACGAAAGCGCTGGCACGGATCCGCAACAACTTCACGCCGAGACAGGCGACGGGCGGAAGAGTGCCCTGGGCGCGGCAGGAGAGCAAGTAGGGCTACTTGGCCGCGGGACGTAGGGAGTGAACCCGCAGGGTGACGGCTGGAGGAGTTAATTGAGCGGGCGGACGGACTTGGGGGTGGAGTGCTGGCACTGCATGAGTTCGGTCATGCCGCTGGCGATGAGGGAGCAGGCGGCATCGCCGGCGGTGCGGACGGCGGCGTCGCGGGTGGAGCCGGAGGCGATCTTGCAGTCTGTGCGGCCGTGGTACTCCATGCAGACTTCGACGCGGTTCTGACGCTCTCCGATCATCTGCCAGGTAATGAACGCGAGGAAGCCTAGGAAGGCGAAGCCGGCCAAAGCGGCCAAGGTTAGTTTATTCACAGGTGAGGCCCCTTATTCGGTGAAGAAATTGCCCATGCGGCGGAACTTCTGGCAACGATCCTCGATGAGCTGTTCGGGACTGAAGTTCGCGAGTTCGTCGAGAGTGCCGGTGAGGGACGTGAGGAGGAAGTCCGCAGCGCGGTCGTGATCGTCCTGGGCTCCGCCGGGAGGTTCTGGAATGATGCCGTCGATGAGGCCGAGGCGCATGAGGTCTGCCGCAGTGATCTTCAAAGCGGAAGCGGCGAGTTCGCCTTTGGTCGAATCGCGGTAGATGATGGCAGCGCAGCTTTCCGGCGAGATGACGCTGTAGATGGCGTTTTCGAGCATGAAGACGCGGTTGCCGATGCCGAGGGCCAGAGCGCCGCCGGAGCCGCCTTCGCCGATGACGACGACGATGACGGGCACCTCGAGGCGCGCCATTTCGCGGAGGTTGTGGGCGATGGCTTCGGCTTGGCCGCGCTCTTCGGCGTCGATGCCAGGGTATGCGCCGGGGGTGTCGAGGAAGTTGATGATGGGGCGGCGGAACTTGGAGGCGAGCTCCATGACGCGCATGGCCTTGCGGTAGCCTTCGGGCTTCGGCATGCCGAAGTTGCGGAAGAGCTTCTGCTTGGTGTCGCGGCCCTTTTGCTGGCCGATGATCATGGCCTGGTGTCCGCCGATGAGGGTGCCGAAGCCGGTGACGATGGCAGGATCTTCGCCGAAGGCGCGGTCGCCGTGAATTTCGGTGAAGTCCGGCATAATGCGCTGGATGTAATCGAGCGAGTGAGGGCGCTTGGGGTGGCGGGCGAGTTGGACGCGCTGCCAGGAGATGTTGACACCTTGCTCGCCGCGCAAACCGATCAATTCGGACTGAAGGTCCTGGAGGCGTGCTTGCGCACCTGTGGATTTCATCTGTAGCTGTGCGATTTCGCGTTCCAGCTCGGAGATCCGGGCTTCAGAGGGATCACTCATGGTCTGGGCTCTCCTTATGAGGCTAGCACTTCGAGGGCTTCGGCTCCGCAGAGGCGGGCGATTTCCGCCTTGAATTCCTTGTCGGGACGGATCTTCTGGGTGACGTCGAGGAAGACGGTGAAGTCGCGGGGGCGTTCGAGTTTGAGGCGGACGCTGGTGTCACCGGGTTTTGCGTCGAAGAGCTGCTTCAATTCGTCGACACGGTCCGGAGCAGCCTGGGTGAGGCGGACGCGGATGCTGACGAGAGAGGGGAAATTGACGCGGGCGACGTCGAGGGGGATGATCTCCTGGACGTTGAGTTTGACGCTGCCGTCCTCCTCGGGCATGGCTTTGCCTCGGACCAGGACGGCTTTGTCATCCTCGATTTCCCGCTGGATGATTTCGTAGCGAGTGGCGAAAGTGAGGCATTCGGTGGAGCCGTGCCAGTCTTCGAGCTGGAAAATGGCCCAGGGCTTCAGCTCCTTGTTGCGCCGGCGCTGGACGTTGGTAATGATGCCGCAGAGGGCGATTTCGTGGCCCTTTTCGATGCCGTCGAGAGAGGAGCTGTCGCGCTCTGTGAGTTCTTTCACTTTCCAGCGGTATTGGTCGAGCGGGTGGCCGCTGACGTAGAAGCCGATGGTTTCCTTCTCACCGCGGAGCTTTTCGGCCTGAGTCCAGTCGTTGACCTTGGGGAGGGCGCGATCCGTGCTGGCCCCGGGTTCGGCGGCGAGTTCGCCGAAGAGGCCGGTCTGGCCGCTGAGCTTGTCTTTCTGGGCGCGCTGGCCGGACTCCATGCAGTCTTCGACGACGGCGAAGAGCTGGGAGCGGGTGCCGTTGAGATTGTCGAGGGCTCCGGCTTTGATAAGGCTTTCGAGGACGCGGCGGTTGACGGAAGAGGGGTCGACTCGCTCGCAGAGGTCGTCCAAGGTGCGGTAGGGGCCATGTTCGCCGCGGGCTACGACGATGGCTTCCACGGCGCCGGCGCCGACGTTCTTGACGGCGCCGAGCCCGAAGCGGATCTTGTCCAGACCGACGGGAGTGAAGTTCAGGTCGCTCTGATTGACGTCGGGCGGCAGCACCTCGATGTTGAGGGAGCGGCACTCGTTGATGTACTTCACCACCTTATCGGTGTTGCCGGTTTCCGAGGTGAGCAGGGCCGCCATGAATTCGACGGCGTAGTGGGCTTTGAGATAGCCGGTGAGATAGGCGAGGTAGCCGTAGGCGGCGGAGTGGGATTTGTTGAAGCCGTATTCGGCAAACTTGGCAAGGAGCTCGAACAGGGACTCAGCCTTCCGGGGCGGGAAGCCGCGCTCCCTGGCGCCGGAGAGGAAGCGCTCGCGCTGCTTGTCCATCTCCTCCTTCTTCTTCTTGCCCATGGCGCGGCGGAGGAGGTCGGCTTCGCCGAGGGAGTAGCCGGCGATCTTCTGGGCGACCTGCATGACCTGTTCCTGGTAAATGACGAGGCCGTAGGTTTCCTCGAGGATTGGCTTGAGGTCAGGCAGGTCAAAGGTGACGGGCTTGCGGCCGAGCTTGCGGTCGACGTAGTCGTCGACGAAGCCGTTCTGAATGGGGCCGGGGCGATAGAGGGCGTTGAGCGCGATGAGGTCTTCGATACGCTCCGGGTGCGAGCGGCGAAGGACGTCTTTCATGCCGGAGGATTCAAACTGGAAGACGCCGTCGGTGAGGCCCTGGGCGAAGATTTTGGCGTAGGTTTCCTGGTCGTCGAGGGGGAGCTCTTCGAGGACGATTTCGATGCCGCGGTTCCTGCGGATCAGGACGAGGGCATCGTGGATGATGGTGAGAGTGGTAAGGCCCAGGAAGTCCATCTTGAGAAGGCCGAGCTTCTCGAGCATGGACATTTCAAACTGGGTGACAATTTCATCCTTGTTTGTTTTGTGGAGCGGGACGAGGTCGGCTAGCGGGATGGGTGAGATGACAACGCCGGCGGCATGAATGCCGCTGTTGCGGGCCATGCCCTCGAGGCGCTGGGCGATGTCGAGCATCTCCTTCACGCGGGGATCTTTTTCGGCGGCTTCAAGGATGGCCGGCTCCTCGGCGAGGGCCTTCTTGAGCGTCATCTTCGGATCTGGCGGGACGAGCTTGGAGATCTTGTCCACTTCCCCGAAAGTCATGTCGAGGACGCGGCCGACATCCTTAATGACGGCCTTGGCGGCGAGGGTGCCGAAAGTGATGATCTGGGCTACTTGCTCGCGGCCGTATTTCTCGGTGACGTACTGGATGACCTCGCCGCGGCGCTTGGTGCAGAAGTCCACGTCGATGTCGGGCATGGAGACGCGGTCCGGGTTGAGGAAGCGCTCGAAGAGGAGGCCGTACTGGAGGGGGTCGACGTCGGTGATGCCCATGCACCAGCCGGCCAGCGAGCCGGCGGCGGAGCCACGGCCGGGTCCGACGGGGATGCCCTGGGATTTGGCGTGGCGGATGAAGTCCCAAACGATGAGGAGGTATCCGCTGAACTTCATCTGCTGGATGAGGCGGATTTCGCGGTCGAGGCGCTCGACGTATTCGGGCAGCGGGCAGCGGAGGGTGCCGTTGGCGGCCATTTTCTCGAGGCGGCCGCGGCGGCGTTCGAAGCCCTGGCGGGCGACGTATTCGAAGTATGTGTCGATGGAATGTTCAGGCGGGACGTCGAAGCGGGGGAATGGTTCGGCGACCGGGTCCATCTGGATTTTGCAGCGCTGGGCGATTTCCCAGGTGCGGTCGAGGGCGTCTTCCACCTCGCCGAAGATCTGCATCATTTCGGCGCGGGACTTGAGGTAGAACTGCTCGGTGGTGAACTTGAGCCGCTTCTCGTCTGAGACGAGTTTGCCGGAGTTGATGCAGGTGAGGATGTCCTGGGCGCGGTGGTCTTCGTACTCGATGTAGTGAGCGTCGTTGGAAGCGACCAGCGGGATGCCGGTTTCGGCGGAGAGGCGATAGACCTGCGGCATGACGTGGCGGTCTTCGTCGAGGCCGTGGTCCTGGATTTCGAGGAAGAAGTTTTCGCGGCCGAAGAGGTCGCGGTATTCGTGCGATAGGCGGAGGGCCTCCTCATACTTGTCGTGCATGAGGGTTTCGTTGATGTCGCCCTTAAGGCAGGCGGAGAGGGCGATGAGGCCTTTGGAGTGCTGGGAGAGGAGGTCCTTATCGATGCGCGGCTTGTAGTAGAAGCCCTCCAGGCTGCCGGCAGTGACGAGCTTGACGAGGTTGCGGTAGCCCTCCTGGTTTTCGCAGAGGAGGACGAGGTGGTTGTAGCGGCGATTGGTTTCGTCCTTGATGCGGCGATCATTGGCGGTGATGTAGACTTCGCAGCCGATGATGGGCTGAACGCCGGCCTTCTTGGCTTCAAAGTAGAACTCGGCGGCGCCGAAGAGGTTGCCGTGATCGGTGAGGGCCACGGCGGGCTGTTCGAGCCGGGAGGCGGTGGCCATCAGCTTGGGGATCTGACAGGCGCCATCGAGGAGCGAGTAGTCCGTGTGGCAGTGCAGATGGACGAAGGGCTGATCCGGCATTGCGAGGAATATTCGTTAGGTGGATGGTAGGGACGGGCAGATTCGAACTGCCGACCTTCCGCTTAGGAGGCGGACGCTCTATCCAGCTGAGCTACGTCCCCACGTATTTCTATTCTAGCGTCAGCTAGGCCCAGCGCTTGAGACCTTTCTTGCCGATGTCGCGGCGGATCTGCATTCCGTCGAAGTGGATTTGATCACAAGCCTGGTAGGCGTTGGCGATGGCCTGCTGGAGCGTGGGGCCGGAGTGGGTAACGCCGAGAACGCGGCCGCCGGAGGCGACGAGCTTGCCATCTACGAACTTGGTGCCGGCGTGGAAGACCGTGGCTCCGGTGGCTTCGGCGGCGGCGATGCCGGTGATGGCGTCGCCGGTGCGGACCTTGCCGGGGTAGCCGTGGGCGGCGAGAACGACGCAGACCGAGGGGTCCTGCTTGAAGGCGAGAAGCTCGGGTTTGACCTGGCCGCGGGCGGCTTCGAAGAGGACCGCCCCGAAGTCGCAGTCCATGCGGTGGAGGAGGGCCTGGGTTTCCGGGTCGCCGAGGCGGACGTTGAATTCGAGGACCATGGGTCCGCGGTCCGGGGTCATCATCAGACCGGCGTAGAGGAAGCCCTGGAAGGGATTGCCCTCGGCGGCCATCTGCTGGATGGTGCGGTCCATCACTTCGCACATGGCGAATTCGCGCTGGGATGCGGTGATGATGCGGGAGTCGGAATAGGCGCCCATCCCGCCGGTGTTGGGGCCCTGGTCGCCTTCGTAGATGGTCTTGTGGTCCTGGGACGGTTCGAGCGGGAGCACGCGCTGGCCGTCACTGAGCCCGATGAAGCTGACCTCCTCGCCGGTTAGGAACTCCTCGATGACCAGGCTGGCGCCCGCGGCGCCGACGAGGGCGCCGGAGAACATGCCTTCAAGAGTTTCCAGCGCGTTGGCCTGATCCGGGCAAATAACGACGCCTTTGCCGGCGGCGAGGCCGTCCGCTTTAATTACTACAGGATAAGTAAATTGATTAAGGGCGGCGCGGGCCTCGACAGGATCGGAGGTGGAGACAAAGCGGGCAGTGGGGATGCCGGCGCGCTCCATGAAGCGCTTAGAGAAGATCTTGGAGCCTTCGAGTTGGGCCGCCCGAGCGGTGGGTCCGAAGATGAGAAGGCCTTCCTTTTGAAAGAGATCGACGGTTCCATCGACAAGGGGGGCTTCGGGGCCGACGACGGTGAGATCGGCCTCAACAGCCCGCGCTACCGCCATATAGCCTTCAGGTGTAGTAGAAGCTGGAGTAACGCACTTGGCGATGGTGGCGGAGCCGGGATTTCCGGGGGACACAAAGACCTGGGAGACGGACGGGCTTTGGTGGAGGCGCCAGGCGATGGCGTGCTCGCGGCCGCCGCCGCCGAGGACAAGAACTTTCAAGGCAGGACTCCTCTCGCTAGAATCAATAGGATAACCAGGAAAGCGCTGAGAGAACAATGAAGAACGCACGGTATGACGTGGTAGTGATCGGTGCGGGCCACGCGGGGTGCGAGGCGGCGCATGCGTGTGCGCGGATGGGGTTGAAGACTGCGCTGGTGACGATGAACATCGACCTGATCGCGCAGATGAGTTGCAACCCGGCGATTGGGGGAATCGCGAAGGGGCACCTGGTGCGGGAGATCGACGCGCTGGGCGGGATTATGGGATTGGCGGCGGACGAGGTGGGGATCCAGTTCCGGTTGTTGAATACGAGCCGGGGGCCTGCGGTGTGGAGTCCGCGGGCGCAGATGGACAAGGCGAAGTACCGGGTGAAGATGCGGGAGAGGCTGGAGGGGGTGGAGAACCTGCGGATTGTCCAGGCGGAGGTAGCGGAGATCGAGTACGAGGACGGAAAGCGGGTGAGGGGGGTACGGTTTGCGGACGGGCGCCGGTTTGAGACAGTCTGCGTGGTGGTGACTACGGGCACGTTCCTGAATGGGCTGGCGCATGTCGGCGAGACGAGGTACCAGTGCGGGCGAAGCGGGGAGGCGCCGTCGAACCTGCTGGGGCATCACCTGCGGAGTTTGGGATTGGCATGGACCCGGCTGAAGACCGGGACGCCGCCACGGCTGGATGGGCGGACGATTGAGTGGGGCCGGTTTGAGGAGCAGGCGGGAGACGAAGTGCCGACGCCGTTCAGCTTCCTGACTGGGAAGATCGAGCGGGAGCAGGTGAAGTGCCACATTGCGTACACGACGGAGGAGACGCACCGGATTCTGAGGGAGGCGGTGCCACGTTCGCCGTTGTATAGCGGGCAGATTGAAGGGATCGGCCCAAGGTACTGCCCATCGATTGAGGACAAGATCGTCAAGTTCCCGGACAAGACGCGTCACCAGTTGTTTCTGGAGCCGGAGGGGTTGGACACGTACGAGGTATACGTGAACGGGATGTCGACTTCGATGCCGATTGATGTGCAGGAGGCGATGGTGGCTTCGATCCCGGGCCTGGAGTCGGCGGAGATGATCCGGCCGGGGTATGCGATCGAGTATGACTCGATCGACCCACGGGAGCTGACGCATGGGCTGGAAGTGAAGCGGATTGAGGGTCTGTTCCTGGCGGGGCAGATCAATGGGACGTCGGGTTATGAGGAAGCGGGTTGTCAGGGTTTGGTGGCGGGCATCAACGCGGGGTGCAAGGTGAAGGGGTTGGAGCCCATGGTTTTGGGTAGAACCGAGGGCTACGCGGGGATCATGATCGACGACCTGGTGACGAAAGGGGCGGACGAGCCGTACCGGATGTTCACGTCGCGGGCGGAGTTCCGGCTGCACTTGCGGATTGACAACGCGGATGAGCGGTTGACGGGACATGGACGGAGGGTGGGCCTGGTAAGTGACGAGCGATGGACTTTGTTTGAGAAGAAGTTGGAGCAGAAGGGGAAGCTGCTGGGCTTGTTGGCTGGGAAGCGCGAGGTTTGGCTGCGGCGGCCGGAGTCGAAGATCGGGGAGATTCGGGCGGAATTGGAGGGGCAGATGGGAGAGAGCTTGGTGGAAGGGGTGTTGACTACGGTGGAGACGGAGGTGAAGTATGCGGGATATATGCAGCAGCAGGACAAGCAGGTGGCGCGGTTGAGGGAGGCGGAGGGGCGGCGAATCCCGACGGACTTCGAGTACCGGGGGATTCCGGGACTGAGCCGGGAGATTTGTGACAGGTTGGAGCGGGTGAGACCGGAGACGTTGGGGCAAGCTGGCCGGATTCCGGGAGTTACGCCGGCAGCCGTGGCGGTGTTGGACTGTTATCTGACCTTGGGAAAGAAGCTATGAGCGATTACAGCCGGTTTGAGGAGTTATTGCGAGGCCGGATGGCCGGTGTGATGGAGTTGGAGGTTGGACAGGTGAGGGCTTTGTTTGAGCACTGGGTTCTGATGGTGCGGTGGAACAAGGGTCTGAACCTGACGCGGATTGTGGATCTGGAAGAGGCGGTGGAGCGGCACTATGTGGAGTCTTTGATGGTTGCGGCGCGGTTGCCGGCGTGGATTCAGAGCGTGGTGGACATTGGCAGTGGGGCGGGGTTTCCGGGTTTTCCCGTGGCGGTAGGGAAACCTGACTTGAAGGTGACGGTGGTGGAGAGCGACCAGCGGAAGGCGGCTTTCCTGCGGGAAGCGGGGGATTTGGTACGAAACATGGTGGTAAAGCCGGTTCGGGCGGAGGTGCTGGAGGGGGCGTGGGATGGTGTGATTTCGCGTGCGGTTCGGCCCAAGGAGGTATTGAGGGTGGGGAAGAGGGTAGGGAAGTGGGTGGGTTTGCTGGTTTCGGAAGCTGACGCGGTGGGGCTGAAGTGGGGGGGCGCGGTGGTAGTGGCGGTGGGGCAGGGCGGGGTGTTGTGGATGGCGAACGTTCCACGTGAAACATAGCGGGTTAGTGGTTGAAGACGCTGGGAGATGTTCCACGTGAAACCTCCGTGATAGCATAGTCATTTCCCACCCACTTATAGATGTGAGGCGCCCTATGGGCAAAGTCATAGCAATAGCCAATCAAAAGGGCGGAGTCGGCAAGACGACGACCGCAATCAACCTCGCAGCATCGCTTGCTGCCAACGATTTGAAGATCCTGCTGGTCGACATGGATCCCCAAGGCAACTGCACAACCGGTGTAGGAATTGCCAAGGTGCCAGGGATGAAGACGATCTACGACGCTCTCCTGGGGGACTCCCAGATGGAGCACTTGATCGTATCCACCGAATTTGACGGCCTTCAGATGGTGCCTGCCGACAAAAACCTGGTGGCTGCCAACCTCGAGATGGTGGAACTGGAGCGCAGGGAATACAGACTGCGCGAAGCCCTGGAGCCGATTCGCAGCCAATTCCACTACATTCTCATCGACTGCCCGCCAGCCCTCGACCTTCTTACGGTGAACTCCATGGTGGCGGCGGACTCCGTGCTGGTCCCCATTCAGTGTGAGTTCTTCGCATTGGAAGGCATATCCCAGTTGCTCGATACGGTGGAGCGACTCAAGAATTCACTCCAGCCCAACTTGAAACTGGAAGGGGTCCTGCTGACCATGTTCGACGACAGGACGAATCTGGCGCGCCAGGTGGCAGGGGATCTCAAGGAGTTCTTCGCCGACGAGGTGTTTGAAACTGTGATTCCGCGGAGTATTCGTTTGGCGGAAGCTCCCAGCTTTGGGAAGCCGATCCTGAGCTACGACCTCCGCTCCAAGGGCGCGGAAAGCTACATCAAACTTGCCAAGGAGATCGTTGAGAATGAGCAACGCAACGGATCAGCCGCGTAAGGCCCTCGGACGCGGATTGTCCGCGTTGTTACCCGCCAATCGAAATGCCGCGCCGGTACAGCCGCCCATCCAGGCGCCTGGGAAGGGGAAGCAGGAAGCGGCCGCGGCCGATCCCGCCCCACTGCGCATTCCGACCGACTCGATTGCGCCGAATCCGCTTCAACCGCGCACGGTCTTCCAGGAAGAGCGCCTGGCAGAACTGGCGCAGTCCATTCGCGAGAACGGTATTATCCAGCCGCTAGTGGTGAGGAAAGTCGGGGAGGGCTATCAGCTCATCGCCGGTGAGCGCAGATTGCGAGCCGCCAAGATCGCAGGTCTCGCCGAGATCCCGGTGGTCATTCAGAACTTCGCAGATGATCGGCTGATGGAGATCACGCTGATCGAGAACATCCAGCGCGAAGACCTGAACCCAATTGAAGTGGCCCACGCCTTCGAGCGTCTGGCAAGAGAACACCACCTCTCTCACGAGCAGATCGCGCTACGAACCGGCAAGGACCGCAGCACCATCACCAACATGCTGCGCCTGCTCCGGCTCCCCTCCGAGGTGCAGCTCCTTCTAGCTGAGCAGCGGATCTCCATGGGGCATGCCAGAGCGATCCTCGGTTTGCCGGAAGCCGCAGATCAATCACAGTTGGCGGAGAAAGTGGCGCAAGAGGGGCTCTCGGTCCGCCAGGTCGAAAAGCAAGTGCAGAAGATGATCGCACTGCCCGACGAGCGGCCCACGAAGGAAGAACCGCCGATCGATCCAAACGTGAAGGCCGCCATTCAGGAGCTGGAACGGGTGCTTGGAACCCGCGTCCGCATTGTTCCAAAGAATGACAAGCGCGGGCGAATAGAGATCGAATACTACACGCAGGATGAACTGTCTCGCATCTACGACGTGATCGTTGGGGAGTAGGGAGGTTCGAGGGAAGGGCCGAAGCCCGAAGGGGGGAATGGAGCGGGAGACGGGATTCGAACCCGCGACATCAACCTTGGCAAGGTTGCACTCTACCAGCTGAGTTACTCCCGCCCGGGAGCACCTTTTCATTTTGTCGCAGAGTGGGCCGCATGTCAAATCGCCTGCCGTAAGGCCCGCCGACAAGCCTCAATCGCCTCAGGGATTTGCATCAATACCAGAACAAAAACAAGCAAAAATGGAGGCGTTTTCCACAGCCCCCATTTGGGGTATTATTCTTTTGTTATCAGTGACATACAAATAATCCACAACGAACGATTGCATCGGTTGCAATTGTGTTATCCTGATGATCGCCGGTGTGGCCGTGCAGACTGAGGAAGGTCACTTCCTACTGATTCCAGCGACGCAACGTGAGGAACCACGCCAGGCAAAACAGAACAGTTCAAGCTGTTGCTTCCGCTAGTGTGGAAAACCAGTGGAAATCATGTGGGAGTGTTGTGAGTTGAGATCGGAATACAATGCATGGGAGGCGGTCAAGCAGCATCTGCAGGGCCGTCTGACGTCGGAAGCCTTTCATAACTGGCTGGCCCGAACCGAACTGGAATCAATGGACGGAAACCGCCTCCGGGTGAATGTCCCGGACGAGGTTTCCAAGATCTGGCTCGAAAGCGAATATGCGCCCCGCATCCAGGAAGCCGTCCGGGCGGTCGGCCTGGAAGTGGCGGCCATCGAGTATCAGATCAAGTTTGCCGCCATCATTCCGCCGACGCCTGAGCCACACCCTCATTCTTCTGACCAACAGCCTTACACCCAATTCACCTCCGCTGTCGGCTCGGCACCCCACCTCAACCCGAGATTCCGTTTCGATACCTTCGTAGTGGGCTCCTGCAACCAGTTTGCCCATGCGGCCTCGTTTGCGGTGGCAACCAGCCCAACAAAAAGCTACAACCCCCTCTTCATCTACGGTGGCAGCGGCATGGGCAAGACGCACTTGATGCACGCCATCGGCCGGGAACTCATGGAGACGCGCGCCGCCATGCGGGTGGTCTACACCTCCGGTGAGCGCTTCATGAATGAGATGATCCAGTCGATCCGCACAGACCGCATGGCCTCCTTCCAGCAACACTACCGGACTGCGGATGCTCTCCTGATCGACGACATTCACATCCTTGCGGGCAAAGAGCGGACGCAGGAAGAGTTCTTTCACACCTTCAACGAACTCTATGACCATCAGAAGCAAATCGTCATCTCGAGCGATCAACTACCGAAGAACACGCCGGGCCTAGTGGAGCGCCTTCGCTCCCGTTTCGAGTGGGGCCTGATGGTTGACGTGCAACCCCCGGATCTTGAGACCAAGATGGCGATTCTCGATAAGAAGGCGGAAGCCGAGGGTGTCACGCTGCCGGAGAATGTCAGGGTGTTTCTGGCCACGAAGACCAAGTCGAGCATCCGGGAGCTGGAAGGCGCCTTCACCAAACTCCTCGCCTATTCGTCTGTCACCAAAGCCCCCATCTCGCTGCCGATGGCACAGCAGGCCCTCCGGCAGATGCTGCCTAACCATGAGCGCCGAGTCACCATCGATATGATCATCAAAGCTGT
>JACQZS010000024.1 GCA_016213725.1 Acidobacteriota bacterium | reverse complement strand
CGGCTTCGATCCGCCAGGCGTCGTGGTCAGAAGGCAGTTCATCGGCCTTTACGCCCCAGCGGGCCTCCATGGCGGGACCGCTGGCCATGCCCTCCAGGCAATCGTGGTGATAGGGGCAGACGCCCTGGAACGCTTCGCGTTCACCCGGCGCCCGGCGCACCAGCAGGTGGCCCATCTCCGAATGCATCAGGCCGTGCACCAATCGCCCACCGCTCAGCACGCCGCCGCCGATGCCGGTGCCGACGGTGAAGTAGACCACATCGTCGAGGCCCTTGGCCGCGCCGCAGCGCGCCTCTGCCAGCGCCGCTCCATTGACGTCGGTGTCGAAGCCCACGGGCAGGTGCAAGGCCTGCGCCAGCGCGTCGCGCAGCGGGAAATCCTGCCAGCCGGCCTTCGGCGTGGTGGTGATGCTGCCGGTGGCGAAATCCACGGGGCCGAAGGTGGCCACACCGAGCGC
Source organism: Acidobacteriota bacterium (assembly GCA_016213725.1). Classification (GTDB taxonomy): domain Bacteria; phylum Acidobacteriota; class Terriglobia; order Bryobacterales; family Bryobacteraceae; genus Paludibaculum. The sequence continues at coordinate 3,799 of JACQZS010000024.1, read as the reverse complement.
CGCGAGCGGTGGTTGCCCCTCGAAATACCGGATGACTTCCGCCACGGTATCCAATGGCGTGCTGGAGGTCTCAATCCGCACAACTTCGCGCGGCGCCTCGGGCGCTTCGCCTATAGCAACGACGAACTTGGTTCCACCTGCTTCGACCGCGCCGTACAGAGTCATGCGTACCAGTCTATGCCTTCAGAAAGCCATGCCAGTGTCCACCAGCAGGTTCATGAGGCCGTCGCCGCCGCGGCGGATCTCCTGCCTGGCCAGGGCTACGCTCTGCATGCCGCCGGGAGACCAGGGTTGGATCATCTTCTGGAAGACGAGCATCCATTCGGCGGGGCTTTCGGTCTTGGCCGGTGCATCGCGAACGAACAGCACGAATGAGGGCATTACCTGGCGCAACAGGTCGTCGGTGACGCAATACCCCAGCAGGGCCTGGTAGAGGGAGGCCTTCATGTGAAAGATGGCCATGGCGGGCACTTCGTCTTCGTCGCGCCACTGCTCGATGCCGTGGAGCAGCGCGAGCACCCGGGCTTCGTAGTCAGTGTCGGCCTTGAGCGGGACCGGGTGCAGTTTGGCGCTTTCCCTGAAGAGATCCTCGCCCTTGCCGGATTGCCAGAAGAGGAAGGCGCCGTTGTCGTCGCAGGGCTTGGCGGACTGCTGAGTCTTGACGTAGGCTTGCCACGCCTCTTCCATGCCGGGAGTTCCGCGGAGGGACTCCATCTGCATTTCCAGCGCGGGCGTGGCCGCATAGGCACGGGGATTGGGCGCCGACAGGCGCAACGAGGCGGCCAAGGCGGCCAGTAGAGGTCCCTGTTCTTCCTCGGGGCCCTGGTACTGGCGCACCAGCGTGGCTGCGCCCTGGAGCTGCTCCGGCGAGGTGGAAGCGGAGATGATGCGGAGCAAGTAGCGAAGGTGCTCGCCGTCTTCGCGCTGTTTCGACGTGAAGCCGCGTTTCGCCATCGTCAGGGCCATGCCGTAATACTCGTCAAGAATGGGAACAGCCACTTGCGCGCAGGCCGGCGGCGGAGGTGCCGGAACGGGTAGAGAGAGGGCCATCTCACGCCCGCGGGCGGGGTTGACGCTCATCATGCTGTTGGCCGCCTGGACGCGGAGGGAGAGGGCGTCGAGGCGGGCGAGGCGGGCCTCCATCTGCCGGCCCGCGAGGGAGTCCGGCGGGGCCTGGGAGGTGAGCGGATAGGGCATGCGGGCCTGCGCGGCCAGGCGGAAGGCCTCTTCGATCTGGTTGGCGCGTTTGACCCGGTCGGTGTGGAGGTGGTCGAGCAACAAGCGGGCTGCGATTTCAGGCGGCGCGGAGTAGATGTTCTCCATCCAGGGCGGAGGCGATTGGGCCAGATACGCCAGGAGGAGAGGGAGGATCACTTCGTGGTCCTCTGTTTCACCTGGCGCAAGGCGTCGTGGATGCGCGTCTCCACCTCCGCGGTGAACGGGCCTGGGTGGCCGTAGTAGATCATGCTGTCCACGGGTTCGTATCCGCCTTCCTTCAGAATGCGCGCGGTGGGAATGTAGCCTGCGACGTCATTGGAGTAGCCCGCTACCATGAGACGCTCGGCAGGCCACTCGCGTTGCGCCCACAGGGCGTAGTCCACCACCACTTCTCCGCCGAGCGTGAACAGTGTGAAGCCCTTGTCGAAGCGGATGGCCTGCACGGGGTAGCTGAGCTGACGCTCTTCGCGGTGCTCGTCGTACTGCTTCAGCATGAACTCGGCACGGCGCTGCTTGAAGATGTTGGGGTCAGTCCGCTCCTTCTCGAACTGCTCGCGGGTATGCGGCGCGAAGGGCAGGGCGGTGAGCTGATAGGCGGTGCGCAGGCGGCCGCTGACCGGGGGCATCTTGCCGCGGGCGACGCGCACGGCTTCGCCGCCCAGGGACTTGCCGTGATCTTGGGCGTATTCGAGCTTGCTGCGCGGGCTGGGATTCTGGTCTCCGCCGCAGAGCATCATGAAGAGGCCGACGGTGCCGGGCATCTGGCGTTCCAGTTCGGCCTGCGCGTAGCCGGCGTAGTCCCCGCTGAGCTGGTAGAACTCGCCGGTGAGGGTGGTGTTGTGGCAGGAGTAGGCGAACAGCACGGCCTTCACCTTGCCGTTGGGCGAAGTAACGCGCAGAACGGGCACGCGGTGGTCCACTGGGCCGTTCGGATTGACTCCGATGATCACGCCCTGGGGCGTGATCACGCGGCGGTTGGCGGCGAACTTCTGTTCTCCGTAATCGAAGGCGAGCGCCGCCGGCGACAGGTCGCCGAGCGCGGCGCCGATGACGGTGAGCAGGTCGTCCTTGAGCTTTTCGGTGTACGCCGCCACGGCTGGCTTGAACTCGGGCTGCTGCGAGACCAGCACACTCAGGTTGCCGCGCACCACGGGGCCGGTGTGCGTGTGGGAGGAGTTGAAGACCAGCTGGCTGCGCTCGAGCTTGTACTTTTCCATGGCCTTGGCGGAGACGATGTCGGTGACTTCGCGGGGCAGTCCGATGAGATCGGTGGTGACCAGCACGGCCCGTCCGCCATGGCCGTCCTCCAGGGCCAGGGCCTTCGCATAGAGGGGTGAAAGCACGCCCTCGCTAGGCTTGTTGCGGGAGGCATAGCCGGACATCCAAATAGGGCCTTGGGGGGTGATGTCTATTTTTCCCACACCTGCCCTCTGTTTCTCCTTGCCTTCGCTGGCCGTTCCAAATCCGATGATGAAAAATATCGCGATCAGAGCTTGCTTCATTGCACCGTCATATTACACTGGGGAGTCCGTGTTTGCACACCCTGATGTGGAGTAATCGGATGACGTATATCCGCTGCCTGTCTCTGCTGGCCGCACTGGCCGTGCCGCTTTTTCCTCAAGCCCAAAGCAACTCTGGCGAAGTAGGAGGTGTGGTACTCGACCAATCGGGAGGGGGCATCGCGAAAGCGAGACTGACGCTCTCCGATCCGGAGCGGGCCATCAACCGTGAGGCTGTGACGACACCACAAGGCGACTTCCGCTTCCCGATCATGCCCCCGGGGCGTTACCGGCTGAAGGTGGAGGTGGACGGATTCAACACGAAAGTGCTGGACGGAGTCGAAGTGCGCGTGGGCGACAGCGTAGCACTGCGCGTCGAGATGGTGGTGGGTGCGATTCAGCAGCAGATTGAGGTGGATGCCGATGCGCCGGTGGTGGATCCGGAGCGAATCCAACAGGCAAATACCATTGAACTGGCGCGCATTCGCGACCTGCCGATCAACCGGCGCAACTATCTCGACTTCGCGCTGCTGGCTCCGGCGACGGCAGCGACCACGGACCTGGTGGACGGCACGGACTACCGCGTGGCCCAAACGCCCCAATCCGGCATCTCTTTCGGCGGCGGCAATGGGCGGGGCAACGGATTTTTCATTGACGGCGTGGAGAACTACATCAACTCCGGCGGCGTCCGCGCTGCGCTCAGCCAGGAGGCTGTGCAGGAGTTTCAGATCAACCGCAACTCGGCATCGGCGGAGTTTGGCTGGGCGTCGGGCGGCACGGTGAACATCGTGACGCGCAGCGGGGCCAACAGTTTCCACGGCAATGTCTTTGGTTTTCTGCGGAACCGGGCCATCCAGGCCCGCAACTACTTCGATCCCGAGAAATCGGCCTACACCCGTACACAAGCCGGGGCGACCATCGGCGGCCCCATCGTAAAGGACCGCACGTTCTTCTTTTCCTCCTACGAGCGGCTGGACCGCCACGAGACCGCCTTTGTGCCGATCCTTCAGGACCGCTCGGCATTTACCGCGCCCACCGCGCCGCAGCAACAGCTGCTCACCGCCCTGCGCACGTCCGGCGTG
>JACQZS010000265.1 GCA_016213725.1 Acidobacteriota bacterium | reverse complement strand
TTCAGCCCACCCTCGCCATCGTCGAGCAGCTCCACCGCGACTATGGCTGTGTCCGCTCCGTCCTCCAGGCTTACCTGCACCGCACCCTCGACGACACCCGCCGCATGAACGCCCTCGGCATCCCCATCCGCCTCTGCAAAGGCGCCTACAAGGAGCCCCCCGCCGTCGCCCTCCCCGAGAAATCCAAGGTCGACGAGAACTACATCCGCCTCGCCCGCCTGCTCGTCGAAGAGGGCGCCTATCCCGCCTTCGCCACTCACGATCCCCGCATGATCCAGGCCGTCCGCGACCATGTCGCCCACACCCGCCGCTCAACCTCGGACTTCGAATTCCAGATGCTCTACGGCGTCCGCCGCGACCTCCAGCGCGACCTCGTCGCCCAAGGCTACCGCCTTCGCCTTTACGTCCCTTATGGCGATGCCTGGTACCCCTACTTCATGCGCCGCCTCGCCGAACGCCCAGCCAACGTCTTCTTCATCGCCCGCAACCTCCTCCGCGCCTAACTCGTAAACTTTCGGAACCACGCCCACCGTCTCCGACGTCTAATCCTGTAGGGACTGCCGATGCGGTATTGGGCCTATCTCCTGGCGAATCTCTCCGGCGCGGGCTTCCTGCTTGCCGCCCTCTGGCAGGCCCTGGAAATCCTCCTGCCGGAACCGGAGATCTTCCTCTACACGCGGCTCCCGCGCTTCCCCAACGATCTCCCCTGGACCACCGCCATTCTCTTCTTCTGGCTCATCGCCATCGGCCTGCTCTACTTCTGCGTCTGGGACCAGCGCCGCCGCTGCCGCACCTGCGGCCGCGTCCTGCTCATGCCCGTCGAGTCCGGAAACTGGAGCCGCGCCACGCTTTTCAGCCCCCCGCGCGTCGCCTCCATCTGCCCCTATGGCCACGGAACGTTTGAGCAGCCCGAATCCCACACCTCCGTTCAGACCCCCGCCGAATGGCACGCCCACGGCGATATGTGGCAGGAGCTCGAAGAGATCTCCCGCCGTCGATAGGCTCCCGCAGCATGCGACAATGAGCTTGGAGAGTACCTCACTCTGTGCGCATTCAAGTCCCCCGGTCGGCCCTCTTTGTCCGCTTCTTCTTTCACCCGGTCGGCAAAATCGTCTTCGGATTCCTCGCGCTTTCCCTCATCGTCGCCATCTCCGTCCTGGGTTACTTCTGGGTCCAGTACTCCCGCCTGATCGACGAAAAGCTCCGCCGCGGCCCCTTCACTGAGACCGCTCAGATCTTCGCCGCCCCCGAACCCGTCAGCGTCGGGGATCAGCTCACCGCCGACGAACTCATCTCCGAGCTGCGCCAGCGCGGCTATAACGAGTCCCGCAGCAACCGCATCGGCTGGTACAACCGCCGCGCCGACGGCGTCGAGATCTTCCCCGGCGTCGACGCCTACCCCAATACCGAATCCGGCGTCATCATCCTGCGCAACAACGCCGTCGCGCGCATCGTCTCCAGCCAGGACAACACGGAGCGCCAGACGCTCTTCCTCGAGCCCGAGCACATCACCAATCTCTTTGACCGCAACCGGGAAAAGCGCCGCCTGGTGCGCTTCGACGACATCCCCAAGGTGCTCGTCGAGGCCGTCATCTCCATCGAAGACAAGCGCTTTTTCGAGCACGCCGGTTTCGATCCCATCCGCCTCATCCGCACCGTCTGGGTGGACGTCACCCAGAACCGCCGCTACGGCGCGTCCACCATCTCCATGCAGTTGGCCCGGCTTCTCTGGCTCTCCCAGGACAAGACTTGGCAGCGCAAAGCCGCCGAGGCCATGATCACGCTCCAGATCGAGCAGAAGCTTACCAAGGAGCAGATCTTCGAGTACTACGCCAACCAGGTGGACCTCGGACAGCGCAAGAGCTTCGCCATCCACGGCTTCGGCGAGGCCGCCCAGGTCTACTTCGGCCGCGATATCCGCGACCTGCGCGTCGAAGAGGCCGCCCTCCTCGCCGCCCTCATCCAGCGCCCGAACTATCTCAACCCCTACCGCCACCCCGACCGCGCCAGCGCCCGCCGCAACATCGTCCTCTCCCTCATGAAGGAGAACGGATACATCACGGACCTGCAGTACATCGAGGCCGTCAAGACTCCCATCAACCTCGCCCAGGGCGGGGAAGAGTCCTCCGATGCCCCCTACTTCGTTGACCTGGTCCATGACGACCTCCAGGAGAACTTCGGCGATATCGACTTCCAGGCCAACTCCTACCGCATCTACACCACCCTCGACATGAAGCTCCAGCGCGATGCCCTCGAAGCCGTCAACATCGGCCTCAAGGAAGTCGACGGCCTCATCGGCAAGATGCGCCGGAAGTACCCGCAGCCTCAGGTCGCCCTCGTCTGCATCGATCCCCGCACGGCCGAGGTCAAGGCCCTCATCGGCGGTCGCAGCTATGGCGCCAGCCAGCTCAACCGCGTCCTGGCCCGCCGCCAGCCCGGCTCCATCTTCAAGCCCTTCGTCTACGCCAGCGTCCTCAATAGCGCCATCGAGGGTGGCGAGCCCCTCATCACTCCCGTCACTCAGGTGGTTGACGAAGCCACCACGTTCTACTTCGACGACAAGGAGTACGCCCCCAACAACTTCAAGCAGGAGTTCCACGGCACGGTCAACCTCCGCCAGGCCCTCTCGAAGTCCTTGAACATTCCCACCGTAAAGTTCGCTGAGATGGTGGGTTACGGCAAGGTCGCGAACCTGGCGAAGGAGGCCGGCCTGCCCGGCGTCAAAGCCACTCCGGCGCTCGCCCTCGGCTCCTACGAAGTCACTCCCATCGACATTGCCGGCGCCTATACGATCTTCTCCAACGGCGGCACCTGGGTGCGCCACAACATCATCCGCGAGATCCGCTCCAACTCCGGCGGCCTCATCCACTCCTACAAGCCCGCCACCAAGGAGGTTCTCGACCCCCGCATCTCCTACATGGTGGTCAACCTCATGCAGGAGGTGATGCGCAGCGGGACCGGCGCCGGCACCCGCGCCCGCGGCTTCGGCCTGCCCGCCGCCGGCAAGACAGGCACCTCGCACGACGCCTGGTTCGCCGGCTTCACTTCCAAGCTCCTCACCGTCGTTTGGGTCGGCTTCGACGATAACCAGGAACTCCCGCTCGAAGGCGCCAAGGCTGCCCTCCCCATCTGGACCGAGTTCATGAAGCGCGCCCACACCTACCGCGAGTACCGCGGCGTGCACGACTTTTCGCCCCCCGATGGTGTCGCCATCGTCGATATCGATCCCGCCACCGGCATGCTGGCCACCTCCACCTGCCCCGGCGCCCGCCCCGAGGTCTTCATCGCCGGCACTCAGCCCGTCGATCTCTGCCGCGTCCACGGCGGCGCCGGCCGCACCCAGGTGGCCGGCTGGGACGCCGAAGAGCCGGAGACCCCCAAGTCTGCCCCAGCCGCCCCCAGGCCCGGCCGCGCCAAGGCCCGCGGCGACGCTCCTCAGCCCGTTCCGCAACAATCGAAAACTCCCCCTAAACCCGAAGAAAAGAAGAGCTTCTGGGGCACGATTCGTTCTATATTTAGGTAGACCCGTTCCCGGGAGGGTTGTATGCGGATTCGTTCTCTCCTCGCTTTCGTTTTCATCCTGCTTCCCGCCCCTGCTGCGTCCCAGCCTCAGGCAGTCCGCGCCGATGTGCGCGATGTCAAACCTGCCGTTCAGCAGCCCGCCTTGCCGCCTCTCTCTCCAGAAGAGCGCGGCGACATTTTCATGGCCCGCAAGATGTACCGCGAAGCCATCGAAATGTATCTGAGCGTGAAGCCGCCCACGGCGATCAGCTACAACAAGGTCGGCATCGCCTATCACCAGACCACGGACCTCGAAACCGCCCGGAAGTACTACGAGAAGTCGCTCAAACTCAACAAGAACTACCCCGAGGCCATCAACAACCTGGGCACCATCCACTACGCCCAGAAGAGCTACCGGCGCGCCATCTCCTACTATAAGAAGGCGCTCAAGTTCAGCCCCGATTCAGCCTCCATCCACTCCAATCTCGGAACCGCCTATTTCGCCCGCAAAGACTACAAGCACGCCACCGAACAGTATGAGGTCGCTTTGAAACTCGATCCAGATGTGTTCGAGCACCGCAGCACGCAGGGCGTGCTCCTGCAGGAGCGTACCGTCGAGGAGCGCGCCAAGTTCCACTACTACCTCGCCAAGACCTATGCCAAGGCGGGCCGCACCGAACTCGCTCTGCAATATATCCGTAAGTCGCTCGAAGAGGGCTTCAAAGAGAGAAAGCGCTACTTGGAGGATGTGGAGTTTGAGCCGCTGCGCGCTCTGCCGGAGTTTGAGGCCCTGATGAAGTTGGAGCCGCGTGTCCTCTAGAATCTTGCGCGGTTTGGCCGCCGCCGTCGCCCTGATCCTGCTTGGCTTGGGCGCGCTGACGTGGTGGCGCAAGCACTCCCGGCCTGAGCCGCCGGCGGTGCTTCGCGTGGCCGTGCTGCCCGCCGACAATCAGAGCGGCGACCCCTCGCTGGACTGGGTCTCGCCCGTTCTGTCTTACTCGCTTTCGCGCCAGTTGGAGGGTTCTCCCCGCCTGCTGGTGTTCGGCGCCGGCAGCGATGCCGCCGCCACGGCGGCCGGCGCTACGCACCACCTCGAGTCCTATCTCACGCGACAGGGCCAGAACCTGGAACTCCATTTTTCCCTGCATGCCTCCGACACCCAGAAGGAGACGCACCACGGCGTGGCGCGTTCCGGCGGCGATGAGCCGTCCCCGCTGCTGAACTCCGCCGCCGCGTCCCTGGCATCCGTACTCGGGATGCCCGCTCCGTCAAGATCCACCGCCATTCACTCCTCCGCCTCGGCGCGGGCCCTGGCCGCCGCGCTGAACGAGCCGGCCTCGGCCCTGCCCCAGTTGGAAGCCGCGGTCGCCGCCGATCCGGCCTGCGGCTGGTGCTGGCTCTCCTACGTCGAGGCATCCCTGAAGTTTTCCGGTCCCGAGCAGGCCCGGACCGCTATCGGCCGCAGCAAGGCGAAGGCCGTGTCGCTCGACGCGGTCAGCCGGGCCCGGCTCGATCTGCTGGAATCTGAGTTGAGCGGCGACACCGCGCGCCGGGTCTCCGCGCTCGAGCGTCTGGCCGCCGCCCTGCCCTCCGACGCCTCCGCCCAGTCCGATTGGGGGCTTGCGCTCACCGCGCAGCGCCAGTACGCCCGCAGCGCCGACGTGCACCGCCGGGCCATGTCCCTCCAGCCGGCCCGCGCCGAACTGTGGAATCTGCTCGCCTACGACCTCGCCTACGCCGGCAATTTCGCCGACGCCCAGAAGGCCATTCAGCGCTACGCGTCGATGGATTCCAACTCCGCCAATCCGCCGGATTCGGAAGGCGAAATCGCGCTGATGGCCGGTGAGTTTGCGCCCGCCGCGCGGGCCTTCGCCGCCTCCTACCAGCGGGACAAGAGCTTCAACGACGGCGATGCCCTGGAGAAAGCCGCGCTCGCGCACCTTCTGAACGGAGAACGCGACGCCGCCGGCGCCCTGCTGGAGCGCTACCTGAAAGACCGTCTCGAGGCAGGCGATCCCTGGGTGATGATCACCCGCGCCCGGTGGGAATCGATCACCGGCCGCACCGCCCCTTCAGAAGCCCGCCTGGCCGCCGCTGCCGCGGACCGGAACTCTCCGCTGGCCCCGGTGGCCGCATCCATGCTCGCCCTGCGGCAGGCCGCAGCGGGGGAGTTCGCCCTGGCCGCGCGCACCGCCGCCCAGGCGCGCGTGCTGGCGCGTAATCCCAGCCAGGCCTACTTCGCCGTGTTCGCCCTCGCCGCCGTGGATCCCGCTTCCGCGCAGTCCATCTCCGATCCGGCGCTGCAGGCCGACGCCCGCGCCTTTGCGCTCACTCTCCGTTCGGACTGGCCCGCCGCCATCGAAGCCTGGAAGGCCGCGCTGGTGCCGCCGCGGGGCGGTGTAGACGCGCCCCAGCGCGAGATGCTGGCTTACTGCCTGGTGGCCGCCGGCCGCGCCAGGGAAGCGGCGCCGTATGTCGCCGCCTGGCCCATCCTCACCAGGACCCAGGCCGTGCTCTACGACTACTTCCTTTATCCGAATCTCCTCTACGTCCGCGCCGAGGTGGCCCGCGCCACGCAGAAGAACTCCGAGGCCCAGCGCTTCTACGACCTCTATCTGCAATACGCCGGCGACCGCCCCGACGCGCAGGGCCGCCAGGCCCGCGCCCGCCAGGCCGCCCGCCTCTAGCCCGAATCTCCCACCGGCGCCCTGCTGCGCGCCGCGCCTCCTGCAGGGCACAGGCCTACGCTTTGAGGCGCCGGCCCACTTCGCGCAAGGTGGCCTCATCCTCCCGGTGGATTGAGCCGTCGGGCAGCGGCCCGGTGTTCAGCAGCAGGTTGCCGTTGATGGATTTGCAGTAGTCCAGCGTCTTCATCACCCAATCGGGGCCGCGGTGCTGCTTTTCGTCGCCTTTCTGATAGCCCCAGACGCGCTCCTGCAGCGTGTCGCAGATCTCCGGCAGCTTGTTCTTGTTCTTTTCCCAAACCTGGCGTGCGACTTCGCCGCCCTGCTTGTGCGCCGCCAGCGATCGCTCCGGCGCGATGAAGTCTTCCTCGCCGTTGGCCCCCTGCTTGAAGCAGATGAGGCACTGCGGCTGGAGCTTGCGGATGAGCGCGTATGTCTCTGCAATCGGAAACAGTTCAGGGCGCGCGTAGTAGCCCATGATGGGGTCCAGCCACAGGCCGCTGATGGGGCCGTACTGCGTCAGCAGTTCCCGGATCTGCGCGTGGACGAAGGCGATGTACTTCTCGAAGTCCTTCGGCTCGCGGAATCTGTAGCTGGGTTCCGGCGTCTTGTAGTCCGGCCGGGCCGAGTTCCAGGGCGCGTTGGTGGAGGCCAGGCCGTATTCGCGCGAGTAGAAGTAGGGATGCCGCCAGTCCAGGGCGTAGGAGTAGTAGTAGAAGATGCCGAGGCCGTGCTTGCGGCAGGCGGCGGTGAGTTCGCCGATGAGGTCTCGTCGGGCCGGCGCTTTCAGGCTATTGAAGTCGGTCTGGCCGGTCTTGAAAAGGCAGAAACTGTCGTGGTGGCGGGCGGTGAGATTGACGTATTTCATGCCGGCCGCCACGGCCATGGCTGCGATCCTGTCGGCGTCGAATTTCTCGGCCGTGAACTGCGCCTGGAGCTTGGTGTACTCGGCCACCGGGATCGCTTCGCGCAGCATCACCCATTCGCCGCGGCCCAGGATGGAGTAGACGCCGTAGTGCATGAAAAGCCCGAAGCGGGCTTGGGAAAACCACTCCAGGTTCTCATGACGGGTGGCTGGCACGGCGCCCGCCGGCGCCGCGGAGGCGGTGAAAGCAAACGCGGCAGCCGAAGCTGCCGCGTTGGTTGTGGACTGTAGAAATGTTCGCCGGCGCATCAGAACTCAATCTTAACCGCAAGCTGGAGGATGCGGGGATCGAGGGCCGAGTTGGCGGCGTTGAAAGTAGTGACGGGGGTGAAGGTCCGCGTCGCCGCCGTGTAGTTGAACGGCGTGCGGTTGACGTTGGCCACGTTGGCGCGGTTGGCCAGGTTGAAGGCTTCGCCCATCAACCGGATGCGCAGGCTTTCGCTCACCTGGATCACCTTGCTCAGGCGCCCGTCCAGCGTGTAGACGTCGGGCAGGCGGTAGACATTGCGGCCCAGGAAGGGCGGGCGGTCGTTGCGGGTGTTGCCGTCGCCGTTGATGTCGGCGTTGCCGCCCACGGTCGGCGAAAAGGGCAGGCCGGTGCGGGCGTTGTAGATGGCCGACAACTGCCAGCCGTTCACGACGTGGCGCACGAAGGCGTTCTGGGACTTCGTCCAGTAGTTGAGGTCCCACACGCCGGAGGCCACGAAGCGGTTCGGCACGTTGGCGTCGCCCACGGCGCGGTCGAGGTTGGGCAGCAGGGTGTTCTGCGCCACTTTGGCGTCATCGCCGCCGCCCACCACCACGCTGGTGGCGTCGGGGGCGGTGTCGATCACCTTGGACCAGGTGTAGTTGGCCAGCAGTTGGAAGTTCTGCGAGAAGCGCTTGGTCACCTGCACGAAGCCGCCGTGGTAGGTGGAGTCGGCGCCGGAGTCGAAGAGGCTGATGCGGCCGAAGTTGGCGTTGGGCCGCGTGGTGGGCCTGGTGTAGACCACGGTGGGGGTGCCGTTGGCGTACTGGGCGTTCTGCGCCGCTACCGGGTAGAGGTTGATATCGCGGCTGCGGGAGAGGTGGTAGCCCCGGACGCCGAGATAGCCGAGTTGGATGGAGTAGTCGCGGCCGAGCTGGAACTCATAATTGAGGTTCCACTGGGCGGTGAGCGGCTGGACGTAGTTCGGCGAAGCGACGTAGATATCCGGCGTGCGGGCGGAGGCCGGCGGGCCGGCCAGCACGTTGGGGTAGGCGGGGATCAGCGCGCCCGTGACGGTGTAAACCTGCACCTGCACGCCGTTCTGTGAGTGGGCGGTGCCCACGAGGATGGAGGGCGTGCGGGCATAGAAAATCCCGTAGCCGCCGCGCAGCACCTGCTTGCCCTGGTTGTCGAGCTTGTAGGCGAAGCCGAAGCGCGGGGCGTGGTTGTTGGTGTCGGTGTTGATCCGGTTGGTCTGCAGGCCCCAGGCGGCCAGGCCGGCATCGGGGTTCAGGACGCTGGGCTGGGCGAAGCGCGCCTGGTCATAGCGGTAGCCGTAGTTGAGCGTCAGCCGGTCGGTGACGCGCCAGGCGTCCTGCACGAAGAAGCTGAACTCGTTGATGTTCGGCTTGGTCAGCGCGCCGGCGGTGTTGGCGCCGGCGAAGCCCTGCGTGAAGAACGCGGGCCGGCGGGCGGCGTAGTCGGCCAGGCTGTTGAAGCGGTAGACGCCGGAGAAGTTGCCGGGGAAGAAGTTGTCGATGCGCTCGAAGTTCAGGTCGACGCCCAACTTGTAGGTGTGCTTGCCGCGCAGGTAGCTCACCGAGTTGATGAACTGGTAGCGCTTGGCGTTGGTGTAGCGCGGCGAGAAGGAGTTGCGGCCGAAGGTCATGTAGTTCACGCCGTTCTGATAGACCTGGGTCTCGGGCGAGGCGGAGTTGGCTTCGCCGGGCTCGTCGTCCATCAGGTAGTTGAACCGCGAGTCGAAGACCACGGCGGAGCCGATGGCGCGGGTGTAGTTCACCGCCAGGTGGCCCGTGGAGACGTTGGAGTTTCCGGTGTGCTCCTGGGCGCTCTGGTTGCCGGAGTTTTCGAAGTTCTGGCCGCGGAAGCGGTGGATGTTGTAGCGGACGCTGAGGCGGTCGAGGCTGGAGATGTTCCAGTCCATCTTGGCCAGGCCGATGTCGTTGTTGTAGCCGGTGGTGTAGCTCGCCAGGTACTTGTTCAGCTCGGTAACGGCGGCTTGGGAGAGCGGGTCCGTGGGCGCGGCGAAGGGGTAGTAGACGGGGTTCGGATTCAGGTTCCGCTGGCCGTCGTAGCTGAGGAAGTAGAACAGCTTGTCCTTCTTCACCGGGCCGCCGATGGTCCCGCCGTACTGATTGAAGTGGTAGGGCTGGCGGGGGATGCCGCGGGATTTGTTGATGAAGGTGTTGGCGTTGAGGGCGCGGTCGCGGTAGAACCAGAAGGCATTGCCGTGAATCTGGTTGGTTCCGGACTTGGTGACCACGTTGATCACGCCGCCGCCGGCGCGGCCCGTCTCCGCCGCATAGCCGTTGGTGTTCACCTGGAACTCCTCCACGGCATCCTGCGAGAACGAGTAGGGGTTGCGACCGCTGCCGGCGCGGCCGGCGGACTGGCCGAAGAACAGGTTGTTGCTGTCCATACCATCCACAAGGAGGCTATTGGCCGTGCCGCGCTGGCCGCCAAAGCTGAGGTCGCCGCCGCGGGGGTCGCGGTTGACGCCCGGGGTGAGCAGCGTGAAATCGAGGAAGTTGCGGCCATTGATGGGCAGATCCTTCACCGCGCGCTCGTCGACGGCCGTGGAGGACTGCGAGCGCGTGGTTTCCACCAGCGGCAGTTCACCGGTCACCGTGATGCTCTCCGCCGTGTTGCCGACGGTGAGAGGGATGTCGAGAGTGACCACCGCGCCGACGGTCAGGCCGATCTCGGTGCGCTTGACGGTCTTGAAGCCCTGACGGTCCACGGTCAGGCTGTAGAGTCCGACGGGGACTCGAATGAAGGTGTACATTCCGCTGGCCGTGGTTTCCAGCGTGCGGGTGAAACCGGTTTGGTCACCGGTGAGGGTGACTTTGGCGGCGGGCACGGCCGCCCCGGTCGGGTCAGTGATGGTGCCGGCGAGCGTGGCGCCTCCGGCTTCCGATTGCGCGCACACTGGGGTAAGGAGCGCGAACATTGAGACAACCAATGCTAGGGGTCGAAGCATGCTCCTAGGGTAACAAGTGTCGTAGTTTGAATGTGTTACAAGATGATGAGATCTTAATGGCGACAAAAATGATCAGGAAATATGCGGCCCTGGCTTGACGGTCGCTGTCAGATTGAGATAATCAGATCTTGAGTATCCAGATTATGCTCTTGAAGGGAGCAGACTTGCCACCATTGATGAGGCGACTTTACGGCGGCCTGGCCGCGCTGGGTTTGATTGGAGCCTTGACGGCTGTTTCGATCTTCGCCCAACCCCAGAAGAAAGCGCTGCCTGGTTCTGAGGAGTGCGCCAATTGCCACGAGGATGGCCGCCGGACAGGCAAGCGGGTGGCCGGCGAAGCGCCCCCGTTCGATGCGGCGGCTCTCCGGGCATCTCCACACGCCGAGCAGGAGTGCAGTTCCTGCCACGCGGATCTGGCCAAGATCAAGGATTTTCCCCATCCCGAGAAGCTGCAGAAGGTGGATTGTTCCTCCTGCCATCCGGACACGGCTGAAAAGTACGCGGCCAGTCTGCACGGCAAGGCGGTGGCGAAAGGCGACCGCTCGGCGCCGACCTGCAAGAGCTGCCACGGCACACACAATATCCTTCCGCCCTCCAATCCCAAAGCGCCCACTTCCGTGATGGAGGTGCCGCGGCTCTGCGGAGGATGCCATCGGGAAGGCTCCACGGTCAGCCAGACCCACAACATCCCCCAGTCCAACATCCTCGAAAATTACATCGATAGCATCCACGGCGAGGGGCTGTTCAAGCGCGGACTCACCGTGGCCGCGGTGTGCACCAGCTGCCACACATCGCACTTCGTTCTGCCGCACACCGATCCCGCCTCGTCGATCTCCAAGCGCAACATAGCCAAGACCTGCACCAAGTGCCACGCTCAGATCGAGAACGTGCACCGCAAGGTGATTCGCGGGGAACTGTGGGAGAAGGGGCCGAACCTGATCCCCGCCTGCGTCGATTGCCACGAACCGCACAAGATCCGCCGGGTGTTTTACGCCCAGGGAATGTCGGATCGGGACTGCATGCGCTGCCATGGGGATCGCGACCTGAAAGTCTCGCGCGGCGGCAAGACCATTTCGTTGTTCGTCGATTCGGCGAAGATGGCCGGCTCGCGCCATGCCCGTACCGCCTGCGTCCAGTGTCACACCGGCGGCACGCCTTCCCACACGCGGCCCTGCGATTCCATGCCGGAGAAGGTGGATTGCTCCATCTGTCACGCCGAAGTGGTGACGCAATACCGCGAGAGCACCCACGGGACGCTTTCGGCCAAGGGAAGCCCGGATGCCCCGGTATGCCGGGATTGCCATGATCCGCATGCCACCCGAAGCAAGAACGACGTCAGTTCGCCGACGTTTTCCCGCAACGTTCCCAACCTCTGCGGCACCTGTCACCGGACAGGCAAGAAGGCCGCCATCCGCTACAAGGGCACTCAGATCGACATCCTGGAGCACTACGCGGAGAGCATCCACGGCAAGGGCCTGCTGCAGAGCGGCCTGACCGTCACGGCGGACTGCGCCGATTGCCATACCGCCCACCACGAACTGCCCAGCAAGGACCCCCGTTCCAGCGTCAACCGCGCCAACGTAACCAAGACCTGCGCGCAGTGCCATCGCGGCATCTACGACCAGTTTGCCAAGAGCGTTCACGGGCCAGGCGCGGCGGCCAGCGGCAAGAAGGTTCCCGAATGCGCCGATTGCCACACCGCCCATGGAATCCAGCGCACCGATCTCACCAACTTCCGCCTCCACATCATGGACACCTGCGGCCGTTGCCACAAAGAGATCACAGACCGCTACTTCGACACTTTCCACGGAAAGGTGTCCGCCCTGGGCTACGTGAAGACCGCCAAATGCTACGACTGCCACGGCGCCCACAACATCCTGAAGGTGAACGATCCCGCCTCAACGCTGAGCCGGAACAACATCGTGAAGACCTGCGGAAAGTGCCACACCGGTTCGCACCGCCAGTTCGCCGGGTATCTGACCCACGCCACTCACCACGATCCCGACAAGTATCCGTTCCTGTTCTACACCTTCTGGGGCATGACGCTGCTGCTGCTGGGAACGCTGGTGGTTTCCGGAGTGCACACGCTCATGTGGCTCCCGCGGTCTCTGGAGTACCGGCGCCAGCTGGAGCGCGAACACGCCCACCAGGGTGTCTACGTCAGGCGCTTCCAGCCTCTGCAGAGAAACCTGCACCTGCTGGTCATCACAAGCTTCATCGGGTTGGCCGTGACCGGCATGACGCTGAAGTTCTCCTACTCGCCGTGGGCGAAAGTGCTGGCGCGGCTGCTGGGCGGCTTTGAGTCGGCCGGCCTGATTCACCGGTTCTGCGCTCTGCTCACGTTCACCTACTTCTTCCTGCACATCCGCGATCTCATTCGGAAGAAGCGGGCGAGCCACAAGAGTTGGAAGGAGTTCGCTCTCGGCCCGGAGAGCATGATGCTCAACCGCCGCGACTGGGAGGAGTTCATCGGTTCGATGAAGTGGTTCCTGAATCGCGGCCCCAGGCCGGAATATGGCCGCTGGACCTATTGGGAGAAATTCGACTACTTCGCGGTGTTCTGGGGCGTTGCCGTCATCGGCGGCACCGGCCTGATTCTGTGGTTCCCGGAGGCTTTCACGCACGTGATCCCCGGCTGGATGATCAATGTCGCCACCACCATCCATAGCGACGAGGCGCTGCTGGCCGTCAGCTTCATCTTCGTCGTGCACTTCTTCAATACGCACTTCCGGCCGGAGAAATTCCCGATGGATACGGTGATTTTCACGGGCGGAATGCCGCTGGAAGAGTTCAAACGCGACCGCCCGCGCGAGTACGCGCAGATGGTGGAAGAGGACACACTCGAGGAAAACCTGATGCCGGTACCGCATCCGACGGCTGTCAAGCTGTGGCGGAGGTTCGGCTTCACCGCGCTGGCCATCGGCCTGGGCATCATCGTCCTCATCTACTACGCCATGGTGTTCGCCTACAGGTAAGACGGAGAGAAGCCCCGCGCTGGCCCGGCGATCCCTCTGGAACGCCGCCCGCGCGGGCGCAGACCTGGGGCTCTCCGGGAGAAGTGTGGAAGGGCTGAAAACTCCGCTTGCGCGGGCGCACGCCAGGAACCTGGCTGGCGGTTAGCGCAGGTCGAACTTCTTCATCTTGTAGCGGAGCGTGTCGCGTGTGATGCGCAGAAGGCGGGCTGCCTGCGTCTGGTTTCCGCCGGTCTTTTCAAGCGCCGAAATGAGCAATCGCCGCTCGTTGTCTTCGAGGGAGATGCCGTCTTCGGGGAAGTAGGCGGGCGCGGCGGCAACCGCGGGGGCGGTGGCCTGGGCCCGACTGATGCTCATCGGCAGGTTGGCGGCGGTGATGTGGCTGGAGTCTTCGAGGATCATCGCGCGCTCCAGGGCATTGCGAAGTTCGCGTACGTTGCCAGGCCAGTCGTGGCTCAGGAGCATGCGCATGGCTTCGGGGCTGATGCCCTCCATGTGGCGCTTGAACTTGCGGTTGTAGTGCTGGAGGAAGAAGTTGGCCAGCGGGGGGATGTCCTCAGGGCGCTCGCGCAGCGGCGGGATGGTGATGTGAATGACGTTGAGGCGGAAGAAGAGGTCCTGGCGGAAGGCATTTTCCTTCACGGCCTCGCGGAGGTTCTTATTGGTCGCCGCGATCACCCGCAGGTCGAGCTTGATATCGCGCAATCCGCCCAGCCGGCGGAAGCACTGCTCCTCGAGCACCCGCAGGAGCTTGGCCTGCAGCATCAGAGGAATTTCGCCGATTTCGTCCAGGAACAGCGTTCCTTTGTCGGCGAGTTCGAAAATGCCGCGTTTTTGGGCCCTGGCGTCGGTAAAAGCGCCCTTCTCATAGCCAAAAAGCTCGCTTTCGAGCAGCGTTTCCGGAATGGCGGCGCAGTTGATGGCGATGAAGGGTTCGGCCTGGCGGATGCTCTGATAGTGGAGGGTCTTGGCGATGAGATCCTTGCCGACGCCGTTCTCGCCCTCGAGCAGGACCGTGGTGGCTTCGCTGATCGCCACGCGGCGCACGAAGTACATCACTTCGCGCATTCCGGCCGAGTCCGCGATAATCTCGCGTTTTTGCGGCTCGACCTCCGCCGTGACGTCCTTAATGGTGGCGGCGACGCCCTCCATGGAGCCGTCTTCGCGGTACAGGTGACTGGTCCGGATGACGACCAGGCGTTCCATGCCGTTGCGGGTGTGAAGGCGGACGGTGCCGTTGCTCCCGTTGCCGCTGCTGAGTTGGGTGAGGCCGGTGTGCATGCCGCAGCCGGGTTCGCAATCCTGACAGCGGAACATCTCATGGCAGTCCTTGCCGACGAGCTCTTCGGCGCTCATGTCGAAGAGACGTTCGGCGGCGAGGTTGACGCCGGTGATGATGTGAGACGTGTCGTAGAGCACCAGCGCGTCTGAGAGCTGGTCGAACACGTGGCCCAACACGGCGGCGTTTTGCCACTTGGAGGAGAGTTTCGCCATATGCCCCTATACAGAATCATTGTATTGCCCGGAGGGGCGAAGAGCAAAGGGCAGGACGGGAAAATTGGGTCAATTCCCCCAATCTTGGGGGAGGCAGAGCCTTGCACACCGAAGGCGTGCGCCAAGTCTTCTCCTGTAAGTCGATGAATTGATTAAAGATAACAAAGTCTTATTCATGCGCGGCTTCTGGACTTTCGATTGCAAGGACAAAAATGAAGCTCTCGTATGGAATCGATCCAGATTGCACTGAGTGACGCCGCCAAGTCGGACACGCTACGCGTCCTGTTGGCGCGGAGCACGCATGTGCCGGTCTACTGCGTCGAGTGCCCGGATTGCGTCGAGGCCTGTGTCGTGGTGATGGACTCGGAGCGCTTCGAATGCCTGTCGAGACCGTTGATCAATGCCGACCGGATCGTGTTGATTACGCGAAGCGAGCCCCAGAACTTGAAGAAGGCCTGGGAAGCGGGAGTCAATTCCGTGCTTTCGGAGCAGGATTCGTTAAACACCGTGGTTTTGGCAGTGCTGGCGACGTGCCTGCGCTCCGGTACCGCGAGACAAAAACAAGAGCCCGGAGGTCAGACCAGGCTGTAACGGTCTTGAAGCCGGGAGCGCCTGAATGGGTGAGTTCGTGACGAAGCCGGCGAGGCCGCCGGCAGCAATAGAACGAGGTGAACCCAACATGTTGAACCTTCTTCCTTATGCGATTGCTTGGTCTGTACTCGCGGTCATTGTGATCGTGCTGGCGATTGCCCGGAAATCAGTTTCATCCCACGAGGACGATTCGATCCATCTGAGCGGTGGAGAAGCCAGCGTGAGCGAGCAGGTAGTGACGGCCAAGAAGCTGGATTCCATCGACCGCTGGGGCAAGATCCTCACGGTACTCCTCGCGGTGAGCGGCGCCGCTCTGGCCATCATCTACGGGCTGCAGCTTTGGGAATCGACTTCGAAGGTGGGATTGGGTTAGGCAAGTGGTGAGATGAGGTGAGCTTGGGCCTGAGGCCGGCTCCAACAACTAGGCAATAGCGCCCGAGCGGAGGGGTTTGCGGCGCGAGAAGGATGACGATGAAGCGATTGGGATTGTTGTTTGCTCTGCTGGCCTTGGCGGCGGTGCAGAATCTGGCGGCGGAAGCCGCGCCGGCTCGCAAGGGCCCCGTGCCGAACTCAGTCTGCGCAGACTGTCACGAGGTGGAAGCGAAGCTGGGCAAGTCCGCCCACGCCAAGGTGGCGTGCGCCACGTGCCACCTGAAGCACGAAGAGTATCCGCATCCGGAAAAGCAGCCCAAGCCGCAGTGCGTCACCTGCCACGAGGGGGCCGTGCGCGAGTACGAGATGAGCGAGCACTCGCAGCAGATCAGAAAAGGAAACGGCGCCGCCCCGGAGTGTTCCACCTGCCATGGCGCCACGCACGAGGTGACGGTGGCGCTGACCGACAGTTTTCGGCGGAGCGTGCCTGAAACCTGCGGGATGTGCCACGAAAAGGAGACGCAGCACTTCCAGAAAAGCGTCCACGGCAAGGCGGTGCTCGCCGGGATTCAAGGCGCTCCCGTGTGTACGGATTGCCATGGCGGCCACCGGATCCTGCGGGCGAAGGACCCGCGTTCGACGGTTTTCGCAGCCAGCGTCCCCGACACTTGCGGCCGCTGCCACGGCGACCTGCGCCTGATGAAGCGGTTCGGGCTGCCGTCGGACCGCATCACCTCGTTCGACT
>JACQZS010000269.1 GCA_016213725.1 Acidobacteriota bacterium | reverse complement strand
TTGGCAAGGCCGGGCGCGCCGATACCGCCACGGATCCGGCGCCGCTCTCGATGTTTGAAACGGTGGTCACGCTCAAGCCGCGTTCCCAGTGGCGGCGCAGACCGGTCTTCTACTCCAGCGCTCCGGAGTGGAGCAAACCTCTCTTCCGCAGGATCCTTTCCGACTCGATATCGCCTGAACAGCTAGTGGATGAGATCAACCGCGCGCTCAACATGCCCGGCCTCTCCAATGCCTGGACCATGCCTATCAAGGCGCGCATCGACATGCTGAGCACAGGAATCCGTACGCCCGTTGGGCTGAAGGTGCAGGGCGACGATCTGGCCAAAATCGAGGAGATCGGCGGCCAGATCGAGGCCGCGCTCCCCGCCGTTCGGGGCACCCGCAGCGTCTTCGCCGAACGCTCCGCGCAGGGTTTCTTTCTCGATATCGACTGGAACCGAGAGGCTCTGGCCCGCTACGGACTAGCGCTCGAAGAGGCGCAGGCCGCTGTGCAAAACGCCATCGGCGGCGAGAACGTCTCTACGGTGATCAGCGGCCGCGCTCGCTATCCCATCAACGTCAGATACCTGCGCGATTTTCGGTCCGACTTCGGCGAACTCGGCCGGATTCTCGTCTCGGCCGGCGGCGACCGGCAGATTCCTCTCTCGGAGTTGGCCCAGATCCGCCCCTCCGACGGCCCGGCGATGATTCGCAACGAAAACGGTCTCCTCACCGCTTACGTCTACGTCGATGTCGCCGGCCGCGATCCGGGTACTTACGTAGCCGAAGCGCGCGAGATTCTGCGGTCTAAGGTGAAGCTTCCTCCTGGTTACACCACTACCTGGAGCGGACAGTATGAGGCCATGGAACGCGCCAATCAGCGGCTCACCTTGGTCCTGCCCCTGACCGCCAGTGTGATTCTCCTGCTGCTGTATCTCAACACGCGGTCTCTGGCGAAGACCGCGATCGTAGTCCTCGCCGTTCCATTCTCGGCGATCGGTGCTATCTGGTTCCTTTACTATCTCGGCTACAACATGAGCGTTGGGGTCTGGGTGGGCCTCATCGCACTCCTGGGGGTCGATGCCGAGACCGGAGTCTTCATGCTCCTGTATCTGGACTTGGCTTATGCCGAAGCCCGTAATAGTCTGCGGCTCAAGAGCCGCACTGATCTGCGCGAAGCCATCGTGCAAGGTGCCGTCAAACGCATCCGGCCGAAATTCATGACCGTGGCTACGGATTTCATTGGCCTCGTCCCGGTTCTCTGGGCTGTCGGCACGGGCTCTGACGTCATGAAGCGCATTGCCGCGCCGTTGGTTGGAGGCGTTTTTTCCTCGTTTCTACTCGAACTTCTGGTCTATCCCGTGATCTATGAACTGTGGAAATGGCACACTGATCTGAAGAACTGCAGCGGCGTGGAGGCGGACGGTTGTGATACGGATCAGTTGCCGCGCGTCGCTTTGCGGTAGGCCTCGTCCAGCAGTTCCACCACGTGCAGCACCCGCTGGCCGTGCCCGTAGCGCTCCGCGCCCGCTTTCAGCTGGATGGCGCAACCCACGTTCGCCGTCGTCACCGTCGTGGCGCCCGTCGCGTTCACCAGGTGCATCTTTTTCCTGAGCAGCGAGTCCGCAATCTCGTCGTGGACGATATTATAAATGCCGGCGCTGCCACAGCATAGGTCGGCCAGCGGCAGTTCTTTATAGGTCACTCCGGGAATCGACCTCAGTAGATCCCGCGGCGCCTGCCGGATCTTCTGTCCGTGCGCCAGGTGGCACGAATCCTGATAGGTAATCGTCACCGGCAGCTCGCCCATGCCCTCTCGCAGCCCGATTTCCGCCAGAAATTCCGTAATATCCCGCACTTTTGCCACAAATGTGCGCGATTTTGCCGCATACGCCGCATCGTGCTCCAGTAGTTCGTGGTACTCCTTCAGCGTCGATCCGCAGCCCGCCGCGTTCGTGATCACGGCGTCGATCGAATCGTGCAGGAATGCGTCTACGTTCCGCCTGGCCAATTCCCGGGCTTTCTCCTTCCACCCCGAATGCACGTGCAGAGCGCCGCAGCAGGTCTGCGCCTCCGGCACCACTACTTCGCAGCCGTTCCGCTGCAGCACGCGGATGGTCGCCTCGTTCAACCTCGCCGAGGTGAAGTTCGCCATGCAGCCCGCCAGCAGCGCCACGCGCTTGCGCCGCTCGCCCACGGCGGGGAAGGTCTTCCCGATCTGGTCGAAGAAGAACGGCAGCTCCGCCGACGGCGCCAGGTGCTCGATCCGCCCCAGCTTCCCAAGCAACTTCAAGATTCCGCTGCCCTGTGCAATCGCCCGGATGCCGGTGGCTTCGTACAAATACAGAAGCGTGCCCGCAGCCTTCAGCCAGCCGCGCGACGTGAAGAACCGTTCGAAGAAAAATCCGCGCAACGCCCGTGCCGCCGGGCTGTACTGCCGCTGGGCTTCCAGTTCCGCCCGCGCCGCCTCAATCATCCGCCCATACGGCACGCCTGAAGGACAAGCGCTCTCGCAGCCCCGGCAGGCCAGGCACAGGTCCAAATGCTCCCGATAGGCCGGCCCCGGCTCCATCTGCCCCGTCGCCACCTGCACCATTTGATAGATGCGCCCGCGCGGCGAATCCATCTCCACGCCCAGCTCGCGATACGTCGGGCAGGCGTTCAGACACATCCCGCAGTGGATGCACTTGTCCAGGTCGATGCCTAGCGGCGCCTCCGCGTGGCGGTTCTCCAACACCGGAGGGAAGGCGGGCACTTCAGATGCGGCCATACAACCTCCCCCGGTTCAGCAGCAGACCGGCGTCCAGCGACGCCTTCAACTTCTTCATCCACTCCAAGTCGATCCCCGCGTTCGGCCAGTACTCGCCGAGGTCGTGTTCCGACCACTCCACCACCTGCGACCATCCAGAGGCCGCCGTCGCTCTCAAGTGCCGCTCCACACCTTCTCGTGAATCGAACCCCAAGTACGTCACCCCTGTCGCCGCCCGCGAAACCACCCGGTCCGCCTCGCTTTCCATCACCGCACCCAGCGCCGCCAGCGGGTGCCCCGCTTTCACCACATACCTCTGCCCCGGAGCAAACTCTTCAATCGCCGCCCACAGCGCCGCCTCCGGAGCGCCTTCGAATACTCTCGCTCCGCCCAGTTCATTCTGGTAGCGGCCCAACAGCGCCGGGCCGCCACCGGCCCGCAGCGCCACGCTCCAATCTTCCAGACCGCACCCGCGCGCCGCCGCCGGGTTCAATACGTCCAACGCCGCCGGTTGCAGAGGGCTGGACAAAATCCTGTCCCGTGCCGACACCGCTCCGGCTGCCGTTTTGAAGCTCTGCACGAAGGTCCGCGTGGACTCCGGCACCGGCGCCACTCTGAAATTGATCACTGCCACCGCCGCCAGCGTTCCGAAGCTCCCAATCAGCGCCTTCTGCACATCCAGCCCGGCCACGTTTTTCACCACCATCCCGCCGGACTGCGCCACCGCGCCGTCCATGGTCACATACGTCATCCCGATCACCATGTCCCGCGCCGTCCCATACAGCCGCCGCCGCGGCCCCGCCGAGTTCGTCAACACTACGCCGCCCACCGTCGCCGCAGCCGCGCAGGCTGGGTCCAGCGGCACCATCTGGCGCTCTCTTGCCAGCAGTTCGGTCAGCTCTTTCCAGCGCATCCCTGCCTGCACGCTGATCGTCAGATCCTTCGGCTCGTATTGCAGCACGCCGTGCAGTCCCGTCATCGACACGCGCATCTCCGCGTCGGAAATTGGTCCACCCATGCGCGCCTTCGAGCCCGCGCCGCGCAGCTCTATGCGCTTGCCGGTGGCTTGAGCGGATTTCAGTGCTTCGGCAATCTCTTGCGTGGTGGCCGGCGTCAGCTCGGTCATGGTGCTTCCAGTGTCCATTTATTCTGCCAGAACCGACCCTGACTCCGCAGGGTTCGATATGATGCAGGCATGGACTCCCGCCGTAACTTCATCAGCGCCGTTGCGTCCGGCCTCGCTACTACTCTTGCTTCGCCGACTTCCGTCCTCGGCGCCAACGACCGCATCCGCTTCGGCATCATCGGGCCCGGCGCCCGTGGCCAGGAGATCCTCCGCTGGGCCATCAATTGCCCGAATACCGAATTCGTGGCCGCCGCCGATATCTACACCCGCCGCCTCGAAGAAGTGAAGGCCATCGCCCCCAACGTCAAGACTTACATGGACTACCGCTACCTGCTCGAAGACAAGAGCATCGACGCGGTCCTCATTGCCACTCCCCAGCACCTCCATTGCGAGCACTTCGTAGCCTCCCTCGCCGCCGGCAAGCACGTCTACCAGGAAAAGACGATGGCCTTCACCGTCGCCCATGCCAAGAAGATGCGCGAGGCCTTCCAGAACGCCAAAGGCCGCACCGTCCAGATCGGACACCAGTCCTGCTCCTCCGGCCAGATGACCGACGCCCTCCAGATGCTCAAAGAGCAGCCCATGGGCAAGATCACCGCCATCCACATGACCATGTACCGGAACACCCCGCACGGCAAGCCGCAGTGGTCCCGCCCCATCTATCCGGACATGAACGCGGAAAACATCCTCTGGAAGCAGTTCCTCGGCGACAACCCCGACCGCGCCTTCGACGCCAACCGCTACATCAACTGGCGCTTCTATTGGGACTACTCCGGAGGCAACGTCTACGAGAACATGTGCCACCAGGTCTCCTTCTGGTACAAGGCCCTCAAGCTCAAAGTACCCACCAAGGTCACCATGACCGGCGGCATCTATCTCTGGAAAGACGGCCGCGAAGTGCCCGACACGATGTGCACCACCCTCGAGCAGCCCGAAGAGATGCTCATCAGCTGGAACTCCGGCTTCGGCAATGACAAGCTCGGCGCCGGCGAAGACGTCCTCGGCGACGAAGGCACCATCCAGAAGGCTTCCCAGATCCGCTACACCCCGCAGAAGGTCAACATCAAGGACCGCCCCGAAAAGCTCGGAGCCGCCACTGCCGCGCCCAACGCGCACATGCTCAACTTCATGGACTGCGTCCGCTCCGGCGCCGAACCCAACTGTCCCTTCGAAGTCGGCTTCCGCACCTCCATCGCCTGCCGCATGGCCGTCGAAAGCTACCGCCAGGGCCGCTCCATCACCTGGGACC
This sequence comes from Acidobacteriota bacterium, assembly GCA_016213725.1. Lineage (GTDB taxonomy): Bacteria > Acidobacteriota > Terriglobia > Bryobacterales > Bryobacteraceae > Paludibaculum. The sequence goes on along the minus strand of JACQZS010000269.1, from coordinate 7,784 downwards.
CCACCCGCGAAGAGATCTCCTAACGGGTCCACTAGCGTCGGCCAATCCCCCTGAGGCATCATCAAAGGATGGCTGACAGCACTCCTATTCCGGCGCCCAGGCTCGGCGTCATCGGCGGCAGCGGGCTCTACTCCATGCCCGGCTTCACCAACCAGCGCGAGGTGAAGGTAGACACCCCGTTCGGCGACCCCTCAGACCCCTACGTCGTCGGCGAACTCGAGGGCAAAACCGTCGCCTTCCTGGCCCGCCACGGCCGCGGCCACCGCATCAGCCCCTCTGAACTCAACTTCCGCGCCAACATCTACGGCTTCAAGAAGCTCGGCGTCGAGAAGATCATCTCCCTCTCCGCCGTCGGCAGCCTCAAGGAAGAGCACAAGCCCCTCGATTTCGTCATCCCCGATCAGTTCGTCGACCGCACCCGCGGCCGCATCTCCACCTTCTTCGGCGAGGGCCTCGTCGCCCACATGTCCTTCGCCGATCCCGTATGCCACCACCTGGCCAGGCAGCTCCACCAGGCCTGCCACCAGGCCGGCGTCCCCGCCAAGCTCGGCGGCACCTACCTCTGCATGGAAGGCCCCGCTTTCTCCACCAAGGCCGAATCCAACCTCTACCGCTCCTGGGGCATGGACGTCATCGGCATGACCAACCTCCAGGAAGCCAAGCTCGCCCGCGAGGCCGAACTCTGCTACTCCACCATCGCCATGGTCACGGACTATGATTGCTGGCACCCCGATCACGACGCCGTCACCGTCGCCGACATCATCCGCAACCTCACCCACAACGCCGAAAACGCCGCCAAGGTTGTCGCCGCAGCCGTCCGCCTGCTCGACGGCGAGCGCCCCTGCGGCTGCGGCCAGGCCCTCCAATTCGCCCTCATTACCGACAAGAAGACCGTGCCCCCCGCCACCTACAAGAAGCTGGAGCTGATCGTTGGCAAGTATTTCGCCGAGTGAACTCGCCGTTGAGCTGCTGAACCACTGCCTGCGCGGCAGCCGCTGGCCCGAAGACGTCCTCGCCCTCCTCGTCGAAGAGGCCCTCGACGACGACGAGCCGCGTGCCGCCGCCGCCACACGCGCCCTCTTCTCCATCCTCGTCGAGCGGCTGGCCGATCTCTTCGACCCCCGCCTCTGCGATGTCTACGCGCAGCTCTTCTCCCAGGTCATCCACCAGGCCCTGCCCGAACTCGACCCCGCCGCCCTCGTCGCGCGCTATCAAACCGTCCGCCAGGTCCGCCCCGTCACCAAAACCCCCACCGACATCTACGTCCTCTCCCGCGTCACCCTCGGCGCCGACGTCGCCATCACCTCCATCGTCCTCGACGCCGCCCGCCAGCGCTTCCCCGATGCCCGCCTCTGGTTTGCCGGACCCGAAAAGGCGTTCCAGCTCTTTGAGCACTCTCCCGGCCTCCGTCACCTCCCCGTCAACTACGGCCGGCGCGCCATCCTCGCAGACCGCCTCGGCGCCTACCACGACCTCAAATCCGCCCTCTCCCAGCCCCACGCCCTAGTTCTCGATCCCGACTCCCGCCTCACCCAACTCGGCCTGCTCCCCATCTGCCCCGCCGAGAATCACTACCTCTTCGAGAGCCGCTCCTACGGCGGAGACTCCACCGCGTCGCTCTCCCAGCTCACTCAGCAGTGGGTCCGCGACGTGCTTGGCGTCGAAGACGCGCAGCCCTGGCTCCATCCCAAGTTCCACTACGACTTCGGCTCCCAGCCCGTCACCACCGTCAGCCTCGGCGTCGGCGAGAACCCGGCCAAACGCGTGGCCGATCCCTTCGAGGAAGAACTCCTCAAGCTCCTCGCCCATGCCGGCTCACTCGTCATGGTCGACGCCGGCGCACCCGGCAGCGAAGAGGAGACCCGCGTCCGCCAGGCCATCGAACGCACCAGCCTTTCGGCCGACCGCATAGGCATCCACGAAGGCAGCTTCGCCTCCTTCGCCGCCATGATCGCCGCCAGCTCCCTCTTCGTCGGCTACGACTCGGCCGGCCAGCACGTCGCCGCCGCTCTTGGCATCCCGCTCATCTGCGTCTTTGCCGGCCAGGCCAGCCAGCGCATGTTCGAACGCTGGGCCCCCGACAGCCCCGGCCCCTCCGCCGTCATCCAGGCCGGAGCCCACGAGCCCGCAGAACTCCTTGCCTACGTCCGTTCGGCCCTCGGCGAAGATCCCCAATAGTACTCCGCCCGCGCTACATTCAACTGTGGAGGCCGTACTGTGATCGATACCGCTCTCTCCGGCAAAGTCGTCGTCGTCACCGGCGCCGCCGCCGGCATCGGCCGCGCCACCGCCGCGCGCTTCGCCGCCGAAGGCTGCCGCATCGCCGCCTGGGATGTCTCTCAACCCGAGTACCCTCCGGACTGGCTCGCCCAAAAGGTGGACGTCCGCGACGCCGCCCAGGTGGAAGCCGCCGCCGCCGAAGTCATCCAGCGATGGGGCCGCATCGACGTCCTGGTCAACATCGCCGGCATCCTGCGCGACGGCATGCTCGTCAAGACGAAAGACGGCGCCGTCGTCTCCTCCATGTCCGATGAGGCCTTTGACGCCGTCATCAACGTCAACCTCCGCGGCGTCTTCGTCTGCACCCGCGCCGTCGTCCCGCACATGATCACCCAAGGCGGCGGCGTCATCCTCAACGCCACCTCCGTCGTCGGCCTCTACGGCAACTTCGGCCAAACCAACTACGTCGCCTCCAAGGCCGGCGTCATCGGCATGACCAAAACCTGGGCCCGCGAGTTCGGCCGCCACAACATCCGCGTCAACGCCGTCGCCCCAGGCCTCATCTCCACCGAAATTCTCGCCGCCATGCCCGAAAAAGTCCTCGACGGCATGCGCCAGCACACTCCGCTCGGCCGTCTCGGCAGGCCTGAAGAGATCGCCGAAGCCTACCTCTGGCTCGCCTCTTCCGCCGCCTCCTTCGTCACCGGCGCCGTCCTCTCCGTCGACGGCGGCATCGTCACGGGTACCTAGCCATGAAGAAGATCTATATCGCCTCCTACCATCAATCCGAATTCGGCAAGCTCCTCGACATGCGCGTGCCGCAGATCATTCAGGCCGCCGTGGATGGCGCCTGCGGCGAAATCCGAACCGATCCTGCCGCGCTCGACGTCGCCAGCGTCGGCGCCGCCTGCAACTTCACCCTCAACGAACAGGGCCTGCTCGCCGGCCTCCTCGCCGAAGTGCCCGGCCTCGAAGCCAAACCGATCGAAGCCGTTGAAAACGCCTGCGCCTCCGGCGGCCAGGCCGTCCTCAGTGTCATTCAGAAGCTCCAACTCGGCCTCGGCGACACCGGCATCGCCGTCGGCTTTGAAAAGATGCGTGACGGCGAAGGCAAAATGGATGGCAAGCTCATCGGCAAGGTGCTCGGTTACTTCTCCCACCCCGATGAGCGCGAAGGGAAACTCTTCGTCTTTCCGCACATCTTCGCCGAAATCATGCAAGCGTACATGGCGGAATACGGCATTCCTGAGGAGCATTTCGCCCAGATCGCCGTCGAAGAGTATTCGAACGCCCGCCTGAACCCCTACGCCCAGATGAACAAGGTCCAGCTCACGCTCGACCAGGCCATGAAGATCGAAGGCATCAACCGCTATGTCGTCGAAGGCCTCCCGCTGAAGACCTACGACTGCTCCCAGATCACAGACGGCTACGCCGCCCTCATCCTCGCCACCGAAGAGGGCCTGGCCAAGCTCGGCGTCGCCAAACAGGACGCCGTGGAAATCGCCGGCTGGGGCCAGGCCACCGATCCCCTCAGCCGCGCCCACCGCGACGTCCTCCGCCCCCGCGGCGCCATGCGCGCCATGCAAACTGCCTACGCCATGGCCGGCCTCTCGCCTCGCGACATCAACGTCGCCGAAATCCACGACTGCTTCACCGTCATGGCCGCCCTGGGCACCGAAGTGCTCTGCAAGGCAGATCCCGGAGCAGGAACCAGGTACTGGCTCGATGGCCGGGCCCGCCCGCAAGGCGAATGCGCCATCAACACCTCCGGCGGCCTCGTGGCCAAAGGCCACCCCATCGGCGCCACCGGCGTCGCCATGATCGGCTGGTGCGCCTGGCAACTCACAGGCAAAGTCCCCGCCGCGCTCCAGGTCTCCAACCCCCGCGCCGCCGCCACCTTCAACATCGGAGGCCCCCTCTGCGCCTCCGTCTGCAGCGTCCTCAAGCCCGCCTGAGCCTCCGGCTTCCGCGGAGCCGCAGGGCAGGGAAGCGACCCACGGGAACGCGCGTCGGGGCCCTGCGCCGCTGGATATTGTCCCCGGCGCGAAAGCGGCGGGCCGCAGCCGCTATTCCGGAATCACCTCGATGGCGTTGAGGATCGCGTAGTCGCGCACGGGCACGAAGGAGATGATCAGTTTGTCCTGTGCGTTGGGGGTCAGTCCGTGAAACACCTTGTCCAAGGCGCGGTTCGGGCTGCCCGCTTCCTTCAGAATGTCGAAGTTATGGAGTACCGTGACACCGTTGAGGAAGACGTCGAAAATGCGCGCGCCGGCGGGTGCGTTCGGCTGCGCGAAATAGGATTCGGCGAACTTCAACGTGAGCGTGTACTTGCCCTTCGCCACGGGAATCGAGTAGGTGAAGTTGCCCCACCGTTCGGTGGCGTAGAGATTCGGCTCATCCGCCCGGACGGACGACCAGCGGCGCGCCACCGTGCCGCCGCGAAAGTAGCGGTCTGCGCCCCAGAAACCGTTCTTGGCGTCGTAATGTACGCGTGAGCCGGTGACGATTCGCACTGGCCGCATCTTCCCTCCGGCCGAGGGCAGAATCTCTATTCCGCTCAGCAACGCCTCGCTGCGGAACGGGCTGAAATCCAGTTCCAGAAAACCATCCTTCGCCATGACGATGCCCGGGAAAATCTTCTCGTCGGCCGTGTCCGGGCCGCCGGCGTCGCTGGCGATGTCGAGACCTTCGAGCAGTTGACGCCCGTTCAGCGCTACGTCGAAGCGCCGCAGCCCCTCGCCCCCCGACTCCAGAATGTTCACACCATGCACGATCTCGGCGAAATGCAGCCGCAGTTCGTATTCGCCGGCCTTGACGGGAATCCGGTAGCGGAACCGCCCCTGGCGCGCCGTGCGGTACAGGTGCGGGTCGAACGTTCCATTGATTCGGTGATCTGGCCGCTCAATGCTGGTGCCGCCCTCGAACCAGCGGTCGGCCTGCCAGGCCTGCCCGCTCGAATCCACGAACTTGGTCATGGAAGAACCTGCTGCGATCCGGATCGCCCCGGATTCCTCCGCGGCCGGAATGCTCGCGGCGACGGCCGCCTGCGAATTTCTTGCCGCGGTCTCATGCGCGAAATTGCGGATTGTGAACGCCGCCGCCATCACAACGGCAGCCAGTATCACGTACAGAGTGGCGGAGCGCAGCCCGGTGAGCGTGTGCCAGAGCTTCCACGGCGCGGACCGGACTCCGGCGGGCGGATTCGTGCCGAGTGCGGCCGGCGCCCCCGCGCCGTCCCCCGGTTGGGGATCCGTGGCGCCGCGTAGCGTCAACTCCGAGCGCGAAACGAAGCGCGGCGTGTACCCGCTCTCCGAAACTTGCAGGAGGATCGAATGATCCTGGCCCTCCTCCGCATAGTATTGGATCAGCCGCCGGCGCAGTCGCGAAAACTCCACCCGCACGATGCTGTCGCTACTGGGCTGAAAGTCGGGCCCGCGATTCAGCGCCTCCACGGCGATCGTATATTCCTTGATGCTCCCCTCGTCGCCCGCGAAGTGCCGGTCGCAGATGTAGGCCAGAATCTTGGAGAGGTTCGGAGCGCGGGTGAAGATCTTAGACGCAAGCACCGCTTCCAGTTCGGCCCGTTCCGCCGAATACCCGTCCTGGCTTGGCGTGAGTTGCGGCACGACGGCTATTGTACTCGAACCTTCTCAGGTCAGGAAGCCCACAGACAGTGGTCTTGCTGAAACGTTCTCCGCTCCGCGCCGAAAGCGTTAGCGGCGGCTTTCGGGTGTGAACGTTAACGTATTAACGCCCTTGACAGTAAACCACTTACCAGGCCATTCACCGGTTTAGCCTTGTTAGGGCAGGATCATCCATTTACATTCAATGACGTCAATGCTCCGCCGGGCATCCGCTGCTTCAGAGTCCAGAAACGGTGCCAGTTCGGTTACTTGCCTGGCAGTCCACGTGGAAGGAGTCAATCACTCGATGAGGTTCTCAACGCGCAGTATCCTGTTCTTCCTCGCCCTGTTCATCCCGGCGGGGATGCTTACGCCGCTGCCCGCCCAAGTCGGCCGGGCTTCCATCACTGGCGTCGTCACCGACAGCAGCGGAGCTGCAGCGCCCGGCGTGGCAGTCAAAGCCCGGCACATCGAAACCGGCGTGACCTACGACGCGACAGCCAACGAAACCGGGACATATACCATCAGCGCCCTGCCCGTCGGCCAGTATTCGATCAATTACGCCGCCAGCGGCTTCAAAACCCTCGTCCGCGATGGTGTGGATCTCCTCTCTGGCCAGATCGCCCGGATTGACGTCGTGCTCGAGGTGGGGCAACTGACCGAAAAGATCACGGTGTCGGCCGAGGCTCCGCTGCTCCAAACCGAATCGTCGCAGACCGCCGAGAGCGTCACCTCCAAGGTATTCGCTACCCTCCCGCTGGCCTTTGGAGGCCGTGGCCGCAACATGGCCGTCTTCGCGGCGGCTCTCGTGCCGGGCGTGAAAAACTCCGACTACACCATGTCCATCCAGGGCACTCCCGGCGCCAGCGCGGGCGTCCTCATCGACGGCATGACCAATCTCGCCGGATTCCTGCCGGGCGACTTCGCCGAGGCCAGCGTCTCTGCGGAGGCAATCCAGGAACTGACCGTCACCACCGGCACCGCCACGGCGGAAAACGGCCGCCAGAGCGGTGGCACCATGAGCTTCACGCTCAAGTCCGGTACCAACCAGTTCCATGGCTCGGGCTTCTACACTCTGCGCAACGAGTTCCTGCACGCCAACGATTGGAACAACAATCGTCTGCTCGCGGCAGATCCTAACAACCAGGCCTTCCGCCGGCCCATGGACCGCCAGAAGAACTACGCAGGCGCCGTTGGCGGACCAGTCATCATCCCCAAGGTCTACAACGGCCGCAATCGAACGTTCTTCTACTTCACGGCCGAGCGCTTCCTGCTAGCCACCTCCGGCCCCGGAACGCTCTCGCGCAACGTGCCGCAGCCCGAAATGTGGAACGGAGACCTCAGCCGCCTGCGCAACTCCAACCAGGTGGGCACCGACGCGCTGGGCCGCACCGTGAATGAGGGAACCATCTACGATCCCTCCACGTTGCGCATGGTGGGCTCGCGTTATGTGGCCGACCCGTTCAACGGCAACATCATCCCGGCCAGCCGTCTCTCGGCCGTCGCCAAGAATTTCGCCGGCGTCTTCAACAAGTGGTACCAGCCCGTCAACTCCAACCTGACGCTGAACAGTTACACCTCCAATCAGAACCGCATGGACGCGCGAACCTATTCGATCAAAATCGACCACTCCTTCACCAACGCCCACAAGGTTTCGGGTTACTACTACAAACACGGCTTCCCGAGGAATTTCCAGGAAAACGTCAGCGAAGTCTGGTCGCTGCTCGATCCTGACGGCGGCGGTCCCCTCTCCCGCTCCATCCGCCAGCAGCGGCGCGGCTACAGTTGGAACGCCGTCCACGACTGGGTGATCAACCCCTCCATGTTGAACCACCTGCAAGTCGGCTTGAACTACAACGGCAACGCCTTTGAGAGCCGCCAGGTGGGCAAGCAATACGCCGATGAGTGGGGCATCAAGGGTGTTGGCCTGGGCGCGCCGGA
>JACQZS010000268.1 GCA_016213725.1 Acidobacteriota bacterium | reverse complement strand
TCAACTGCTCGAAGAACACCGCAGCAAAGAACTGATCCTGATCGACACACCCGGTTTCGGCAGGAACGAATTGGAGGCTTGCCGGCTGTGGGCCAGTTGGCTTCACACGGGAGCGGAGATCGAAGTGCAGCTGGTACTGCCTGCGACCACGCGGACTCCCGACCTGCTGGAGGCCCTGAACTGGTGGGAGCCTTTCGGCGCTGCAAAACTGATCTTCTCGCGGCTGGATGAGACCAGTGCGGCAGGGGGCTGCCTGGCCGCGGCCATGCTTAGCGGCAAACCGGTGTCGTTCCTCTGCAGCGGCCAGCGCATCCCGGAGGATCTGCAGCCGGCCACCCTGCCCGCGTTGTTGCACCTGCTCTCCAGCTCTCCCATGGCCCTCGGAGCATCGGCATGAGTACTCCAAACCTCGAGGCATCCGCAATGAACCCTTACCTGGCCTCCGCACCGCAAGACGCCGCGGAACGCGAAAAGCTCATCCTGGACCACTTGCCGCAAGTGCGCCTGATCGCCCGGCGCATCCACGAACGGCTGCCGGAGAGCGTCAGCCTGGAGGATCTGGTCTCCACGGGAGTGGTCGGCCTGATCTCAGCCATCGACAAGTTCGACGCCTCACACAACGTCAAACTCCGCACGTATGCCGAATACAAGATCCGCGGGGCAATCCTGGACAGCCTGCGGGGCCTGGATTGGGCGCCACGGCAGCAGCGGAGGCGCAGCAAGCAGATCGAGCAGGCCATCGCCGGCCTGGAGCAGCAGTTGAAGCGCGCACCCACGGAAGAAGAGATCGCCTCTGCCATGGGCGCCTCGCTGGAGGAGTACCACGAATGGCTGGTGGAGATCCGTGGACTGAACATGGGCAGCCTGGAGAACCACCCGGCAGAGGAAGAGGGCCGGGACCTACTGCGCTTTGTCGCGGACAAGGAAGAAGACTGGCCGAACCAATTGTTCGAGCGCAACGAGCTCAGAAAGCTGCTGGCGCAGGCCATCGCCCGCATGCCGTACGTGGAACGGACCGTATTGGGCCTTTATTACAAGGAAGAAATGACGCTGCGCGAAATCTCGCGCATCGTGAAGCTGCACGAATCCCGGGTGTCTCAACTGAAGACACAGGCGATCCTCAGACTGCGCGCCTTCATGAGGAAGAAGTGGCCGTCGGAGCGCGGACGTTGAAGCCGGAAGTGTCAAAGCAGAGGAGGTCTCCATGAACGCGGAAGGCCAATGGCTGGCAGAGCACTGGGCGGAGCAACTGGGCCCATCGATCAGCGCCATGACGGGCGCCGACGCGCGCGCCAACCGCGTCGACAGCAGCATTCCATCCAGCACCGCAGGCGGGGACCTGTGGTGGATGCAGCCCTTAAACCCCGCGCCGGAGGCGGCGCTGTGGCTGGTGGTGAGCGAGGCTCTGTGGCGCGAAGCCGGCCAGCAGGTGCTGACCGCCGCCGGAATTGAGGATGCGGATGAAGCGGACATCCGCAGCACGTTTCTCGAAGTGCTGCAGCAGTCGCTCTCCCGGCTGGCATCCGCCATCGGCACGCGGCTCCAGATGGAAGTCGGCCTGGAAGCAGGCAGTGCGCAGGACATCCTGCCTGAACACCTGGAATGGCACGCAGTCGAGGTGATGGCCAGGCGAGGAGTGCTGGGCAAGGCCTGGCTGGCGGGCAGCTCCGCGCTGCTGGCCGCGCTGGAGCCCTCTGCGGATACACAACCAGGAGCGGACTCCATGGGTCGGTCAGACCCGGCCCGCGGCTCGCAGACGCTCGACTTGCTGATGGAGGTGGAACTCCCCGTCGCCGTCTCGTTCGGACGCGCCCAAATGCGGCTCAAGGACGCCGTGAAGCTCACCACCGGCAGCATTGTGGAGCTGAATCGCTCGATCGCCGAGCCTGTAGAGATCCTGGTGAACAACTGCGTGATCGCGCGGGGCGAGGTAGTTGTAATTGAAGGCAACTACGGCGTGCGCATCAAGCAGATCATCAGCCGCGAGGAGCGGCTGCGAACGCTCTTCTAATCCGCATCCGCCCGAGGAAAACCCGGAGGCAGCCGCAACACGCTGCAGCCGGGCCTTGGCATATGATGGCTACGATGCCCGCCGCTCCCCTGCCCCTCGGCTACAACACCTATTGCCTCCGATCGCTCCGCTGGCCCGACGCCCGTCATCTGGGATTCGCCGCCGAACAGAAGCTCGACGCCATCTTCCTGCAAGACTCACTGGACCCGCGGGCGGCAGACCCTGCGCACTGGAAAGAAGTCGGCGAAACGGCGGAGCGGCTCGGCTTGCACCTGGAGACCGGGGGCAGCGGTTTGCTACCCAGGACCGCCGAAGGCTTGGATACAAGCATCGCCACTCTGCGCCGCAATATCGAGCGCGCCGCGGCGATGGGTTCGCGCTACGTGCGCGGCCTGCTTGCCAGCAATCGCGCTTCACTGCCGACGACGGTAGAGCAATCCGTGGAGTGGGCGTTGAAGATTCTGCGTTCCGTGCGGCAGGATTTATCCGGCCGCGGGATGAAGGTGATCATCGAAGTCCACAAGGACTTGCAGGCCTGGGAACTGCGGCAGGTAATCGAGGCAGCCGGCACGGACGTGACGGGCGTCTACCTGGATACTGGCAACCCGGTCTTTGTGCTCGAACACCCGATGACCACATTCGAGACGCTGTGGCCCTACGTCCAGTCTGTTCACCTGCGCGACTCGGCAATTTACATGCACCCCAAGGGAGTGGCCGTTCAGTGGGTCCCGCTGGGGGAAGGAATCTTCGACTTCAAAACGTTTGTCGCAGCCGTCGCCGAGAAGTGCCCTAACGTGCACGTCTACAATAAGCCGATCACGGGCCGGCCGCCGGAGGTGATCCCTTACCTCGATCCGAACCACTGGAAGTCCTACCCAGGAGCGCGCGCTGCGGAACTGGCCCGGTTCCTGGATTGGGCGCGCACGGGGCGTCCGTATGAAGGCCACGTTGTGATTGAAGACCTGGCGAACCGCCAGACGCCGCCGCAGTTCCTGGAAGCGGTCCAGTTCCAGCAAAGAGACCATGTCCTGCGCGGACTGGATTACGCGAAGAAGGAACTGGGTCTGGGCCGGCGCTGGCGCGCAGCCTGATTCGCCGCTATTCGGCGGCGAACTTCGTCCACGGCTGCGAGGGCATATCCCGAAGCAGCGGCTTCATCCAATTGAACTCCGGATGGGCCCTCAGGAACGGTTCGGCCTTGAATCCTATGCCGCAGGAGTGGCCGAGGGCCGCTTCCAGTTCCATCTTCTTCACCATCGCCCCGGTGGCGAGTTTGGACTGCACGGCACCGGCCGGACCAAAGTTCTCCTGCCAGGGCTTCAGGCCGCGCGGCGACAGATCCACATGGCCGCACAGGGTCCGCTCGTTGGGCGAGTCGGCCTTCCTGTCGTATGAATCGTAGTGGTCCGCTAGAAAGCTCCTTCCGGCGGCGGCGTCGATCTTGCCCTTGCTCTCCGCCATGAGTTGATCCCAACGAACGCGGCGGGCGTTGGCGCTAACAGACATATCGTTCACGGGGAAGTCGGTCTCCTCGGCCGCCAGCTTGGGATTCACCGGGAAATTGGCGCCGGTGAAGAAACCATCCTTGGAACGTTCGAGCGTCACATGTTTCAAGCCAAGTTCCAGGCGGGCGATCTCGTTCCGGTTGACGTCCGCCACCAGCCAGGCATTGGCATAGCCGCCGTTGTTTCCGTCCTTCATGATGCCGGCGAACTCGTCGATGGTGGAAGCGTACTGCATTGCCTGGCGGGCGCGCGCAAATTCGGCCACTCCTTTGTGATCGAATCCGCGGAACGCGGTGATGGTGGTCTCGGTAATCGCCAGTCCGCCGGAGTTTACGCCGAAATCGTCGCCGCTGTGGATGTAGCCAGGGAAGCCATCCATGAGAATGCGGTGG